>CAZAWC010000006.1:0-39916 GCA_964488595.1 uncultured Staphylococcus sp. | reverse complement strand
TACGCTACGCTGCGGCGAATGGGGTTACGATGATTCGGCGTGCTCCGCACGCCCATCCCCCGCCGTCCACTTACGCCATTGGGAAAAGGTACTCTGCCGTCCATCACAGGCCACCCACATACACCAAAGGGAAAAGGCACTCTACCGTCCACCAGTCCCACGCCACCCACATACGCCAAAGGGAAAAGGCACAACTCTCCACTCGTGCGCCTCAGGACAGCCAATGATATGGAGCATGGACATGGAATCCCCATATGCAAGTCACGCGCCAAAGGGCCCCTGAAAGGTGTGTATGGAATCGGTAAGTCAACACGTGTAAGCCTAGTGCCGCAACTCGGTCCCGAGAGGGTCGGGGATTACTCCATAAGTCACCGGCACCTCCTTGGGACAAAGGGCTCCCAGCTATATCACTGAGCATCATTCAAATATCTCGAAATGCAAAGTTGGCCCCTGAAAGGGGTCATGGCCTTGGTAGGCCCGTGCCTTGGCACGGGTATGCGTTGGTTATTAATGATATGCGGCCCCCGACGGGGGTCGTGGATTACTCGCTTCTCTGTCGCAAAAATCCTTTGAGGATAGTCCACGACTCCCTCTCGGGAGCCGCTTTGTATGAGGGGATCCTTTTCACCCGGGCCAAGGCCCGGGCCTACCAAAGCCACGACCCCCTCTCGGGGGCCGACTTGGTCATTCCCCTCTCTTTGACTGAACTTCTCACTCGTCCTCTCGGGGCTGACTCCACACACTATCTTTTGTTGGCCGACCTTTTCCTCCCCATATTGGTTGATGGCACCTCACATCTGTTCCATGCGTAGCGGGGCGTCCGGCAGGGACGCTGAATCATCGTAACCCCATTCGCCGAAGCAAAGCGGAGGCGAGTGGGGAGAATCAGTGCCCACACGTGGGGCGTCCGGAAAGGACGCCGAATCATCGTAACCCCATTCGCCGGAGCAAAGCGGAGGCGAGTGGGGGGCGACCCCATCCCCCAAAAGGGCGTCCGGCAAGGACGCCGAAACGATGAATATGCCCGTCTTCTCATGCCACTACGCCATTCTCTAGCGCAGATTCGGCGTCCATACCGGACGCCCTAAGCATGCACGTCGCTGGCCCCAATCGCCTACGCTGCGCTGCGGCGAATGGGGTTACGATGATTCGGCGTGCCCCGCACGCCCATCCCCTGCACGCCTTCATATACCATTGGGGGAGTCCGGAAAGCCCCCCACATGCAAGTCCCGTGCAGCAGGGGCCCTGAAAGAGAGCATCAGATAATACACACGAGCATTTCCTTGCGTAGCGGGGCGTCCGGCAAGGACGCCGAATCATCGTAACCCCATTCGCCGAAGCAATGCGGAGGCGGGTGGGGATCAGCTGATGGTGAGGTGGAAGTCGTCGATGAGGGCGGAGAGCTCTGGGCTGTTGGCTATCATGTGGTCGAGCACCTGACGGTCGTTCCATGTGTGGGGGGAGGCTTCGCCCTGATTCATCTCTATCTCGAGCGTGAAGCTGTCGTTGCCCAACTCTCTGCGCAGATGCGCCAACAGGGAGGGCATGTTGGCCGTCATCTCCTCGCGCTGCTTCTCATTTTCTATCATCATCTTGTAGGCTGTACCTGAGACGAGGATGGGCAGCGAAGCGCGCATCGTGTTGACGAGGATGTGGCGCCCGGGGTTGGCGTCCATGTAGGCGCGCCATGCCTTGTGGAGCTCGTCGAGCGTGAAGGCGCGGTTGCCTCGGGGCGTCTCGGCCGCGGCGGCGTCAGCGGGGCGCGGAGCCGCTTCTGAGGCCGACGGGGCTGAATGGAGCGAAAATGACGTGGTGCCCCCCTTGACCATCGGCTTCTTGCCCGCTGGGCGGCGCGTGGCCACGGGCGGGGGCGGAGGCACTGCTGCCGGGGTGGCAGAGGGAACATGGGTGGCCGGTGTGGCGGGAACAGGCGCGGGAGCCTGTGTCGTGGCCGGGGCAGAGGCGGGAGCCTGAGGGATCGGCGCCTGAGGCGCGGGGCCTGCGGAGATCTTTCTCAACTGCCCCTCTCCCTCTCCGCTCTTATCGGGGGAGGGGCTTGATAGTTGGCATATCTTGGCGAGCGTCAGCTCGGTGAGGAATTGCTTGTTGGAAGCCGTGCGCCAGTTGATGTCGGCCTCGTTGCAGAGATTCATGGCCCTGTACAGGAAGTCGGGCGTACACCTGCGTGCCCTCTCGGCCATAGCGGCCTTGACCTCGTCGTCGGCCTCGAGGAGCACCATGGTCTGCGGACTCATGGCCACCATGATGTCGCGCAGATAGTCGGCCAGCCCCGTGAGGAAGAAGTGGGAGTCGAATCCCTTGTCGCGGATCTCCTTGTAGATGAGCCAGCTCTCGAGCGTCTTCCCCTCGAGGAAACAGTCGAGAAGGCGGTTGTAGTAGGCCGAGTCAAGCACATTAAGATTGTCGATGGCGCTCTGATAGGTGATGTTGCCGCGCGAGGATGCCGCCACCTGATCGAATATCGAGAGGGCGTCGCGCATGGCGCCGTCGGCCTTGCGGGCAATGACGTTGAGGGCTGCCGGCTCGGCCTTGATCCCCTCCTGAGCGGCCACATATGCCAGATGTTCCACCATGTCGGTGACCGTGATGCGGTTGAAGTCATAGATCTGACAGCGCGACAGGATGGTGGGGATGATCTTCTGCTTCTCGGTGGTCGCCAGAATGAAGATCACATAGGAGGGCGGCTCCTCGAGGGTCTTGAGGAAAGCGTTGAACGCCGCGGCCGAGAGCATGTGGACCTCGTCGACGATAAACACCCTGTAGCGCCCCGTGGAGGGGGGATTCTGCACCTGCTCCACGAGCTGGCGGATGTCGTCGACGCCATTGTTGGAGGCGGCATCAAGCTCGATGATGTTCATCGAATTGCCCTCGTTGAACGAGCGGCAGGAGTCGCACTCGTTGCAGGCCTCACCCTCGGGGGTGGGGTTGAGACAGTTGATGGTCTTGGCGAATATACGGGCGCAGGAGGTCTTGCCCACGCCGCGCGACCCGCAGAAGAGATAGCTGTGAGCGAGACGGCCGGTGGCGATGGCGTTGCGCAGCGTCGAGGTGAGGGCCCGCTGCCCGACCACCGACGCGAAGGTCGAGGGTCTGTACTTGCGGGCGGAGACTATATACATACCGGTAGGGGACAGGGTGTGAAGGGAGAGGGGTGAGTGAAAATGTTACTGTAATGCAAAAATAACTAATTTTGGTCATAACGGCAAAAACTTTTCGCCAATTCGCGGGAAATGCGTAATTTTGCTTTATAATACACCCCCATCAAACATAGATACAATGTCAACAACACTGGTAAACACCGATTTTCATTTCCCCGGACAGACATCCGTGTATCACGGCAAAGTGCGCGACGTCTATACCATCGGCGACGATCTGCTCGTCATGGTGGCCACGGACCGCATCTCGGCCTTTGACGTAATCCTGCCCAAGGGCATCCCCTACAAGGGTCAGGCCCTCAACCAGATAGCGGCCACCATGCTCGACGCCACCGCCGACCTTGTGCCCAACTGGAAGATAGCCGTGCCCGACCCGATGGTGACCGTAGGGCGCCGCTGCGAGGGTCTGCGCCTCGAGATGATCATCCGCGGCTATCTGGCCGGCAGCGCGTGGCGTGCCTACAAGAGCGGCGTGCGCGAGATCTGTGGCGTGAAGCTCCCCGAGGGAATGGTGGAGAACCAGCGTTTCCCCGAGCCGATCATCACCCCCACCACCAAGGCCGACGCCGGCCACGACGAGGACATCTCGCGCGAGGATGCCATAGCTCAGGGCATCGTGACGGCCGAGCAGTTTGACACCATGGCCGCCTATACCCGCGCTCTCTTCAAGAAGGGCTCGGAGATGGCCGCCGAGAAGGGTCTGATACTGGTGGATACGAAATATGAGTTTGGCCTCTCGGAGGGGAAGGTGATACTCATCGACGAGATCCATACCCCCGACTCGTCGCGCTACTTCTATGCCGACGGCTATGAGGAGCGTCTGCGCAAGGGGGAGCCCCAGCGCCAGCTCTCCAAGGAGTTTGTGCGCGAGTGGCTGATGGCCCACGGATTCATGGGCAAGGAGGGACAGCAGGTGCCCGAGATGACCGACCAGTTCTGCGACGAAGTGTCGGAGCGCTACATCGAGCTCTACGAGCACATCACGGGCAAGGAGTTTGTGAAGGCTCCCGAGGAGCAGCTCGCCGACCGCATAGCCCGCAACGTGCTCGACTGCCTCACCAACCTCGGGCTGCAGGCCTGAGCCAGCGCCTCACCACCACCCCACACAGCCCGCGGCACAGATGAAGGTAGAGGAGATAAAGCCATACTCCGAGCATGGTGAGAAGACGGCGCAGGTGAGGGAGATGTTTGACTCCATCGCCTCGGCCTACGACTTCATGAACCGTGCCATGACCCTCGGCCTCGACCACTCGTGGCGCCGGCGGGCCGTGAGTATGCTCGGACCCTCGTCACGCTACCGCCGTGTGCTCGACGTGGCCACCGGCACCGCCGACATAGCCCTCAAGCTGGCCCGCGCCCACGCCACCCCCGAGATAACGGGTGTGGACCTCTCGGCCGAGATGCTCCGCATAGGCCGCGAAAAGGTGGAGGCCGCCCGCCTGCCCGAGGGGGTGGAGGTGAAGCTCGAACAGGGGGACTGCCTCGACCTGAAGTATGGCGACTCGGCGTTTGACGGCGTGATCTGCGCCTATGGCGTGCGCAACTTTGCCGACATCCCCGCCGGGCTGCGCTCCATGTGCAGGGTGCTCAGGCCCGGAGGGCGCGTGGTGATCCTCGAACTCTCCACCCCCCGCTCGCCGCTGGTGCGCCCGTTCTATGACCTCTACACGCGCCATATGATCCCCGCCATCGGGCGCATGGTGTCGAAGGATGTCAGGGCCTACAGCTATCTGCCCGAGTCGATAGCCGCCGTGCCGCAGGGCGAGGAGATGCTCAGGCTCATGGAGGAGGCCGGCTTCACCGGGGCCCGCGTGGAGAGGCTCTGCCTCGGGGTGTGCTCGATCTACATCGCCGAGAAGCCCGCGCAGAAAAAAAAACGTGACCAAGACTGAAAAACAAACATAATCATAAACCTAAAAAAACAGAACCTACACAATCATGGAACCCAAACAGAATCCCAACGAAATCAAGATAGAGCTCACCCCCGAGGTGGCCAAAGGCATCTACTCGAACCTCGCCGTTATCACCCACGGCCCCAACGAGTTCTTCGTAGACTTCATCACCATGGCCCCCAACATGCCTCAGGCCAAGGTGCAGAGCCGCATCATCATGAGCCCCGAGAACGCCAAGAACCTGCTCGGCGCCCTCATGGAGAATGTCAAGAAGTATGAGGCAACCTTCGGCGAGATCCGTCCCAAGCGCCCCGTCAACAACGGTGGCAACGGCGAGATCCCCAATCCGTTCATCAACAGCGGCAAGGCATAACAGCGTCTCCGACCCACACATCAGACTAAAGTCATGGCTGACATCCGACCCAACAACCTGACCATCTACAATACCCTGTCGCGCACCAAACAGCCTTTCCGGCCCATCAACGAGGGGCGCGTGGGTATGTATGTGTGCGGACCCACCGTGTATGGCGACGGCCATCTGGGACACGCACGTCCGGCCATCACATTCGATATCCTCTTCCGCTATCTGCTCCACCTCGGCTACAAGGTGCGCTATGTGCGCAACATCACCGACGTGGGCCATCTGGAGCATGATGCCGACGAGGGGGAGGACAAGATAGCCAAGAAGGCACGCCTCGAGCAGCTCGAGCCGATGGAGGTGGTGCAGCACTATCTGACCCGCTATCACAAGGCGATGGAGGCCCTCGGGGTGCTCCCTCCCTCCATCGAGCCTCACGCATCGGGGCATATCATAGAGCAGATAGAGTATATCAAGAAGATCCTCGACAGCGGATATGCCTACGTGTCGGACGGATCGGTCTACTTCGATGTGCCCAAGTACAACCGCGATCATCACTATGGCAAGCTCTCGGGGCGCAACATCGAGGAGCTCTACGCCACCACCCGCGAGCTCGACGGACAGAGCGAGAAGCATCACCCCACCGACTTCGCCCTGTGGAAAAAAGCGGCTCCCGAGCATATCATGCACTGGCCCTCGCCGTGGAGCGAGGGATTTCCCGGGTGGCACCTCGAGTGCTCCACCATGGGCGAGAAGTATCTCGGAGAGACGTTTGACATCCACGGCGGCGGGATGGACCTCATGTTCCCCCACCACGAGTGCGAGATAGCCCAGTCGGTGGCCCACAACGGCCACGAGACCGTGCGCTACTGGATGCACAACAACATGATCACCATCAACGGCAAGAAGATGGGCAAGAGTCTGGGCAACTTCATCACGCTCGACGAGTTCTTCAACGGCTCACACCCGCTGCTCACCCAGGCCTACTCGCCCATGACGATACGCTTCTTCATCCTTCAGGCCCACTACCGCGGCACGGTCGACTTCTCAAACGAAGCCCTGCAGGCCTCTGAAAAGGCCCTTCAGCGCATGACCGAGGGGTATCGCAGGCTGGCCGAGCTCAAGGCCTCGGACACATCGACCATCGACGTGACGGGGATACGCGAGAAGTGTTATGCCGCCATGGACGACGACCTCAACACGCCGGTGCTCATAGCCACACTGTTTGACGCCCTGCGTCTGGTGAATCAGGTGAAGGACGGCACAGCCACCGCCACTCAGGCCGACATCGACGAGCTGCGCGGGATATTCGACACATTCCTCGTCGACATCCTCGGCATCCGCACCGAGCAGGGTGGCGCCGGGGCCGACGCGGGAGCCGCCCTCAAGCCGTTTGAAGGCGCCGTGGACCTGCTCCTCGAGATGCGCGGCAAGGCCAAGGCATCCAAGGACTGGGCCACGTCCGACATGATCCGCGACCGCCTCGCACAGCTCGGATTTACCGTCAAGGACACCCGCGACGGAGCCGAGTGGACCCTGTGACCCCTATGTGACACTCCGTGACCATAGACCATAGCATATGCTTATAACACCCTTATCCGAACTGCTTGCCTCGTGGGGAATCCCCGAGGCAAGCCTTCAATTATGGACCACCGTCATCGCCTCGACGGCCACGCTCTTGCTGGCCACGGGTGTGTATCAACTGCTGGTGCGGGTGGTGATCCCCGTGGTGCTCCGGCTGGTGGAGTACACCGATGTGAAGTGGGACGACATCATCTTCAACGCCCCGCTGCTGCATGTGGTGGCCGAGCTGGCGTTCGTGCTGATACTGCAGACCGTCTTGGTGCCCTCGCTGGTCTACTACCCCTCATGGGCCGGGATAGCCTCTGTGGTGTGCCGTGTGGGGGTGGTGTGCGTCATCATCCACCTCATCACGCGCTTCCTGCGCGCGGTGTTCGACCTCATGGCCTCAGAGTCGACCGGGCGCGTCACCTCGCTCAAGGGGATCCTGCAGATGCTTCAGGTGATAGCCGTGTGCGTGGGCGTGATCATCGTGGTGTCGATCCTCGCCGACAAGAATCCCGTCACCATCATCACCGGCCTCGGCGCGGCAGCCACCGTGCTGATGTTGGTGTTCAAGGACTCGATAATGGGCGTGGTGGCCGGTGTGCAGCTGACCCTCAACGACATGCTGCGCCCGGGCGACTGGATCACCGTCCCCTCGCGCAACATCAACGGCACCGTGCTCGACGTGGGACTCACCACGGTCAAGGTGCAGAATTTTGACAACACCATCGTCACCGTGCCTCCTTACTCGCTGGTGAGCGAGTCGTTCCAGAACTGGCGCGGCATGACCGACTCGGGGGGACGCAGGGTGAACCGCTCGCTCACCATCGACGTCAACTCCATAGCCTTCGCCACACGCGGGCAGATAGAGGGGTTTGCCTCCGAGCCGTGGGGCAAGGAGCTCGACCCCGCGGGCGAGTATGTCAACCTCACCCTGTTCCGCCGCTATCTGGAGCATTATCTCACCACCATCCCCACCCTCAACACCGCGCCCGGCATGACCTGTATGGTGCGCGAGCTGGCCCCCACGCCTCAGGGTGTGCCGGTAGACATCTACTTCTTCACCACCGTGACATCATGGAAGCCCTACGAGCTCATTCAGGCCGATCTGATGGACCACGTGCTGGCCTCGGTGGGGAGATTCGGCCTCAGGGTCTATCAGGCCCCCTCGGGGCTCGACGTGCGCGCACGGCTGCAATAATGACACCCGCTCCACGCAGCGAATAAAGAGGCGCCCCGTGTAAACATTAGGGCGCCTTGGTGCGTTAATAAAACGTAGCAGGATTGTCAGTATGGGAAAAACTGACTAATTTTGCATCTGAATCACGTTTTAACTCCGATTTATTTATATTATGGATCGTCGCATCAATGCGCTATCGCTCACGCTGCTGGGCGCCTGTATGGCAGTGACATCGGTCTCGGCCGCCCCGGAGACTGCTCCGCAGGTCGAGCCCGGAGCCGTGCTCACGCTCCAAGAGTGTCGCGCGCTGGCCATGGCCAACAACAAGCTCATGCGCCAAATGTCCGAGCAGATACGCGCCGCCCACTATCAGAAGGAGGAAGCCTTTGCAGCCTACCTCCCCTCCATCGACTTTGCCGGCGGGTATATGTACAATCAGAAGAAGCTGTCGATGTTTGACAAGGACCAGTATCTCCCGGTCAAGACCTTTGACCTCGAGAAGCAGTCCTATGAGTTTCAGGTGGTGAAGAATCCTCTCACCGGCGAGCCTGTCACCGTCGGGGGCCAGCCGGTGCCCGAGCAGGTGGCGTTCCTGCCCAAGAGCGCGCTGGAGTATGACATCCACAATGTGTTTTTCGGAGCGGTGACACTGACGCAGCCCATCTATATGGGAGGCAAGATAGTGGCGCTCAACAAGATCACGGGCTATGCCGAGGATATGGCACGCGCCAAGCGCTCGGCACAGGCCCGCGACATAGTGTATGCCGTCGATGCGGCCTACTGGGAAGTGGTGTCGCTCAGAGCCAAGCAGCGTCTGGCCGACAGCTATGTGAACCTGCTCGACACGCTGCGCTCCAACGTCGACGCCATGCTGCGCGAGGGTGTGGCCACCCGCCGCGACATGCTGGCCGTGGACGTGAAGCTCAACTCGGCCAAGGTGGACCAGACCAAGGTGAACAACGGGCTCGAGCTCTGCCGCATGGCGCTGGCCCAGCTCTGCGGATTCCCCATCCACACCCCCTACACGGTGGCCGACGAGGCCGATGAGGCGCTCGACAACCCCGCGCTGACGGCACGCGCCACCGCCGACAGGGCCGTAGACCTCAACGAGGTGTATGCCCGCCGCGACGACCTGCGCCAGCTCGAGCTGGGAGTGAAGATATTCAGCCAGAAAGAAAATGTGGCCCGGGCCTCGATGCTCCCCAACATAGCACTGGTGGGAGCCTACTCGGTGTCCAATCCCAATCTCTACAACGGATTCAAGAACAGGTTTGGCGGAGCGTTCTCAGTGGGCGCCACCCTCACCATCCCCATCTGGCACTGGGGAGGCAACTACAACAAGCTGCGCGCCGCCCGCGCCGAGACCAACGCCCTGCGCATGGAGCTCGAGAACGCGCGCGAGATGATAGACCTGCAGGTGAGCCAAGCCACATATAAGGCCGACGAGGCCGTCAAGACCTGCCGCGCCACGGCCGCCAACCTCGCCGAGGCCGACGAGAACATGCGCTGTGCCACGCTGGGATTCCGCGACGGGGTGATGACCGTCGACAACGTGATGGAGGCCCAGACGGCATGGCTCAAGGCCCACAGCGAGGATATAGATGCCCGCATCGACCTCTATCTCTGCGACGTCTACCTCGCCAAGGTGCTCGGCACACTCACAACCCCCGAAATTCAATAAAGCTATGGATACGAACAACAACACCCCGCAGCAGACTGTGGAGCAGCGCGAGAACCGTGTGCTGCTATTCGCTCTGGGCCTCATCACCGTGGCCGTCATAATCCTCGCAATAGTCGGCTTTGTATTCCTCAACCACCCTGACGAGATAGTCGAGGGGCAGGCCGACGCCACCTCGGTGCGCATCTCGGGCAAACTCCCGGGGCGCGTGGTGAAATTCTATGTGAGCGAGGGGGACATGGTGCACGCTGGCGACACCCTCGTGCACATCCACTCGTCGCTGGCCGAGGCACGCCTGCTTCAGGCCGAGGGAATGGAGACCGTGGCCCGCTCGCAGGAGAGCAAGATCGACGCCGGGACACGCTCGCAGATAGTGTCGGCCGCCGCCGACATGGTGGCACAGGCCGAGGCTGCGGTGACCATCGCCCGCAAGACGTATGACCGCATGGAGAACCTCTATCGCGAGGGAGTGGTGTCCGAGCAGAAGCGCGACGAGGCCAAGGCCGCCTATGACGCCGCCGAGGCTGCCCTCGGGGCCGCCCGCAGCCAGCTGAGTCTGGCCAAGACAGGCGCCCAGAGTCAGGACAAGGAGAGCGCCGCCGCCATGGTCAACGTGGCCCGCGGAGGGGTGGCCGAGGTGCAGAGCGTGCTCGAGGACCAGTATCTCCTCGCCCCCTGCGACGGCCAGATAGATCAGATCTATCCCGAGGAGAGCGAGCTGGTGATGCTGGGCGCTCCCATCATGAGCCTGCTCAAGACTCAGGACAAGTGGGTCACCTTCAACGTGCGCGAGGACCTGCTCAAGGATATGCCCCTCGGCGGCGAGATAGAGATAATGATCCCGGCCCTCGACCGCCGCAAGGCCAAGGCGCGCATCTTCTACTCGCGCGACCTCGGCAGCTATGCCACATGGCAGGCCACCAAGAGCGTGGGCCAGTGGGACTCGCGTACGTTCCAGATCAAGGCCCGCACGCTCGACACCATCCCCGAGCTGCGCCCGGGCATGACGGTGATCTACCTCAAATGATCCAGTAATCCCATCCCCCGTAAACCCTCACGTATATGTTAGCATCACTCCGCCGCGGGATCCGCACACTCTGCACGCGCAGAATCCACATCTTCATGATGGTGATTGTGCCGCTGGCGGGTGCCCTGTTCTTCCTCAGCCTCATGCACGAGGGGCTCCCGACCAAGATCCCGGTGGGGATCGTGGACATGGACCACTCGAAAATGTCGCGCGAGGTGACCCGCTCCCTGCAGGCCGAGGAGCTGATCGACATCACCTGCAGCGACCTGAGCTATGCCGACGCCATGGCCCGCATGCGCAGCGGCGAGACCTACGGATTCTTCTACATCCCCGCCGACTTTCAGGAGAAGGCCCTGAGCGGCCGCATCCCCACGCTGTCCTATATCACCAACATGAGTATCTTCGTGCCAGGCACACTCTCCTACAAGGGATTCACCACCATAGCCGTCGGCACGTCGGCCGACGTGGTGGAGACCACCCTCTCGGCCACGGGACTCTCTGCTCTGGCCGGGGGCGCGGGAAGCTCCTCGCTGATGCCTCTGAGGCTCGACACGCACCCCATAGGCAATCCGTGTACCAACTACTCGATCTATCTCTCTCCGTCGTTTCTGAGCGGTCTGATGGCCCTTCTGGTGATGGTGGTGACGGTGTTCACGATCACCTCCGAGTTCAAGTGGGGCACGTCGGTCGAGTGGCTGGCCACCGCGCGTGGCTCCATGGCCGTGGCGCTGGCGGGCAAACTGCTGCCTCAGGCGGTGATATTCTCGGCCATGGGCGTGGGCATACAGGCGGTGATGTTCGTGTGGCTCCACTTCCCGCTCCACTGTCCGGCGTGGCAGATGGTGCTGGCGATGGTGCTGTTGGTGCTGTCGTGTCAGGCCTTTGCGGTGCTGGTGGTGGAGGCTCTCCCCAACATGCGCATTGCCCTCGTGATAGTGAGCCTCACGGGCATCCTCTCATTCTCTGTAGCGGGATTCTCCTATCCGGTAGACAAGATGTATGGGGCCATCGGCATCTTCGCCTACATCCTCCCCATCCGCTATTATTTTCTCATCTACATAGACCAAGCCCTCAACGGACTCCCCCTCTACTACTCGCGCATCTACTACATAGTGATGCTGGGGATGCTGCTGCTCCCCGCCGTGGGGCTGCGCAGGCTCAGGGAGCGTTGCCTGCATCCGGTCTACGTGCCGTGACCCCCTGTAATCCGACTGATATATATGAAATGGTTCAAAGACTTGTTCAGAGTATGGCGGCGTGAGCTGTGGCTCACGGTCACTGACATAGGGGTGCTGCTCTTCTTCATCGCGCTCCCGCTGGGCTATCCCATCATCTACACGCTCATCTACAACACCGAGGTGGTGAAAGACATCGACACGGTGATCGTGGACCACTCGCGCACGGCCGAGAGCCGCGAGCTGGCGCGCACGCTCGACGCCACACAGTCTATCCACGTCACGGGCTATGCCGCAGACATGGCCGAGGCGCGCAGGGCGTGGGCCGAGAAGAAGTGTTATGCCATCATAGAGATTCCGGCCGACTATGCCCGTCAGATAGGCGGGGGCGGACAGGCCGTGGTGTCATACTATCAGGACATGTCGCTGCTGCTGCGCTACAGGCAGATACTCTTCTCCCTGACCGGGGTGCAGCTGCAGGAGACACGCCAGCTGACGGCCGAGCGTCTGGCCGACGCCGCGGGCATCGTGGCGACAGTGGTGTCGGGGCTCCCGGTGGCCACACAGTCCAACATCGCGGGCGACCCCACGCAGGGATTTGCCTCGTTCATCATGCCGGGCGTCATCATCCTCATATTGCAGCAGGGCCTGCTGATGGGGATCACCATGATAGCCGGCACGCGGCGCGACCGCCGCAGGCGCGACCCCGCCGCCGAGGCGAGGATGGAGGTGGGCGCAGGCCCCTTGGCCACCGTGCTGGGGCGCTCGCTGGCCTATCTCACGGTGTATCTGCCCATGGCGTTCTATGTCACGGTGATAGTGCCGCCGATGTTCTCGTTTCCCGAGGCGGGACGGTTTGCCGACTATTTCCCGTTCATAACGGTGATGCTGCTGGCCACGACATTCCTCGGGCAGACGATACAGATATTCGTGCGCGAGCGCGAGACGTCGATGGTGCTCATCGTGTTTACGTCGGTGTTCTTCCTCTTCCTCTCGGGGCTCACATGGCCGCTCTACGCCTTCCCCGAGTTCTGGCGCTGGATCAGCGACATGGTGCCCGCCACATGGGGCGTGCAGGGATTCATCCACATCCACTCCAACGGGGCCACGCTGGCCGAGGTGAGCGGGTATCTGTATCCGCTGTGGATACTCACGGGAGTGTATTTCCTCACCGCGCTGCTGATACGCCGCTACACCTACGGGCGGCGCCGATCAGCGCACGTGTAGCTTGCCTGTGGTACGGGTGGCGCCGTTGACGGCATAGATATAGATGCCGGGGCGGAGCGAGTGGGTGGCCACCGAGCCGCGGCCGTTGGCCTTGACGGCGAGCACCTGTGTGCCTGTGATCGAATAGATGGAGATGGTGGCCGGGGCTGCGAGGTTATACTCCAGTCCGTGGCGTGTGGCGCGCACCTCGTTGGGGACGACGGTCTCCGTGATGCCGGCCGAGGCATCGGGACCCATCACTACGGTCATCTTGACGAGCGTCTCGGGATGCTCCACATCCTGAGCCTCGATCTCGACGGTGAGGGTGGGGATGGCCTCGCCGGGAGCGAGCTCATAGTTGATGTATTCAAGCTGCAGGGGGATCTTGTTGCCGGTCTGGATGATGACATTCTCCTTGGTCACCGACTTGCCGGCCTCACACTTGCCGCCGGCACACATCTGGATCTCCTGACCTGAGGTGCACACGGCAGACACCTTGATTTTCGACGAATAGATGTCGGTGCCGAGATAGAGGTCGGGGTCGATGGTCAGCGCCTTGTATCCGCCGCCGATATCCTCGACTTCATACTGTGTGGAGGCGATCACCGCGCCGGGAGCTATGGGGGTGGTGCCTTTGTAGAATGTCAGCTGACGGGCCGACACGGTGCCCGCGATGAGCAGGGCGAGCAGCAGGGTGTAGAACTTTCTCATAGGGATATATTTTCAGTAGATTTTTTTCTTTTGTATTCATCGATTGGGGCCGTGGCGTGGATCACTTCACCACAGGGGTCACGGCGGCCTGCAGCACGCCCTGAGGGGTCTCTATGAAGGCCACGACAGAGAGGTGGTCAGTGTCCCAGCGCTCGGTGTCGGTGTGGCGCACGGGCTGTGTGAGAGTCACGGTGGAGTGGACGTGGGAGGTGAGGGAGAGAGGCTCGCCCTCGAGCGGGGTCACCGAACAGCGGTAGACGTTGTTGTGGATATAGTCGGGGATGCGGGTGGTGAGGTCGCGCTGGAAGGCCACTATGCCGCTCTCCACCACCCACACGTTGAGCGAGCCCTCGATGTCGGCTGCAGGGATGAATGTGGCGGTGATGCGGATGTCGTTGCCGTCGAGCAGGGCCTCGAGCTCGATGCCCACGTCGGAGGGGGTGGCCAGCTGCATGCGCACGGCCTCGGCCCACTTGTCGGTGTCGAGAGGGCCGCCGGTGCGGTTGATGACGCCCGAGGGATAACCCGTGATGCCCCAGCGGTCGGCCATAGCGTCGCCCTCGGGCTGCATGAGCCCCACGTAGTCGGGATAGCGGGTGCGGTCCACGGCCACGCCGAAGTGGCCGGCATGGATGCTCACGGGGATGACATTGTCGGGATACTGTGCCACAAGCAGGTCGAGCACCTCATGGGCGGCAGGACAGTTGACACAGTTCTGCCCCGTGAAATCCTCGATGAGCACCGTGCGTTCGGGCGTCACCACGGGGACTTCGACAAAGCGGTCGTCCTCGTCAACCCCGCCGCATGCACTGAGGGCGGCGAGGACACAGAGGGAGAGTGATATTTTTTTCATCAACAGAGTATTCGGTCAGAGTGAATTGATTCAGAGAAGGGTGGATTCAGAAATTGTAGGTGTAGGCCACGTGGAATCCGCGCGTGGCCTGCACGTAGCGGCACACACCCCCCGAGCAGTCAAATCCGGCGCGGGTGCGGCCATAGGATAGCTGGAAACGGTTGGGGCCGAACGTGCCGGCCATTCCGGCCATGTAGTAGTGGGTCCCGGTCTGTCCGCAATTCCACATGTCCGAGACGTTGAACATGAGATGCGGCGCCACCGACACCTCGAGCAGCCCGTAGGCCCAGTCCTTCTGGTCCTGATGGGTGTGGAGATACTGCAGCTCGTTGCGCAGCGTCACCTTGGGGGCGATCTTGTATTTGGTGTCGAGCACGAAGATGTTGGAGCGCACCTTGCCCCCCTTGCCTTCGATGACGGTGCGGTTGCTCATCTGATTCATGTAGAGGAAGGTCATGGACAGGGCCGGGGTGAGCTTCTTGTCGATGGTGACATTGAAGTCGTGATAGAAGCGGGCGCCCATGCCGAACACCGAGGGGTGATAGCCGTCGGTGCCGCTCATGGCGTTGACCGTGTGCTGGAAGCCGCCGGTGTGGTCGAGGCCGCGGATATAGCTGCCGTTGAGCTTGATCTTGGTGCCATAGCGGCCTCCCAGCGGGGTCTTGCGCTTGAAGGTATATGAGGCCGAGCCCTGAAACGCCCACTCGCCGGGAGCGGCCTGCGTGGCATAGGGGTAGAGGGCGGGGAGGGCATAGGTGTGCTGCCACGCGAAGGCAGGCATGTTGTTGAGAAACGCCGATGTGCCCGACATCATGCGCTGCGAGCGATAGGCCATGTTCTCCGAGCGCTTGGCCTGCACATGGAGGCTGAGGCCGGGCAGCGAGTAGGAGGCCGAGAGCATGGCGGCCGTGCCGTTGCCATAGGTGTAGTCGTTGTCGAACGACGGGTCCTGACCCTTCCACGCAAACTCGCCCATCACCGTGAGGCCACCCTTGCGCACCTCGGTGCGGGCGTCCCATGCGGGGACTGTGACGGGGAGGTGGAGGCGATAGTCTGTGCCGGGCACGGGGATGTGGTCCTCCCGCTCGTGCTTGAGCACATAGCTGGCGCCTACGGTCCAGCCGATCCCCTTGTCGGCGAGGCTCTTGGCAAAGTTCTCGAGGTTTATCTCGGCATCGCCGCCATATACCTGCGACGACTTCTTCCAGTCCCAGTATCGGCGCTGCACGCCCCCGAGGAGGGTGAGGCGCAGACCGTCGATGCCACTATAGCGCAGACGGCCGCCGCGGATGGAGTTGTCGATGCCCAGCGAGCGCTCCTGATAGGTGCGCAGGATGAATCCCGAACCAAACTGCTCGTAGAAGTCGCCGCCGGTGAGCTCAAACCCCTTGTAGCGCCCCTTGACATAGATGTTGGGCACACCCCATCCGGCAAAGTCCTTCTCATAGCCGGGGAGGGGCCATTTCATGAACTCCACGCGCACACCGGCATCGACATAACGGCTGATCATGTTGAGGTCGGCATAGGAATTGAACAGGAATTTGTGGTCGAAGGTGCCTGTCTCGATGGCCTCGTCCTCCTCGGGGAAAAGGCCGTCAAACTGCACTGAGCCGTGGAAGGCCACACCGTTGTCGCCACCCACGGTGAAGGCCTGTGAGGCTGCGGGGATGACGATGGCGGCAGCCATGATGATGTGTCGGAGTGAGCCGGATGTCATGGGGCGTGGGGTGAAGTGATCAGTCGGTGGTGAGGGTGCGTATCTTCTTGATTATCTCGGTCTCCGAGCCGTCGGTATAGCCCGAGTGTGAGTCGACGATGTTGCCCTTGCCGTCGACCACCAGCATGTGGGGCACGGAGGTGAGGCCGAGCGACTTGAAAAAGTCGGAATTGGGGTCGAGGAGCACATCATACTCCCAGCTCTCGGCGTCGACCAGAGGCTTCACCTTCGAGACGTTCTGAGCCTCGTCGATGGAGACGATATACATCTTCATGCCGGTCTCCTCCTGCCAGTCGGGGTAGACCTCGGCTATGGCGCGGAGCTCGCGCATACAGGGTTTGCACCAAGTGGCGAAGAAGCTGATGGCAAACGGCTTGCCGTCGTTGGAGAGGGTGGCTGTGTCGATGGTCTTGCCGTTGAGGTCCTTGACCTGAACGGAGGGGAGCTGTGCGGCCGCCGGCAGGGCAAAAAGAGCGCACAGCACCGCGGCACAGAGGAGATTTACTATTTTCTGCATGATATTTTCGTTGTTTAGCTACAAAATTATAGAAAACCCGTCAATTTTGCAAACGGATTAATGTAGTTCAGTCCGTCGGTTACCGGAACAGGTGGCCGTAGCGCTGGAGCAGGGGGGCAAAGCGGGGATCGTCGCGCATCGGGGCCACGTTGATATTGGCCTCGGCTGCCTCGGTCCAGTCGTGATAGTCGGCATAGCCCTTCTCGAGCGACGCCTCCATACACCGGAACGCGCGGTCCATCTTGCCACAGTGGCTGTAGAAGCATGCGCCATAGTAGTTGACCTCGCCGTCATAGTCGTTGGCGGTGTCGAGCACGCGGTCCATCCACGCCTCGGCCTGATCGTCGCGCCCCAGATAGAGCATGGCGAATCCACGCAGCGAGCGCACGTTGTCAAAGTCATAGTCCATGTCGAGGACGCGCTCGAAGCATGCGGTGGCATTGGCCTCCTGATGGCGGTAGTCGGCCAGCACCCATCCGCGCAGCAGCCCGATGGCGGCATCCTCGGGCTCGGACATGGTGGCCTCGCTCAGGGCTATGCCGGCATCGGCGCTCTTGCCCAGCGGCAGCAGTGCGAGGGCCTTGCACACCAGCGCCTCGGCCATCTCGGGCTCCTTGTCGAGGGCCCGTGTGGCGGCCTCGAGGGCCCCCTCATAGTCCTTGGTGGCGCGGAGCACACGCGACTTGAGCATGTAGTACCACGCATTGTTGTCGGTGGCCGAGATGGCATAGTCGGCATTGATCAGCGCCACGTCATAGCGCCCCAGAGCATAGTAGCACTCGCAGAGGGCGGCATTGATGCCGGGATATGAGTCGAGCCCCTCGTTGATGATGCGGTCATAGTCGGCTATGGCGGCGAGATAGTTGCTGTGGCCCTGAGCTATCATGGCGCGGATGAAGAGGAACATGCCGTTTTTCGGGGCCTTGGAGATGGCGCCCGAGAGGCCGGCGATGACGGTGGGATAGTCCTCGCGCGACAGCTCGACGAGGCGGCGCAGGGCCATGGGGGTGTGGTCATAGTCGAGCGAGATGGCCGAGATATAGTCGTCGACGGCCCCCGAGCGGTCGCCCATCAGGGAGCGCACCGAGGCGCGCTGCAGATAGATGGCACCGTCGGCGGGGGTGAGGGCCACGGCGCGGTCGGCCAGCTCGTTGGCGGTGCCGAGATTGTTCTCCTTCACGGCCACGCGCGCCAGTCCCAGCATGGCCTCCTGACTGCGTGAGCTGAGGCGGAGCATGCGGTTGTAGTCGGCCTTTGACTCGGCATACCGGCCCAGCTCGTAGAGAGCCATGGCGCGATGGTGGGTGAGGGTATAGTTGGCGGGATCGGCCGCGAGGAGCTCGTCGAGGTCGGTCACGGCCTGATCATACTTGTGCATGGCCATGAGCACGCCGGCACGCATGGCCTTGGCCTGTGCTATCTCTTCGGTCTGCTCGGGCAGATAGTATCTCACGGCCATGTTGAGGTCGTCGAGCGCACGCACATAGTCCTGCTTGTTATAGAAGAGGGCGGCGCGGCGCGACAGGGTCTCGGGGTCGTGGGGATCATCGTCGAGCAGCTGGTCATAGACCGTGAGCATGGCGTCAGACATGGGGTCGGCATAGCTCTGCGCCACCGCCGCGGTGGCGGTGCAGAGTGCGAGCAGCAGAGAGAGGGTGATATGGCGCAGTGTCATCTGGATATTTAACTACTGTATAGAGTGTGGGATGGGTGAGAGAGAGTATGTGTGTCAGAATGTGCGGATGGCGGCGCGGATGGCCGAGAGGCGAGCCAGCAGGGCGGGGAGCTCGGCGAGGGGGAGCATGTTGGCACCGTCGCTCTTGGCACGGGCGGGGTCGGGGTGGGTCTCGAGGAAGAGTCCGTCCACCCCCACGGCCACACCGGCGCGGGCTATGGTGTCGATGAGGTCGGGGCGGCCGCCGGTCACGCCCGCAGCCTGATTGGGCTGCTGCAGCGAGTGGGTGGCGTCGAGGATCACCGGGACGCCAAAGCTCTGCATGGCGGGGATGCCGCGATAGTCCACCACGAGGTCCTGATAGCCGAACGTCACGCCGCGCTCGGTGACGGCCACGTTGTCACAGCCGGCGTCGCGCACCTTCTGTATGGCAAACCCCATGGCCTCGGGCGAGAGGAACTGCCCCTTCTTGATGTTGACGGCACGCCCCGTGCGGGCGGCGGCCACGAGGAGGTCGGTCTGGCGGCAGAGGAAGGCGGGGATCTGGAGCACGTCCACATAGTCGGCGGCCATGCGGGCCTCCTCGTTGGTGTGGATGTCGGTGACCACGGGACAGCCGAACGTGTCGCGCACCTTGGAGAGGATGCGCAGGGCCTCGAGGTCGCCTATGCCGGTGAACGAGTCGATGCGCGAGCGGTTGGCCTTGCGGTATGACCCCTTGAAAACATACGGTATGTCATGAGCCGCGGCGGCTGCGACACACGCCTCGGCTATCTCCATGGCCATCTTCTCGCCCTCGATGACACAGGGGCCGGCAAGAAGGAAAAACTGTGGCCCGGAGGCATATTCCTTGAAGGAAAACATAGTCTGAAGTGATGAGTGATTGGGATTACAACCTGCAAATTTAGACAATTTTTTCGGACTATTATACATTTATGCTCCGAGAGTTGGGAGATTTGAAGGCGAGTTGTTGGATTATTGGCAATTTTGTGTAATTTTGCCACACGATTGATCAATTACATACACCCCAAACTTATAAAAAATACACTACCGGACTATGAGACTCAAACGACTTCTGCCGCTCGGAGCCATAATGATGCTGCTGGGCATGCTCGCCTCTTGCTCGGGAGGGCAGCGGGCTCTCCTCGAGACCATCCCCGCCGACGTCAAGGCGGTGGCCGTCATCGACACCAAGGGAGTGGCCGCCGCCGGTGGCATCACCCTCACCCCCGACGGGGCTGTGCTCGACCCTCTGCTGGCCAACCGTGTCAATGAGCGCTCGCGCAGGGCTCTCGACCGCCTGGCTCGCCTCGATGCCGGGGCGGCCGACCTCGACCGCCTCACCGTGGTGGTGACCAAGGAGGCGGAGACTTATGTCACCTTTGCCGTCAGCAGCTATGAAGCCTTTGTCAAGGATATGGGCGAGGATCTCGTGGCCGGCGACGACGAGGAGGGGATGCACACGGGCACCCTCTTCGGCAACGTGGCCTATGTGGCCAACGACACACAGGTGTGGATCACCGACTCAGCCACCGGCGCCGCCAAGGGGGTGAGCGCGATGCTCGAGGCCGCCTCCAAGCAGTCTGTGGCACAGCTCACAGGGCTGAGCGGCGCCCTGACGCAAGACGCCCTCATCACCATGGTCATGGAAGAAAAGACCGTGGAGGGGAACGCGCAGCAGGGGATATGGACGACCGCACGCCTCACCGCCCCCGACAATAAGATAGTGGTCAACACCACCCGCATGAAGGCCGACGGCGCCGAGGTGGCACCCGAGGGGCTGCAGGCCATCAATCCCGCCGTGCTGGCATATGTCAAGACCACCCCCGCGCTGGCCGTAGGGGCCGGCCTGACCACTGACTTCGACTGGAGCCCCCTCGCGTCGCTGGCCACGCTGACCGCCAACTTCCAGACTCAGGCCATGATCTCGGGCGCGATGCCCTATCTCAAGGCTGTGGACGGGACGGTGTTCATCGCCGCCACCCCCCTCACCGACGCCGCCTACACCGACCCCCAGCCCGGCAACTGGGACATACTGCTCATGGCCCACATGCCTCAGGAGAAGATCAACGAGCTGCTCGGAGCCATCCGCGGCATCTGTTTCACGGCCGGCATCACGCCGACGGTCGACCCCCGCACCGGCATGGTGAGCATCCGCTCGTTCGGGCTTGAGCTGTATATGGGCAATGTCGACGGCTACTTTGCCGTGTCCAACTCCCCCTTCACCACCGAGGGCAACAACGACCTCGCGCCCAAGTTCGTCAACCGCGACGCCGCCGCCGTGGTCACCCTCCCCACGCTGGCGCCTCTCGGTCCCGGCCTCCCGGCATGGGGCCTCAGCCTCGAGGCTGCCTCCTCGGGCCCCGAGGGTGTGATGGAGCTGAGCCTCCCCGGCTCGGAAGGGAGCGTGCTGCTCAACCTGCTGTCGCTGGCTCTATGATCGAACGTATCACACTGCGCTCGGTGCTGCCGCGGGTGTTCCGCGGCAGCGAGACAGAGCCCCCGGTGTGCCACTCGGAGGTGTGGCTGCGCCCCGAGGTGACGTTCACCCGCCCCGAGGCTTGGCTCGTGGAGGCCGAGAGCGGCACGGGCAAGTCGAGCCTCTGCGCCTTCATCTATGGCGCGCGCACGGACTATGACGGCGAGATCCTCTTTGACGGCACCCCGGTGGCCGGCTTCGGCATCGACCGCTGGTGTGCGCTGCGCCGCGAGGCTCTGGCATATCTGCCGCAGGAGATGCGCCTCTTTCCCGAGCTCACCGCCCTCGAGAATATCCTCATCAACAACTCCCTGACCCACTATCGCACCGAGGCTCAGATCCTCGGCATGCTCGACCGCCTCGAGCTGGGGGGCAAGGCCCGTGTGCCCGCCGGCAAGCTCTCGGTGGGCCAGCAGCAGAGGGTGGCCATCATCCGCGCCCTCTGCCAGCCGTTTGACTTCCTGCTGGTCGACGAGCCCGTGAGCCACCTCGACGCCCGCAACAACGCCACCGTGGCCGCCCTCATAGCCGAGGAGGCCGCCGCCCGCGGCGCCGCCGTCGTAGCCACCTCGGTGGGCAACAAGCTCTCCCTGCCACAGTATCACACACTCCATCTATGAGCCTATGAGCCTCATCACCCGACTCCTGCGCCGCAACGTGAGCCCCGCACAGACCGTGGGCTATGCCCTCGCCAACCTCACGGGGCTCCTCATAGTGATCACGGCCATACAGTTCTATCGCGACATCTCGGCCGTGTCCGGGGGGAAGGACTCGTTCATCTCCTCAGATTATCTCATCATCTCCAAGCAGGTGAGCGGCCTCGGGGGTGTCAGCCCCTTCACCGAGGCCGAGCAGCAGGAGATAGCCGCCTGTCCGTGGGCGGCCGAGACGGGGGCCTTCACCGCCGCCGACTTCAATGTGTCGCTCTCCATCAGCATGGGGGGCATGAACATGTACACGTCGCTCTTTCTCGAATCGATCCCCGACGAGTTTTTCGACATCTCGCCCCGCGGGTGGGACTCATGGACCCCCGGGTCGGCCGAGCCGCTGCCGGTGATCATCTCCAAGGACTATCTCACCCTCTACAACTTCGGCTATGCCTCGTCGCGCGGACTGCCGCAGATCTCCGAGGATATGATCTCGGCCCTCCCACTGCGACTGTCGCTGAGCGGCAACGGCAGGCAGGAGTGGATCGCCGCCCGCATAGTGGGCTTCTCCTCGCGGCTCAACACCATAGCTGTCCCCGAGGCGTTCATGCGCTGGGCCAACCCCCTCTTCGGGCCGGGCAGGGCGCAGCTCCCCTCGCGCCTCATCGTCAAGCTGAAGCGTGCGGGCGACCCCGAGGCCACGGCCTATCTGAAACAGCATGGCTATGAGGCCGCCGGCGACCGCGAGGCGGGGGGACGCATGGCGTGGTTTCTGTCGCTGGCCACCGCCGTGGTGGTGGGGATCGGCGCCGTCATCACCCTGCTGGCCATCTTCATCCTCGTGCTGAGCGTGTGGCTGCTGCTGCAGAAAAACCGCTCCAAGATCCACGACCTGCTGCTGCTGGGCTACACCCCGGGACAGGTGAGCGCGGTCTACATCCGGCTCATAGCCTGTGTCAACGCCGCCGTGCTGGTGTGTGCCGCCGGGGTGCTGTGGGCCATCACCGCATGGTGGCACCCTGCGTTGGAGCGTCTCGGCACCTCAGGAGCGCCCCTGTGGCCCACTCTGGCGTGTGCGCTGGCCATCACCGTGGCCGTCACCGCCGCGGGGACAGTGGCCGTGAGGCGCAATGTGCGCGGAGCATTCAGACTCTGAACAGGGGGATGCACTTTACATTTTATAGCCTTTTCTAAAAAAAATGTGACTATTTGTTTGTGATTTCAACAAATATCCGTACTTTTGCGCTCATATTTTTTCACTATTTTATCACATTTTTATGAAAAAAGTCTACACCATCCTGCTTGCAGCAGCCTGTGTAGCCGGTGTGACAGTGGCACAGCGCAGCCTGAGCACCGACTATACACTGGAGACCAAGACCTCCTTGCAGAGTGTCCGCGAGGTAAAGACGGGCGGCTTCACCATGACAGAAGCCCCGGCCAAGAGCCCCAAGACGGCCACCGAACTGACCATGATGCCCGAGCGCAGCCTGCGCACCATGGCACAGGAGCTGACCTATGCCACGTCGCTCCCCGCCCAGCCCGTGAAGGCAGCCGCCGCACCCGCCAAGGCTCCCGCCTCGATCGTTGGCAACAGCTACATGACATATTATAGCGACCGCACCATTGACTGTACCTCATACTTCACGGTAGCCGAAGGTGATGCAGCCGTGGTGGGCAGCATCGTGCTCAAGAACTTTGCAGAGGGCTATGATGTGAACGCCAACTATGATGCCACCACCGGCACCATCACCATCCCCACCGGTGTGGTAATAGGTCAGTATGGCACTTATGGCGATCTCACTATCTATGCCCTTGCAGGCAACCAGTATGGCGCTATTGACATAACCGGAACTGTGGGCGAGGATGGCACCATTACATTCGATTACGGTGCATATGTAAGAGTAACGGCCGGTGTAGTCTCCATAATGGATGGTATCACCGCCAAGGCCGGCAACGCCACATATAAGGCAACCGACAGCGACGGCGAGCCTATCGAAGCTCCCCTCCTCATCACCAAGACCTCCGAGAACACCATCAAGGTGGTGGGCATAGCTGCAGCCATCCTGTCATACGGCTCTTATATCGAAGTGCCCCTGACCCTCGACGCGACAGCCAAGACCGTAGGCGCACCGTTTGGCACAGTATTCAGCTCCATCACCCTGTCTACCGGCGTAAGGGACTGGTATTACGGCAATCTTACAGCCACATCCTCAGGCAACAGGGTGTCTGACCTGCTGCTCAATGCAGCCACTACCGATGCCACTACCAAACTCTCGGCTGACGCTACATTCCTCGGCTATCAGAACGGCACCAGCTATAGCGGCATGTTTATCTATGATGTGACCATCGACACAGACTTCAACGTGTATACCGCTGAGGTAGGCAATACAGATCCCGATCCTGATCCCGATCCCCAAGTAGAGGGCGACAGCTATCTGACTTTCTATAACGACGGCTCGGATGACTACACCTCTTTCTTCACCATCGTCAAGGGCGAGGGCAACGCTGTCGTGCTCAAGAACTTTGCTGAGGGTTATGATGTAAATGCCACCTATGACGAAGCCGCAGGCACCATCACCATCCCCACCGGTGTGGTAATAGGCCAGCTTGGCGAGTATGGCGACATCACTCTTTATGCCCTCTCAGGCACCCAGTATAGCACAGCCGATATCGTCGGTACCTTCGGCGAGGACGGCACCATAACTTTTGACAAGGGTGTCTATACAACTGTGTCACAGGGTTGGGTTAGCAAAATGTTTGATATCACCGCCAAGGCGGGCAACGCCATGTATAAGGGCTATATATCCGGTGAGGAGATCTCAGCACCGCTGATCGTCAAGAAGACCGCCGAGAACACCATCAAGGTGGTCGGCATCGCTTCGGCCATCCTGTCATACGGCTCATATGTCGAAGTGCCCCTGACCCTCGACGCAGCCGCCAAGACCGTAGGCGCAGAGTTTGGCGCCAGCTCTTTCTGCTCCATCCCCCTGTCGACCGGCGTAAGAGACTACTATTACGGTAGCATCGTGAACGGCTACATCGACGACCTGCTGTTTAACGCCGCCACCACCGATGCCGCCACCACTCTCACGGCTGACGCTACATTCCTCGGCTATCCTGACGGCCAATCATTCAAAGGTGCTCCGGTCGACAATGTGACCATCACTGTAGACATGAATGTGTTTACCGCCGAGGTTGAGATCTCTGACGACGACACCGACACCCCCGAGGTGGAGGGTATCCTCTATAAGATAGACCGTGAGGCCAAGACAGCCGCCGTGACCGGCTGCATCGCCACCCTCACCGACCTCAACATCCCCGCCACCATCACCGTGGTGAGCGGCGAGTATACCGTGACCTCCGTGGCCGCCAACGCCTTCAACGCCAACAAGACCGTGACCTCCGTCACTCTCCCCGCCACCATCGCCGCTGTGGAGACTGACGCATTCCGCAACATGAGCAACCTGAAGACCGTCAACATCAACGACCTCACTGCATGGTGTGGCATCGTGTTTGCCAACGGCAACGCCAACCCCATCTATAATGTGTACCCGACCCAGCAGAGCAAGTGGGGCTCGGTCAAGGTGGCCGGTGAGGCTGTGACCACACTCGAGATCCCCGAGGGTGTCACCTCGCTGTCGCGCTCGTTCTATGGCTTCAAGGCCCTCACCGCCGTCACCCTCCCCTCGACTCTCGAGACTCTCGGCGACCAGAGCTTTGCCAACTGTGTCAACCTCACCGAGGTTGTAGTGCCCGAGGGTGTGACCTCCATTGGCTCGGCCTTCTTCGGCTGCTCGGGTCTCACCACAGTGACCCTCCCCTCGAGCCTCGTGTCGCTCAACCAGAGCACCTTCTACAACTGTAGCTCGCTCACCGACGTGGTGCTCCCCGAGGCCCTCGAGACCATCGGCAGCATGGCATTCAGCGGCTGCAAGGCCCTCACCGCCCTCACCATCCCCGCATCGCTCAAGACCATCGGCATGATGGCATTCAGCGGTTGCACCGGCATCGCCGCGATCACCTCCTATGCCGTAGTGCCCCCCACCGCAGCAACCTATGCCTTTGACGACGTGGACAAGACTATCCCCGTCAAGGTCTATGAGGAGAGCGTCAACGACTATAAGGAGGCTGCCGAGTGGAAGGACTTCACCAACTATGAGGCTATGCCCGGCCTGACAGGCATCACCGACATCACCGCCGGTGCCGAGAAGGCTGTCTACTATGACCTGCGCGGCGCACGTGTGGAGAATCCCTCTGCCGGCATCTATATCCGCAAGCAGGGCTCCACAGTGACCAAGGTTGTCGTGAAGTAATCCCGACCCGCGGACTTACGTCCACCATATCAATCACAGCCCCCGGCTGCGTCGCCACAGACGCGCCGGGGGTTTTTTCATTGCCGTCTGCGCGAGGGGAGGAGAGGAGAGTGGGGAGGGGATGAAAAATTGCAGAATCCGCAGGCGGGATTCGGTGATTATGGAAATTTTTCATTAATTTTGCAGCGTCAATCCAAATAAAACAGATACAATAATGTCAAAGGTAACAGTAGTGGGCGCCGGCAACGTAGGCGCGACTTGTGCTAATGTATTGGTGACCTGCGGTATCGCCGACGAAGTGGTGCTCCTCGACATCAAGGAGGGCGTGTCCGAAGGCAAGGCCATGGACATCATGCAGACCGCCTCAATCCTCAACATCAACACCGTGCTGCGCGGTGTGACCAACGACTACACTGCCACTGCCGGCAGTGATGTGGTGGTGATCACATCGGGCATCCCCCGCAAGCCCGGCATGACCCGCGAGGAGCTCATCGGCGTGAACGCAGGCATCGTGAAGAGCGTCACCGACCAAGTGCTCGCCCACTCGCCCGAGGCCATCATCATCTGTATCTCCAACCCCATGGACACCATGACCTATCTCATCCACAAGGTGAGCGGTCTGCCCAAAAACCGCATCATCGGCATGGGTGGCGCTCTGGACAGCGCACGCTTCAAATACTACCTGTGTCAGGCTCTCGGGGCCAACGCCACCGAGGTGGAGGGCATCGTGATCGGCGGCCATGGCGACACCACCATGATCCCCCTCACACGCTATGCCGCCTATCGCGGCGTGCCCGCCAGCGACTATCTCGACAAGGAGACCCTCGACAAGGTGGCTGCCGACACCATGGTGGGCGGCGCTACCCTCACCAAGCTGCTCGGCACCTCGGCATGGTATGCTCCCGGCGCGGCAGGCGCTCAGATGGTGAAGGCTGTGCTCCACAACGAGAAGAAGCTCATCTCGTGCTCGGCTCTGCTCGACGGCGAGTATGGCCAGAAGGACATCTGCATAGGTGTGCCCGCCATCGTGGGCCGCGAGGGAATAGAGCGCGTGGTGGAGTTCAAGCTCAACGACGAGGAGAAGGCCCTCTTCGAGAAGAGCGCTGCCGCCGTGCGCAAGACCAACGAGGCTC
This sequence comes from uncultured Staphylococcus sp., assembly GCA_964488595.1. Classification (GTDB taxonomy): domain Bacteria; phylum Bacteroidota; class Bacteroidia; order Bacteroidales; family Muribaculaceae; genus Duncaniella. The sequence continues at coordinate 12,613 of CAZAWC010000006.1, read as the reverse complement.
TCGCCGGCGCTCTCTGACTATGAAAACAGGTATCTGTCCGCTGGCCGTGTGGCTGGCCACCGCGCTCTGCGCATGCAGCACCGACGGCTCAAAGGCCGCCGAGACTCCCGCCACCGACACCACCGCCGTGGCTGCCGTGACAACCGAGACCGCAGCCGCCGCGGCTCAGGCCGAGGAGGCCCCCGACGTGGTGGAGAAGTGGGGCAACACCCCCATAGAGCCCGACGCCACGATGCCGACGGTGATAGACTTCAACGCCACATGGTGCGGACCGTGCGTGAAGTTTGGCCCCGTCTATCATGCCGTGGCCGCCGAGTATGCGGGCAAGGCCCGTTTCCTCTCGGTGGACGTGGATGATGCCCGCGACGTGGCTGTGAAATTCGGCGTCAGCTCCATCCCCCAGATCAGCGTGCTGATGCCCGACGGCACCGTGCGCAGCACCGTGGGCTATATGACGGCCGACGAGTTCAGAGACTTCCTCGCCAAGGCGCTCCGCTGAGGCAGAGTGAATACGAATACAGAGTGTGGAGGGGCCGTAAAATAAACGGCCCCTCCCGTCCGTTGTGATTATTATATGCAGAAGATAGTATTCGCAACCAACAATGCCCACAAACTCGAGGAGATACGCGCCATAGCGGGCCACCGCTTCGAGGTGCTGTCGCTGGCCGACATAGGGTGTCACGACGACATCCCCGAGACGGCCGACACGCTCGAGGGGAATGCCCTGCTCAAGGCCCGGTATGTCAAGGAAAAATATGGCTATGACTGTTTTGCCGACGACACGGGCCTGATGGTCGACGCCCTCGGGGGCGCGCCGGGGGTCTACTCGGCCCGCTATGCCGGCCCCGGCCACGACAGCGCGGCCAACATGGCCCTGCTGCTGCGCAACATGGAGGGGGTGGCCGACCGCCGGGCGCGGTTTGTCACGGTGATAGCCCTGATCCTCGAGGGTGAGACCCTCACCTTCACCGGCACGGTGGAGGGGGAGATACTGCGCGCTCCCGAAGGGGAGGGGGGATTCGGCTACGACCCCGTCTTCAAGCCCCTTGAGGCCGACACTACCTTTGCCATGATGCCCCCCGGGGCCAAAAATGCCATCTCACACCGCGGACGCGCCACCCGGCAGCTGGCCGACTATCTGGCCTCGCGCTGACAGGCCCCGGCCCTCCGCACGCGCCGCATCCACTCCACCCTGAAAACACTTTCCTCAACCCACTTTCCTCAATCCACTCCACACGTTATACACACTCATGCGTACCCGACTCTTAACCCTTCTTTTTGTAATAGCCACCTTCACCCTCACGGCCACGGCCGGAGTGATGTCGGGGCTCTGGAATGCCTACCCCGTGTCGGGCAGTTTCAGCCGCGTCCTCGACACAGGCGACCTCATATGGTATGTGACCGGCGGGCGGCTCAACTGCTATGACCGCTCGAGCGACGAGACCCACACCTTCACGCCCGGCTCGGAGCTGTCAGACTTCGTGATCACCGACATCTATCACAACGACGACAAGGGATTTCTTGCCGTGGTGTATGACAACTCGAACATCGACCTCGTGTATGACGACGATCTGCGCGTGGCCAATCTGCCCGACATCAAGGATGCGCAGGTCAACGCCGAGAAGGGGATCAACGCCATAGCCTTCCGCGGCAGCGACATGTATGTGGGCACCGACTTCGGGCTGGTGCGCTATGACACGGACCGCCTCGAGGTGCGCGAGTCGGGGGTCTACAACGGCCACGGCGTGAACGGCCTCGCCGCCGTCGACAAGGGGCTCATCATCTCGCCCACAGGCTATCCGAGCGACAAGGTGCCGGTGCTGTTCGTGGCCTATGAGACGCCTATCTACAAGTATGAGAATCTGCGGGTGGTGCACCCCGGCATATCGGGATTCCTGACCAACATGATCACGCTCGGCTCGGGCAAGGTGGCCACATTCCAGTGGCGGCAGGTGCGCTGCCTGACGCTGTCTGACGACTGCACATCGATCTCGGTGGGCTCCATATATTATGACGACAAGGTGCGCGCGGCCACCATCGACAAGGCTGCCGACGGGGGTGTCTATATCCTCAACGACGCCGGCACGCTCTATCATGCCGACGCAGAGGGGCGCCCCGACGCCAAGAACTATCCCCTCCCCGAGGTGATCCGCGCCAACGACATCATCACCACCCGCCGCGGCCCCGAGGTGTCGCTGCTGGCCGCCTCGGACGACGGTCTGGGCGAGTATAAGCTCGGCGCCGACGGGAGCGTGACGGTGGTGCGCGACAAGTCGGTGTCGCCCGTCGCCACGACATTCTCCTACGTAGCCCGCATGTATCCGGGCGCACAGCCGGGAAAGTTTATCATCTCCAACGTGGGCCAGAACATCTATCACCCCCTCGGCAACGGCGACCACCACGAGGTGCTGCTCAACGCCGACTTCTATGACGGGACGCACTTCAGCTCCATCGCCCCGGCCGAGGTGAGCGTCAGCACCCCCGAGGGCGCCTCGCTCCACAAGACCTATGGCACCGGCATCCACTCGCCCACATGGCTGTGTCAGGACCCGGACCGTCCCGCACGATTCTATGTGGGCACGGGCGTGGAGGGGCTCTATGTGATCGAGGACGGCAAGGAGATAGCCAAGTTTGACGACTCCAACTCGCCCATCGTGCGCAACTGGGTCTACTCCACACCCTTCGTCACCATCGACTATCAGGGCAACCTGTGGGTGACCGTCTTCGTGGCCGCCGGCAATCACAACATAATGATGCTCCCGGCCGAGAAGCGCAAGGGGGATATAGCCAAGGTGACCAAGGCAGACTGGAAGGTGGTGAACTTCGGTGGCAACATCTTCAGCAAGGACTCGCGCCTGCTCTTCTGCCGCCGCTCGCCGGTGGTACTGGCCTTTGACTCCAACAAGGATTATGCCCTCGAGGCGATCACCCACAACGGCACTCTGGCCGATGTCGACGCCTACAGACACATCGGCTGGGCCACCACCACGGACAGCGACGGCAAGACCTTCAAGCCCGACCACTGGACCTGTGGCGTCGAGGACAACAACGGACACGTGTGGCTGGGGACATCGTCGGGCGTGGTGTCGATAGCCGACCCGCGCAAGGTGTTTGACCCCGGATTCACCGTCAACCGCATCAAGGTGCCCCGCAACGACGGCACCAATCTGGCCGACTATCTGCTGGAGACCGACAAGGTGCTCTGCATGGCCGTGGACCACTCCAACCGCAAGTGGATAGGCACCGAGGGCTCGGGCCTCTATCTGGTGAGCGAGAACGGCGACGAGATCATAGCCACCTATACGTCAGACAATTCGATGCTCCCCTCCAACTGCGTCACCGGCCTCTATGTCGACCCGGAGTCAAACCTCCTCTACGTGGCCACCCTCTCGGGGCTCTACTCGCTCACCACCACCTCGAGCCCGGCCAGCCCCGACTTTGACAACGTCTATGCCTATCCCAACCCCGTGACCCCCGACTATACGGGCTGGATCACCATCACCGGCCTCATGGACCATTCGCTGGTGAAGATCGTAGACTCGGGGATGCACCTCGTCTATCAGACCGTATCGGAGGGTGGCATGGCCGTGTGGGACGGCTGTAACCTCAACGGCCAGAGGGTGCGCTCGGGCGTCTACTATGTGATGGCTTCGGCAGGCGACGACACTTCGTCGGCCGGGGCGGTGGCAACAAAAATACTCGTGGTCAACTAAGCGGCCGCGACGGATGTTGTAAATGTATGGAAAAACTCAGATACACCGATGAGTCAGACCGCTGCTACGGGGCGGCTGGCATGGCTATAAGCCTCGTGGTCTATGATGGCGAGGAGCTGCTCTCGGCCATAAGCCTCGACGGCGAGGGCACCGACACGATGACGATGGTGCCCGACTTCTTCTTCGCGGGCAATCCGGGAGTCTCGGCCAAGACGGCCTGGCATCAGATACTCAAGAACTATAACATGGGCATAGCGATGGTGACGGCCAATCTGCTGTGCCGCTATCTGGTGAACCGCCACACGGGGCTGCCCGACGATGTGCGCGACACGCTCCACGACCTCGCGGTCGAGGAGGGAGCGGCGGCGTGTCAGCTCGACGCTGACGAGACGGAGGCTATCTTTGACAAGAATCTTCGCTATCTCACGCGGGTGTTCTCGCACCGTGGGGTCCACTCCATAGCCCACGACTTTGCCTCGGCGCTCGCCACGCGGCGCACCCTCTCGCGCCTCGACACGCTGGAGCTGCTCCAGTCGCTCCGGGGCCTCTGATCCCCCCTCCACACCTCCCCCTCGGGTAATCCACGACCCCTTTCAGGGGCCGCAAGTTGTTGGATGTCAACATATACCCGTGCCAAGGCACGGGCCTACCAAAGCCACGACCCCCTGTCGGGGGCCGATTCGGACAACACTCCGACTGCAGGTGGCCGTCTAAAGATAACCGTCACATAGCACGAACATTCCGAGGCCCCGACCCACTCGCCGAGGCCGATTCACACTCACCATACCCCGTCTGCATGGTGCCATCTGAAAAGAGGCATCGCCTCAATTCCATCACCCGTCTCCGCAGGTGGCCCCTGAAAGGGGTCATGGCCTTGGTAGGCCCGTGCCTTGGCGCGGGTATGAGTTGACAATCAATAAAATGCGGCCCCCGACAGGGGGTCGTGGATTACCCGCCGATCTGACGGAAAGACGCGGGGGGAAAATGACACGATAGGCCTCGCGGTGGCGGGGCCTATCGTGTGGGTAACCCTTGTTGGGGTGGAGGAGAGATCAGTGCTTGTCTGTCTCGGTGGGGAGGGCGACGGCGGCTGTCTGGGGCACTTGTGTGGCCAGAGGCTTGGCCTCCCAGCCGAGTGCGCTGGCGCCGAGCACGGCGGCGTCGGCCTCCTTGAGCTCGGAGAGGATCACCTTGACCTTGCCCTTGAACATGGGCATCATGTGTTTCTCCATCGACTCGATGAGGGGCTTCATGAGCAGATCGCCGCTCTTGGCGAGACCGCCGAAGAGGATGATGGCCTCGGGCGAGGAGAAGACGGTGAAGTCGGCAAACGCCTCGCCGAGGATATTGCCAGTGTATTCGAAGATCTCCTTGGCGAGCTTGTCGCCGTTGATGGCGGCGTCATAGACATCCTTGGATGTGATCTGATCGAGGGGTATGTTGCGCAGCTGGGATTTGTCGGGGCGGATCTCGAGAAATTCGCGCGCCGTGCGGGCCACGCCTGTGGCCGAGCAGTAGGCCTCGAGACAGCCGGTGCGTCCGCAGCCGCAGAGGCGGCCGTTGTTGCGCTTCATGATCATGTGGCCCAGCTCGCCGGCAAAACCGTCGTGGCCGTAGACCATCTGACCGTTGATGACGATGCCCGAGCCGACACCTGTGCCGAGGGTGATCATGATGAAGTTTTTCATGCCTCGGGCGGCGCCGTAGGTCATCTCGCCGATGGCGGCGGCGTTGGCGTCGTTGGTGATGGCCACGGGGATGCCAAACTTCTCGCTCACCATCTGTGCCAGAGGCAGGGGGGTGGGCCAAGGGATGTTGACGAGCTTCTCGATCATGCCGGTATAGTAGTTGGCGTTGGGGGCGCCGATGCCGATGCCGGCCACCTTGCCCACGGCGTCGTGGAGCTCCAACAGGCGGGTGACTCCCTGATAGAGGTCTTCGATATAATCCTCTACGTTGTTGTGCTTGAGGGTCTTGATGGACGAGCTGGCTATCACTACGCCACGGGCGTCGACTATGCCGAACACGGTGTTGGTGCCACCTATGTCGACTCCTATCACATAAGGCTTCATGTCGTTGTCTGGGGGTTTTTAAGAGATTCGGGAAATTTGGATGATTACACCCACAAATATAGTGATTTTTCATGCGCACGGGTGGTTAAAAATTATAAAAATAACTGTTTTTGGGAAATCGGGCTCAATTTTAACTCCCCAATTTTGCTAAAACAGCGCAAAACCGCTAACTTTGTGGGTCATATCTCTTGCAATTCAATTCATCAAACATAGTCATAACTACATTTTATGAAGAAAACTTTACTCACCCTCGTAGCTTGCGCCACCGTGCTGACGAGCTCAGCGCTGGTGAAAGCCCCCAAACGCGTGGCGGGCGGACGACAGCTGCAGTCGACCGAATTCAACATGCCGCTCTCGCCCGTGACATTCACGGCGACTGACGAAGCTCCTCAGAAGGCAGCCTCATCTCTGGAGTATACATTGGCCGACGAGCCCTATAGCGTGACTCAGTTTGGCGACGCCGCCGCGGGCAATCAGATAGCCATGGCATTTGAGATCACCCCCGAGGTGGCCACCATGTTTGCAGGCAACCAGATCACCAAGGTCAACTTCTATACCGGTGTCAACTCCCAGACCGGTGTCAACAATATCACCCTCTACTCTGCCTTCGTGACCAAGGACCTCACCCCGACGCTCGAGATGCTGTCCAACAACGGCGGCAAGGGATCGTCGCAGCCCTTCACGGCATCGTCCATAACGCTCACCCAGCCGGTGACCATCGAGGCCAATACACGCTACTATGTGGGTGTGTTCTGTGCACTCAAGTCGGCCAATGACTATACCATCGTGTTTGACTACATGGACTATCCCGCCGGTCAGGATCAGGGCGGATGGGTCGGCGCCCGCGCCAACTCATCGGCTGCATGGACATGGCAGAACATCACCTCGCAGTTCGGCTATGTGTGCGTGGGCTGTACGGTGGCCGGCGATCAGCTCCCCACCGACATGGGCTATCTGTCGGGCATCGAGGCCGACATGACGGCCAATGCCGACAATCCCTTCGAGCTCTACTTCACGCTCACCAACAAGGGCAGCAACGCCATTTCGTCCGTAGAATATACATATCAGGTGGGCGATCAGGCACCCGTCACCGAGACATATACGCTCCCCAGCCCCATCGAATATGGCAAGACCACCGGGATCACCACCAACGCCGTGTGCCACACGGCATCGGTGGACGAGACACCCGTGACCGTGACCATCGACAAGGTGAACGGCGTGGCCAACAACGCTCCGGCCAGCAACGTCACCCGCTCGACCAAGATCCTCATTCTCCCCGTGGGCAAGGGCTATCCCCGCAGGGGCGTGGTGGAGGAGGGCACCTCGATCCACTGCACATGGTGTCCCTACGGCATCATCGCCTTCAACCGTCTCAAGGAGAAGTATACCGACGGCTCGCTGGGTCTGGTGGCCGTCCACACCCGCTTCACCAACGCCGACCCCATGACGGCCAGCTCCTACCAGCAGTTTATCAACAACTATATTTCCGCCTTCCCCACATGCTATCTCAACCGCCAGTTCTTCATCGAGCTGGGCATCTCGACAGCGGCAGACTATATCAGCAACTACTTTGAGTATCTCAAGTCGCAGCTCTCGCCCGTGGGCGTGGAGATGACCTGCGAGTGGAAGGACGGTGCGCTGGTCTTCAATGTGAGCGAGGAGTTTGCCTTCGACTATCCCGCAGGCTCGCCCTATCTGCTCTCGTTTGCCATCACCGAGGACAATGTGGGTCCCTACAACCAGATCAACGGCCTCTCGGGCAGCTCAGGCGCTCCCGACGGCTGGGGCGAACTGCCGAGCCCGGCCAGCGTGATGTTTAACGAAGTGGCCCGCAAGCTCGACACCTATGCCGGCATCTCGGGCAGTGTGCCTGCCGTGATCGAGAGCGGCAAGAAGTATGAGTATGTCCACACGATGAGCATCCCCGCCGCCGTCACCAACAAGGCTAATGTCAACGCCCTCTGCTATGTGCTCGACACCCGCACGGGCGATATCATCAACGTGGCCACAATGAAGGCCGAGGATATCCCCGGCCTCGACTCGGCTATCGAGGATGTGATCAGCGACAATGACGCCCCCGTAGAGTATTACAACCTGCAGGGTATCCGCGTGGACAATCCCCGCGGCGGCATCTACGTGCGCCGTCAGGGCAACACCGTCAGCAAGGTGGTGGTGCGCTGACAGACAGCAACACGCAAACAGAAAACACAAACAATCTCTTATTCATAACCCTAAGTCTTTCACATGAAGAAAATAACAGCCTCTATCCTCGGTCTGGCCCTCTGCGCCGGCACGGCTTCAGCTTTTCCCTTGGGTGAAAAGCTGAACCGCGGCGTGGTGGCCGTCAAGACCACCTCGGGGACGTTCGTGTCGTGGCGCTCGCTCACGTCGGACGATCCTAAAATGACCTTCGACGTATATCGCGACGGAGTGAAAGTCAACTCCGAGCCCATCACGGGCGGCACCAACATCAAGGACGCCGCCGGCACCGCATCGTCGAAATATGTGATCAAAGCCTCGGTCAACGGCAGTGTCGTGGAGACCTCGCCCGAGACCGGAGTGGAGACCGACGTCTATCGTCGCCTCACGCTCGACCGCCCCACGGCCAGCGACTGCACCTACTCGCCCAACGACATGAGCGTGGGCGACGTGGACGGCGACGGCCAGTATGAGCTGTTCGTGAAGTGGGACCCCTCCAACTCGCAGGACAACTCCATCAGCGGCAAGACCGGCAAGGTCTACATCGACTGCTACACCCTCACCGGCACCAAGCTGTGGCGTGTGGACCTCGGCGTCAATATCCGCGCCGGCGCACACTACACACAGTTTCTCGTCTATGACTTCAATGGCGACGGCAAGGCCGAGATGATGTGCAAGACCGCCCCCGGCACCGTGGACGGCAAAGGCAAGAAGGTGATAATGGGGTCGGACGATCCCTCGGCCAACTATGTCAACTCGAAGGGACACGTCATCTCGGGCCCGGAGTATCTGACCGTGTTTGACGGACAGACCGGCGCCGAGATCCACACCGTGGCCTACAATCCTCCCCGCACCACCCACCCGCAGGACAAGACCACCAACGGCTGGGGCGACGACTACGGCGGCCGCTCGGAGCGCTATCTGGCCGGCGTGGCCTATCTCGACGGCCAGCACCCCTCGGCCGTGTTCTGCCGCGGATACTACACCCACTCCTATCTGTGGGCAGTGGACTTTGACGGCTCCAAGATCACCGAGCGCTGGCTCCACGCCTCGACCACCAAGGGCAAGGGGGCATATGGCGAGGGTGCTCACTCGCTGACCGTGGGCGACTGTGACGGCGACGGCAAGGACGAGATCGTCTATGGCGCGGCCGCCATAGACCACGACGGCTCGCTGCTCTACCGCACGGGCGGTGGCCACGGCGACGCTCTCCACCTCGGCGACTTCGACCCCGACCGCGAGGGTCTGGAGGTGTTCATGGTGCACGAGGAGAAAGGCTCGTCCTATCCCTTCGACGCCGAGTGTCGCGACGCCAAGACAGGCGAGATCATCTGGAAGGTGAAGCAGAGCGGCCACGATATAGGCCGCGGCATGGTGGCCGACCTCTCGGCCACATGGCGCGGACACGAGATGTGGCCCGGCACATACTATACCAGCTCGAGCGACGCCAGCAAGACCAACGCCACATTTGACTGCAAGGGCAATCTGCTGGTGAACAAGCGCGGATCGACCAACTTCCGCATCTACTGGGACGGCGACCTGCTCGACGAGCTCTTCGACGGCTGCTATGACTCGAGCACCGGCAAGTCTACCCCCGAGGTGACCAAGCGCAACGCCACCCTCACGAGCAGCTCCACGCTGATGAACTTCGGCAAATACAACGCCCAGAGCTGCAACACCACCAAGGGCACTCCCTGTCTGCAGGCCGACATCCTCGGCGACTGGCGCGAGGAGCTGATCCTCTGGGACTATAACAATCCCGCAGAGGTGATGATCTTCACCACCACCACCGAGACCAACTATCGTGTGCCCTGCCTGATGGAGGACCACAACTACCGTCTGGCCATAGCATGGCAGAACACTGCCTACAACCAGCCTCCTCACCTCAGCTACAACCTGCACGACCGCTATGCGGCCGACCCGACGCTGAAGGTGACCGAGGGATCACTCACGCAGACCGTAGAGCTGGGCAAGCCCATCGTCACCGTCAAGGGCACATGGGAGCGCGCCTCGTCGATCAAGGCATTCAGCCTCCCGGCAGGTGTGACCTTCACCTCGGACGCCACCACGTTTACCATCTCGGGCACACCTGAGAAGACCGGCACGTTCGCCTACAAGATCTATCTCTATGTAGAGACCGGGGCACCCACCGTCATCGAGGGCACGTTTACCGTGATCGAGAGCGTCAACCTGACCCGCGTGGCCTACTTCCCGATGGAGGCCGTCGGAGCCGACGCCACCGTCGAGAACAAGGTGCAGGGCGCTGCCACCGCAGTGGGCTCGCCCGCCGTGGTCGAGGGCAAGTCGGGCAATGCACTTTCGTTCAACGGCTCGACCGACTATCTCAAGCAGGATGCCTATGACAAGATCCAGCTGGGCGGCGCAGACTTCACCGTGGAGATGCTCTTGAAGTCGACCGACGACGCTGCCTATGTCCTCCACAAAGGCTCGATAAGCTCGGGCGACGCTCCCGGCGCCACCGGCAACTGGATCGGTCTGGAGTATAAGGGTGGCCTGCTCAAGTTTGCCATCGACGACGACGACGCTAAGAGCGAGGCTTCGACAGCCGGCGAGTCGGTGTTCAACGGCGAGTGGCACCACGTGGTGCTGGTGCGCGAGAGTGCAACGAAGACCCTCAAGATCTATATCGACGGTCAGCTGATGGCCGAGAGCGCCGACAACACGGGTGCTATCAACGACAACAACGAGGCCCTCGTGATAGGCAATCTCAACAACAAGTTTGACAACTTCTACAACGGTGCTCTCGACGACCTGAGCATCTATCTGGGAGCCATGACCGCCTCGACCGTAGCCGAGCGCTATAACGGGTATGTCAACTCGGGTATCCTCGACATCGAGGCCGATCCCGACGCTCCCAAGGTGCTGACCCTCTATGACGCCACCACGGGCAATGTCGTGGCACGCGGCGTGGGCGAGCCTGTCAACGTCACCAAGAATGCTGTCCCCGGCGTCTATATCCTCGTGATCGAGCAGGGCAACACCCGCTACGTCTCCAAGATCCGCCTCTGATCTCACGCAGATCATAGCATAACACACTCAGCGGCCCGTATGTGTCATCCACATACGGGCCGCTTTGTAAGATATCAATAATTATTCCTCATTCCCCTCGCTCAGATATCCTCCTCGATGGAGAAGTCGTCGGGCAGGGGGAGGGTGCCGTCGTCGTAGGGGGTGTCGGGGATGGCGGCTATATCGTCGTCGACATCATCGGCGGCCGCACGGGCCGAGCTCTTGGCTGCCTGCTTGGGAGCGGGACGGCCCGAGGGAGACTGCGACTTGAGCGCCTCCATGATCTTGGCGGCTATCTCCTCGGCCAGCTCGGGATTGTCGACCATCATGCGCTTGGCTGCGTCGCGGCCCTGACCGATCTTGGAGTCGTTGTATGAGAACCACGAGCCCGACTTCTTGATGATGCCGAGGTTGACGCCAAGGTCGATGATCTCGCCCGAGCGCGATATGCCCTCGCCAAACATGATGTCAAACTCCGCACGCTTGAAGGGGGGCGCCACCTTGTTCTTGACCACCTTGACCTTGGTGAGCTTGCCGAGCACGTCGTCGCCGTCCTTGATCTGGGTGGAGGGACGGATGTCGATGCGCACCGAGGCATAGAACTTGAGGGCGTTGCCGCCGGTGGTGGTCTCCGAGGGGCCAAACATCACGCCGATCTTCTCGCGCAGCTGATTGATGAATATACAGCAGGTGTTGGTGCGCGAGATGGTGCCGGTGAGCTTGCGCATGGCCTGACTCATGAGGCGGGCCTGCACGCCGACATTCTTGTCGCCCATGTCGCCGTCGATCTCGCTCTTGGGGGTGAGGGCGGCCACGGAGTCGACCACGAGGATGTCGATGGCGCTCGAGCGGATGAGCTGCTCGGCTATCTCGAGGGCCTGCTCGCCATTGTCGGGCTGGGCTATGAGGAGATTGTTGACGTCGACTCCGAGCTGCTCGGCATAGAAGCGGTCGAAGGCGTGCTCGGCATCAATGATGGCGGCGATGCCTCCGGCCTTCTGGGCCTCGGCTATGGCGTGGATGGCAAGGGTGGTCTTGCCCGACGACTCGGGGCCGAATATCTCGATGATGCGGCCGCGGGGATAGCCCCCCACACCCAGTGCGTAGTCGAGGCCGATGGAGCCGGTGGGGATGACGTCGATATTCTCTATCTGCTCGTCGCCCAGACGCATGATGGCTCCGCGCCCGAAGTCCTTCTCGATATTGCCCATGGCCTGAGCCAGAGCGTTGAGTTTAGCCTTGGCGGGGTCGTTCTCCTTGACGGCAGCCCCCTTGGCTGTTTCTTTCTTTGCCATGATATATAGGTTTTTGATTATTATTTTTTTCTATCGAATAGTTCTCTGAGGATTATGATGCAAATTTAGTGCCTGTGCGGGGCAACAAAGATGCCCGATGTGATTAAAATATGTTAACTCTGACAGTATTACGACAGTATTACTCTGTAAATTTAGGCATTTCGGGGCTTACGGGCAAAAAAATCGGACAAATCTGTAAAAAAATCCATCACCCCATCGAACCATCCGCCCACCACATGCGTTGATTAGATACATAGCAAAATTACTTTTTCCATTGCAAGAAATGTGATAATGATTGGTTTAT
>CAZAWC010000005.1:0-39965 GCA_964488595.1 uncultured Staphylococcus sp. | reverse complement strand
GCAGGGGGTCGCGGGTTCGAGTCCCGTCCATACCGCTGAGGAGAGAGGAGAATGGGTAATGTTTAGCTTCGGCTTTCATTATCCATTCTTTTTTTGTATCTTCGCGTCCGGGCAACGAAACAGGCCCGCCGAATGTTATAGACAGAGAGAGAGGAGGCCATCACCGTGCCTCCCCGCCAAAGAAAGCATCCGCACTATGATAGATCAGATACTCACCGAAGAGACCACCGAGCGCACCGTGCTGGTAGGTCTGATTACCGAGCGGCAGAACGAGACCAAGACCCTCGAATATCTCGACGAGCTGGAGTTTCTGGCCGACGCCGCCGGCGCCGTGACCGTGAAACAATTTCTCCAGAAGCTCGACTACCCCAACCCGCGCACCTATGTGGGCAAGGGAAAGCTCGAGGAGATACGCGCCTATATCGAGGACAATGACATAGGGATGGTGATATTTGACGACGACCTCACATCCAAGCAGGTGGTCAACATCGAGCGCGAGCTCAAGGTGAAGATTCTGGACCGCACCAGCCTCATCCTCGACATATTTGCCAAGCGTGCGCGCACGGCCAACGCCAAGACACAGGTGGAGCTGGCACAGTATCAGTATCTGCTCCCCCGCCTCACCCGCATGTGGACCCACCTCGAGCGCCAGCGCGGCGGCATCGGCATGCGCGGCCCGGGCGAGACACAGATAGAGACCGACCGCCGTATAATCCTCGACAAGATAAGCCGCCTCAAGGAGGAGCTGCGCGCCATCGACAAGCAGAAGGCCGTGCAGCGCAAGAATCGCGGCAAGCTCACCCGAGTGGCGCTCGTGGGCTATACAAACGCCGGCAAGTCGACGCTGATGAACGTGCTGAGCAAGAGCGACGTCTTTGCCGAGAACAAGCTGTTTGCCACCCTCGACACCACCGTCCGCAAGGTCATCATCGACAATCTCCCCTTCCTGCTCACGGACACCGTGGGCTTCATCCGCAAGCTCCCCACCCATCTGGTGGACTCGTTCAAGTCGACCCTCGACGAGGTGCGCGAGGCCGACCTGCTGGTGCATGTGGTCGACATCTCGCACCCCAACTTCGAGGAGCAGATCGAGGTGGTCGACAAGACCCTGCGCGAGGTGTGTGACGGCGCCGACAAGCCGATGATAATGGTCTTCAACAAGATCGACGCCTTCACCCACGTGGAGAAGGATGAAAACGACCTCACCGAGCGCACGCGCGAGAACATCTCGCTCGACGAGCTGCGCCACACGTGGATGAGCCGCCTGCCCCACGACTGCGTGTTCATCTCGGCCAAGACGGGACAGGGGATAGACACCCTCAAGGAGATGCTCTACGAGCGGGCCAAGGAGATACACCTCACCCGATTCCCCTACAACGACTTCCTGTTCCAGAAATATGACGAAGCCGACACCGACCCCACCCCGGACGGCGAGTGAGGAGCGGCGTCCGTGGTGGCGACGGCTGCTCGGACGTCTGCGCCCCGACCACCTCATAGAGCGGCCACCGCTGATCTACAGGCTGCTGTTCAACGAAGGGATGTGGCGCTACAAGCGGCGCGGGCGCAAGGTGGTCTATCTGACGTTTGACGACGGCCCCGTGCCCGAGGAGACCCCGTGGGTGCTCGACCTGCTGGACCGCGAGGGGATCAAGGCCACATTCTTCATGGTGGGCGACAATGTGCGCCGCCATCCGCAGCTGTTTGAGGAGGTGAAGCGGCGCGGCCACGCCTATGGCAACCACACCATGCACCACCTGCAGGGGCTCAAGGAACGCGACTCGCGCTATCTGCGCGACATCACCGAGGCCGACGCCCTCATAGACTCCCCCCTCTTCCGCCCGCCGCACGGCATCATATGGCCGCGGCAGGCGAGGCTCATCAACCGCCACTACAACATAGTGATGTATGATCTGGTGACGCGCGACTACTCGAAACTCATCGACGGGCGCCGCGTGTTTGCCAACGTGCGCCGCTATGCCCGCAACGGCAGCATCATAGTGTTTCACGACTCGATAAAGGCCCACACCAACATGCGCTACGCCCTGCCCCGCGCCATCAGCTGGCTCAAGAAGCAGGGCTATGAGTTCGAGACCCTCCCCATGTGACCCCCCACCGCACACAACCATGCCCACCGACACCCCTCACCTCACAGTATCGGACACAGCCTTAGACACCCCGGCGCTGCGCGATATGCTCGCCGGGGCCGGCGCCACGGCCACAGGCGTGGCGACAGCCGGCTGTGTCGACCACTCCGAGATGGAGCTCTACAGGAGATGGCTGTCGGCCGGCCGACAGGGCGGGATGGGCTATCTGGAGAAGTATGACGAGCTGCGTGCCGACCCCCGGCTGCTGCTGGAGGGGGCGCGGAGTGTGGTGTGTGCCGCCTTCAGCTACTACCGGTGCACGGCGCGCGGCTCAGGGGGCCTGAGATGGGCACGCTATGCGCTGGGGAGCGACTATCACGACGAGGTGCGCCGCCGCCTCGGAGAGGTGGCCGAGAGGATCACGGCCATGACCGGAGCCGCCTGCCGCGTGTGTGTGGACACCGCCCCGCTGCGCGAGCGATACTGGGCCGTGAGGAGCGGCGTGGGATTCACCGGGCGCAACGGGCTCCTGATAGTGCCCGGACAGGGGAGCTGGTGTGTGCTCGGATTCATCCTCACCACCCTCCCCCTCGACCCGACGGAGCCGGCCAATCCGGACAATCCGACCGGCTGTGCAGGCTGCGGACGGTGTGTGGAGGCATGCCCCGGCCATGCCCTCGACGGGCTGGGCGGCATGGACGCGCGCCGGTGCCGGTCATATCTCACCATCGAGTATCGGGGCGACACGCTCCCTCCGCTCGGCGACCGCGTGTATGGGTGCGACATCTGTCAGGAGGTGTGTCCCCACAACCGTGCGGCCACAGAGACGACGATTGCCGCTTTCGCGGCCCGCGAGGAGGTGCTGAGACTTACAAAAGGGGAAATCGAGGGGATGACGCAGGAGGAGTTTTCACGCATCTTCAAGGGGAGCGCCGTCAAGCGCACCAAGCTGGCGGGCCTTGTCCGCAATGCAGGTAGCACACTCATCGACCCCGAGACGGGTGGCGATGTCACGTGCGGAGAGTGACGACTCGTCGCTCTCTATCAGCAACCTGTCCACGGGGGTCACGGCCACCGATGCCGGGTTGGCCTTCTCGCCATAGCTCAGCATGAAGCCCGCCGCGAGCAGCTGACGCGCCAGTTGGGGCTTGCCTCTGAATCCGTGGATGATCCACGGCTGCGAGGGGCGACAGGCGCGGCGCAGGGCCATGATCTCGGCATAGCGACGCACCACATGGAGTATCAGCGGTTTGGCCGTCTGCTCGCTCAGGGCTATGTGCTGCTTGAGCAGCCTCATCTGCGCGTCAAGGTCGGGCGCGGGACTATGGAGCGTGTCGAGCCCCGTCTCTCCTATGGCAAGCACGCGAGGGTGACTGGCGAGGGAGCGCAGACGCTCCATGACCCCCTCGTCGGCGCGGTCAGCATGCCACGGGTGTATGCCGGCGGAATAGAAGTATGGTGCACGGGCACACACATCGCCGCCACTCCCGGCCGCGGGGTCGAGATTGACCAGCGCATCCTCGCGCAGGGTGTGGGTGTGGGTGTCGAACAGAGGGGTCATGTCGCTGTCATGGCACGGGGTCATATCCACTCCCGCCCCACGGATGGCAGCGTGCCACGCGCTTGGCGGCCAGCCACATCCCCTTGACGGCGCCGTGGCGCTCGATGGCCTCGAGGGCATAGCTGCTGCATGTGGGGGTGAAGCGGCACACGGGGGGAAACATCGGGGAGATGGCTCCGCGATAGAACAGGATGGGGAGGGTGAGCAGCCGGCGCCCGAGCGACGTTTTCATGACTGTGTGCCGGGGGCCGGCTGTGAGGCGAGGGCCTCCCCGACGCGCCCCAACAGGCGGCACACGGCAGGGACGATGCGCGCGGAGGGGAGCACATCGTCGGCCACGTAGATGAATGCAAGATGGAGCCTGACCCCGGCCGGGAGCAGATGGCGGTGGAGCCTGTAGGCCTCGCGGATGCGGCGGCGCACCGTCACGCGGTCCACGGCATGGCGGATGCGCTTCTTGGGCACCGAGACCAGAAAGCGGGCCACGTCGGGCCCGCGGTCCGAGTCGTCGACACGCCATGCGAGGCGCACGGGGTAGGCCAGCGATGAGGACACGCCGGGATCGGAGCGGTCGAAGAGGCGCGCCACGGCCACCTCGCCGCAGAGCTTCTCGACCTTATAGAGCCTCAGACCTTTCATCGTGGTGGGGGGTCAGGATTGCGCGCTGGGAGGAGGGGGGATTATGCCTCGTCAGCCTCCTTGCGCAGATAGTTGTCGAGCGCGCCTGTCATGGAGGGATTCTCGGCCGACGGGGCGGCTATGTCAAGACGCAGCCCGGCGTTGAGCGCGGCCTGGCAGGTCGACGGGCCGAAACAGGCTATGCGGATGTCGCCCTGCTCGAAGTCGGGAAAATTCTTCTTGAGCGACTCGATGCCCGAGGGGCTGAAGAAGATGAGCATGTCATAGTCAAACTTCTCATCGGGGCCGAAGTCGTTGCTCACGGTGCGATACATCACCGCCTTGGTATATGAGATGCCGAGCTTGTCGAGCGCACCTGAGTCCTCCTTGTGGACATCGGACACCACCCAGAGGAAGTTCTCCTTCTTGTGCTTGATTAGAAATGGGATGAGCGAGTCGAGCTTGCCTGAGTCGCCGTGGAAAATCTTGCGTTTGCGATACACGATATATTTCTGCAGATAGAGTGCTATGGCCTCGGAGGTACAGAAATATTTCATCGTGTCGGGTATGGCTACACGCATCTCCTCGCACAGACGGAAGAAATGGTCAATTGCCGTGCGGGCCGTGAAAATGATGCCGGTAAAGTCTGAGAGGTTGACCTTGGACTGACGAAACTCCTTGGCGGAGAGTCCTTCGACCTTGATAAAGGGCCGGAGCACTACTTCGACTCCATATTTATCGGCTATATCATAGTAAGGAGATTTTCCGGATTCGGGCTTGGGCTGGGATACCAGAATTTTCTTTACTTTCACTGGCTGAATCAATTAAGTTTTATTAGAGCGCTTGCGCCGCGAGGGGCAGGAAAGCTAAACCCACCGCCAGACGGTACAATACGATAAGGGGTACAATTTCGAGTGTGCAAAGGTACAAAATAAAATAAAGCAACGAGCCAAAATTGTCGTAAAAAAGTCTAAATCCTTTACAAATAAATAAAAGGCGGGCCAAAACGTAGGCCACGACGGCTATGGTCACCACCGCGCCGGCCGCGCCGGGATTGAACAGGACAATAAGGGCCGGGATCACAAGCATGAAGGCAAGGAGGGTCTGCGAGGCGTTGAACCCCTTCATCCACATGCGTGCCGACACGCTGTCGGTGAAGACATAGCCCACCGTGCCATAGGCGCAGAGCTGCCACAGATAGTAGAGGAGCGCAAGGACGGTGACGCCGGCGATGACCACGAACACCCCTGCGCCGGGGGGCACGAGGCCGCTGCCGGTGAGGGCGGCGTTGACGATGATCCCCTCGCTGAGACTCGCCACGAGCACGATGGACATGAGCACACCGGTCTCGGAGAATGTGCGCACCTCGAATGTGCCATCGCGGCGGCGGGTGCTGAGCAGGTCGGTGAGGAAGTTTTTGAGAAACGTGGAGTAGTGGCGGAAGTTGTAGCTCAGCAGCAGGAAGAGGCCGAGCAGCATGCAGAGCACCCCCGAGTCGTAGCCCGGGAGCAGCGTGCGCGGCTGCGGAGGGAGCCCCTCGGTGTATGGCACCACGCCCCCGCGATAGGCCGCGGCCTCGGCGCCGGCGAGGGGGCCGCAGTCGCGGCGGCACACCTGCGGCTGCCACGGGTAGACGGGCTCCGTGCGGGGCGTATCCTGTTGCATCATATTCATTTCTCTATCAGCGCTATGGCCTCCTCGGGGGTAGACACCACGATGGCCGGGAGGGTGTCGCCGCGCATGAATCCCTCGCGGGTCATGCGGTCAAACATGGCGAGGAGCGGGTCATAAAACCCCTCGGTGTTGACGATGATCACCGGGCCTGTGAAGAGCCCCAGCTGGTGCCAAGTCATCATCTCGGCCAGCTCGTCGAGCGTGCCTATGCCGCCGGCGAGGGCCACCACGGCGCGGCTCATCGAGGCCATGGTCTGCTTGCGCACGTGCATGGTGGGGGTGTCGATGGTGCGGGTGAGCGAGGGGTGATTCCATCCGCTCTCGATCATGAAGCGGGGCAGGACGCCCACCGCCTCGCCTCCGGCCTCCACGGCCCCCTCGATGGCGGCGGCCATGAGGCCGCGTGCCCCTCCGCCACACACCAGCGTGAGCCCCGCGCGGGCTATGAGGGCACCCATGCGGCGGGCTGTGGCGGGATAGATGGCGGGGACGGTGCTCGACGACGCGCAGTAGACGGCTACACCGTTGGGGAGGGTATCGCTCATGGAGGGTAGGGATTAGCAGATGGATTACGGGGTGCAAAGTTACGCATTATTTCACACACGACATCGGCATTACCGCACCTTTTTGGGGTGTGGCGCGGAGTAATTTTGCACCGAATCCCAAAACAACACCCCCCTATGCTCAGACTCACACCCGAAGAAATGCTGGCGCGCTGGCGCAGCGCCCACGGACTCCTGTCCACCGTCACAGGCCTCACCGAGGAGATGTCGCCCGAACTCGACGACCTCCACATGGCCGCTATCGAGGCATGGTATGCCCGGCTGCTGTCCGAGGGGCCCGAGGAGCTCAACGACCCGATAGACTACTCGGGGCTGATGACGATGCCGCGTGGCGAGCGTGGCACGGTGACGTTCGGGCTCCCCTCCGAGGCCGTCAGGCTGCTGAGGGTGCGCCTGCGCGGCTGGCTCTGCGACGCCCGCATCATCCCCGACCCTGACGGCAGGGTGGCGCTCCGTCAGGCCGATCCCTACACCCGCGCCACGACGGATGCCCCGGTGGCCCTGCTCAGGCCGGGCGGCTTCGTGACGCTCGCTCCGGCCGTCGACGACAATGTGCCGGAGACCATCCTCTGCACCGCCCGCCATGCGGACGGCCTCTATCACTTTCATGAATCAGCACTCACCATTCAACCAAACGACGACACTCTATGACACCATTCCTACAGGCAAGGGAGGCGTGGGAGGCCGCAGGCTCGCTGCGCACCACACGCCGCCGCCTCAAGCAGTTCACATACGGACGCCAGTGGGAGGCGATCGCCGACGATATCCGCGCCGGCCACCCCGTGAGCGACTATGAGCAGCTCTATGCCCAGTCGCACCACCGCCCGCTCACCAACAATCTCATCCGCTCGCTGGTGAAGAGCGTGGTGGGCCGATTCCGCCTCTCGCTGGCCGAGGAGGGGGATGACGCCGGCGAGGCTGAGACACGCCTGCGCCGCATCAACAGGCTCGACGAGCTCGACGCACGCGCCCTCGAGGAGTTTATCATCTCGGGGTGTGCCATCCAGCGCACCGTCTTCGAGCGCCGATTCGAGGGTGCGGGCGTGTGGGTGGACAATGTCAACCCCTGCAACTTCTTCGTCAACCGTTTCTTCGACCCCCGCGGGGCCGACATACGCCTCATCGGCATGCTCCACGACATGAGCCGGCCCGAGCTGGCGCTGAGATTCGGCCACGGGTCGCGGCGCCGTCAGCGCGAGCTGGACACCATCTTCGGGCGCTCGGCCGACGAGGCGGCCGCCCGTCCGCTCGAGCAGCTGGCCGTGCCGGCCGACACCCCGACCTTCCTATACCCCCGCGACCCCGATCTGTGTCGGGTGGTGGAGGTGTGGACGTTCGAGACCGACAAGCGGCGCGAGCCCCTGTGGCGATGCCGGTTCTATGCTCCGGACGGCACGCTGCTCGACATCACCCGCTCGCCGTTTGCCCACGGGTCGCATCCGTTCACCGTGTCGCTCTATCCCCTCACCGACGGCGAGGTGCATCCCTTCATCGAGGATGTCATCGACCAGCAGCGCCACATCAATCTGCTCATCGCCACCATCGACCGCATACTGGCCCACAGCGCCAAGGGTGCGCTGATGCTGCCTGTGGACTGCGTGCCGGCAGGGATGTCGATCGAGGAGGTGGCGGCCATCTGGAGCCGCCCCGGGGCGGTGATCCCGGTCAATCCCGGGGCGGCGCGAATGCCCGAGGAGGTGGCCGGCAAAGGTGGCAGCGAGGGGGCCTCACAGCTGCTCGACCTCGAGCTGCGGCTGTTTCACCAGATCTCGGGCGTCACGGCGGCGCTTCAGGGACAGGCTCCGACGGGCCACACGTCGGCATCGCTCTACGAGAGTCAGGTGCAGAACTCGGCCATAGCGCTGCTCGACACGTTCGAGACGTTCAACGCCTTCAGGGCCCGGCGCACGGCCAAAGCCCTCTCCATCATGAGGCAGCGCAAGGTTTAACACTTATTAAGACTGTCGTGTCACATTGTTTCACATGTCGTGTGGTAATTTTGCCAACACAAAAATCACCACACGACATAACAAATCTCACACCCCCCTATGCTTACACTCATCGACACCCGCAACAGACACTTCATCGAGCGCTGCCGCGCCATCATGGCCGCCACACCCCGCGGCGAGCTGATCTCGCGCGCCGAGGTGGCCCGCAAGGCCGCCATGAGCCCGGCCCCGGCCTACTACTGCACCCACACCTATGCCCTACGCATGCTCAGGCTGCTGCGCCACGGCCGACTGACGCCCCGCAACGACCGCCGCGGGGCACTGTGGCGCGAGCTCGACGAGAGGGTGACGCGCCTCATGGAGCACCGCCCGGGCATCTCGCTCCCCACCGCCCTCACCCATGTGCTGGCCGAGGGACACGCCTCGCAGTTTTTCATCTCGCCCGCCCGGGCCCTCTCGCTGGCCGAGAGATTGAGATAGGTTAAAAACCAACATCACACACTACACCACCACACTACACCCACCACACCACCATGCTGTTTGTATTATCACCGGCCGTGATAGCCGACATAACCCGTTCGCTGGCAGCCTATGCCGTGCTCGGCGCCGAGGAGAGCGAACATGCCGCCCTGCGGCCCCTACTCGACCCCGCGCGGCGCGGACTGCTCGTCAACATGGCGCGTCAGGCATTTGCCGAGACCATCCTGCGCCTGAGCCCTTACGTGGACGACTGTGCCCTCGACGACGAAGACTGCGCCTCCGACCCCGGCCACACTGCCCCCGACACCGACCCCGAGGATATGATGATGAAGGTGGAGCTACGGCTCCCGGCCACGCTACCCGATAGTGCCGGATGGAGCGTGCGCCGCAGCATAGAGCAAGCCGTGGCCTACACGGCCCTGTCGCGGCTCACGGCCACCACCGACGGCGGCTCACGGCTGGCCGAGCGATGTGCCGCCGTCGCCGAGAGCACGCTTGCCGGCGTCGCCGCCACCCTCGCGCACCCCGCCGTCCACGCCTTCATCCGCCGGTAGATCTCTTGATGTGACGGGGCGATGAGGTGGGTTTGAATTATTTTTTGTAACTTTGCAGCGCGGAAAAAAGTGAAAACCTCAACAACCGTATGACAAACAAGACATCACGTCCCCGCGTAGAGATAGTGGGGAGCTTCCTGCCTCCGGAGGAGCTGGAGGCTGCGATACAACGTAAGAAGGCCGGCACGATCTCGGACGAAGAATTTCACGCCGTGGAGGATGCCGCGATAGACCGCCTGATAGACCGCGAGATAGCCTCGGGGCTCGAGATAGTGACCGATGGCGAGATGCGCCGCAAGTCGTGGGACCGCGACTTCTGGGAGGGTCTGCTGGGCATGGAGCGCGAGCGCATAGACACGGGCCATGTGTGGCAGGACGAGCCTCTGCGCCGCGACATACTCAGGTTTGACGGCCGCATAGCCTACAATCCCGAGCATCCGTTCTTTGACAAGTTCACCCACCTGCGCGAGCTGGCCGGCGACCGCGCCGAGGTGCGCCAGACCATCCCCTCGCCGGGCGAGCTGTATGTGCGCATGGCCATGAGCGGCAACGGGGATCCCGGCAAGGTGTATGAGAGCCCCGACACGCTGATCGACGACATCATCGAGGCCTACCGCATGACCATCGAAGAGCTCTATCGCCGCGGCTGCCGCCACATACAGATGGACAGCTCGGTGTGGGGCCGACTGTGCGACAGCGACTTCGAGCGCACCCTGCTGCTGGGCGGCCTCGACCCCGACATGATGACGGCCAACCTCATCAAGCTCATCAACTCGACCGTCAAGGACCGCCCCGCCGACCTTGAGGTGACCCTGTCGATAGCGGCCGACGAGAGCCGCATCCCGCGCTGGGACAGCCCGCGCGAACAGGCCCACCTGCGCCGGATGTTTGACGAGGTGGATGTGGATGCGTTCCTGCTGCCGTTTGACGTCAACTCGCCCGTGCAGCTCGAGCAGCTCGAGGGATTTCCCGCCGGGCGTCGCGCCATCCTCGGCCTCGTGGACGGCAGCATGGCCGGGCTGGAGAGCGTGACCGACATTGCCGACGCCGTGCGTGTGGCACGCCGCTATGTGAGCCCCGAGCTCATATCCATCTCGCCCACATGCGGGTTCAAGGTGAAGGACCGCGAGCGTCAGGGACTCAACTACGAGACCCAGTGGAGCAAGATCGACCTGCTCAATCAGGCCGCCGACATGGTGGGCTGACGAAGCCCTGCGTGGCTGAGCACCCCCACCACGGGGGCGCAATTAACAAAATTTAGACAACCGCGTCCCAAAAAAACGCATGATTTAAGTGGCCTATGTGCCACTTTTTTCGTAACTTTGCGTTACGCAAACCACCTCCCGGGACAGGTCAACGGTCCCTGAGGGGTGTTTTTCATGTGTCCGGAACATTCATTCCCCCCTCCAAAAAACCTGATGAAACACATTTCGACCCTGCTCACAGCCCTTACCCTTCTCATCCTCGCCTCGTGCGGCCCGGCCAAAAACATCATCTATCTGCAGGACCTGCCCGCCGACAGCGAGCTGGCCGTGCAGCCCAACGGCGACCTGCGCCTGCAGCCCGGCGACAAGCTGACGATCACCGTCTACTCGCGCGACAGCGAGCTCTCGAAGATGTTCAATCTGCTGGGCAACGAGAAGAGCAACGAAGTATCGGCCTACACGGTAGACAACAACGGCAACATCGACATGCCCATCATCGGCAGCGTGCATGTGGCCGGGCTGACGCGCCTCGAGGTGGCCGACAAGATCAAATATCGCCTGCTGTCGGGCAGCCTGCTGCGCGACCCGGTGGTGATAGTGTCCTTCCCGGCCATGGCCTACTATGTGATAGGCGAGTCGGGGGTGGGGCGGTATGAGTTTCCCGACGACCACCTGACCCTGCTCGAGGCCATCTCGCTGTCGGGCGACATGACCATCCACGGCAAGCGCACCAACGTGCGCCTGATCCGCACCGAGGGGGGCAAGCAGCACACCTATGCCGTAGACCTCACCAATGCCGATGATCTCTACTCGTCGCCCGCCTACTATGTGCGTCAGGGCGACATGATCTATATCGAGCCCAACCAAGTGAAGCAGAATCAGTCCACCCCCAACGGCAGCCAGTATATGACGCCGACGTTCTGGATCTCGATGTTCTCTTTCCTCTCCACCCTTCTGGTACTCTTCATAAAATAATCCACCATGCAGCGCAATCTCGACACGCCGGACAAGATGACGCACGAACAGAGCAGCATCATCATCAACACACAGGTGCCGGTGAAGCATACGCTCGACAGCTTTACAAAAATCAAGGATATACTGTTCCTGTTTCTGGGCAACTGGCAGTGGTTCGTGCTCAGCCTCGCCATAGCGATGGGGGCCGTGTTCTACTATCTGCAGATCACCCCGTCGATCTACCGGGCCTCGGCCTCGGTGATGATAAAGGCCGAGGAGAAGGGTGGCGCCGCCACCGAGGAGCTGATGAATCAGCTGGGCATCCACGGGTCGACGGTCAACATCACCAACGAGATCCTCTCCATCACCACCCTCGCCTCGACACAGGAGGTGGTCAACAGGCTCAATCTCGCCGTCGAGGCGTTTCACCACGGGCCGTTCCACGACGAGCTGGCCTACGGGCTCGACCTGCCCGTGACGGTGATCTTCCCCGAGTTTGAGGACACGGACCAAGCCTCGTTTGACCTCAAGCTGCAGCGTGACAGCACCATCATCATCTCCAACATGGTGCTCAACGGCCACCAGTTCGAGGGGTCGCTCACCTTCAGGCTGGGACAGACCGTCAAGACCCCCATGGGAGTGCTGACGGTGGCACCGTCGCCCTACTATGTGGGTGGCAAGACGGACAATCTCACCATCGTGCGCAATCCGATGCGCGCCACCGTGACACGATTCAACAAGAGCATCGTGGCCACGCAGCGCAATCAGAAAGCCTCGATCATCGACCTCTCGATCGAGGATGTGTCGCGCACGCGCGGCGAGGATATCCTCTCGACGCTGGTGTCGGTCTACAACGAGGCGTGGATCAAGGACCGCAATCAGATCACGGCCTCGACCACCGACTTCATCCGCGAGCGCCTCTCCATCATCGAGAGCGAGCTGGGACATGTGGACTCGGACATCTCCGACTATAAGAGCCGCAACCTGATGACCGACGTGGGGGCCGTGGGCGGCATAGCCCTCTCGCAGGCCACCACCACCGAGGAGCAGGGACGCGAGCTGGACAACCGCCTCTACATGACCCGCTATCTGCGCAACTATCTGACCGACGCGGCCCACTCCAAGGACCAGCTCCCGGCCAACTCGGGCATCGAGAGCCCCACGATAGAGAGTCAGATACAGGCCTACAACTCGCTGCTGCTGCAGCGCAACAACCACCTTGCCGTGTCGTCCGAGCAAAACCCTCTGGTGATGGACATCGACCAGAAGCTGCAGAACATGAAGCAATCCATCATCGGGTCGCTGGACAATGAGCTCACCATGCTCAACACGCGCCGCTCCACAGTGGCCTCGGCGCGATCGCAGGCCGTGGGCAAGCTGGCAGCCAACCCTCAGCAGGCCAAGTATCTGCTGTCCGTGGAGCGCCAGCAGAAGGTGAAGGAGTCGCTCTACCTGTTCCTGCTGCAGAAGCGCGAGGAGAACGAGCTCTCGCAGGCCTTCACGGCCTACAACACCCGTGTGCTCGAGCAGCCCTCGTCGAGCCCCGTACCGGTGAGCCCCAACGTGCCGTTTATCGTGGGCGTGGCCATCCTCATCGGCCTCGGCCTGCCGGCCGCCATATTGCTGCTCGTGGAGAGCTTCAACACCGCCGTGCGCGGGCGCAAGGACATCGAGAGCCTCAACGCCCCGTTTGTGGGCGAGATCCCGCTGGCCATGACCGGCAAGAAGGGTGGCAAGAAGCGCCCCATGTCGTCAGACATCACCGAGAAGGAGCTGGTGGTCAAGGAGAAGAGCCGCAACGTGATGAACGAGGCCTTCAGAGTGGTGCGCACCAATCTGGAGTTTATCCTCGGATTTGAGGAGGGCCACCATGTGGTGATGCTCACCTCGATGAATCCCGGATCGGGCAAGACGTTTATCACCGCCAACCTCTCCAATTCGTTGGCTATCAAGGACAAGAAAGTGATAGCCGTGGACCTCGACCTGCGCCGCGGGTCGCTGTCGAAATATGCCGGCTCGCCCGCGCAGGGTGTCAGCAACTACCTCTCGGGGCAGATCGCCGACTGGCACGACGTGGTGTGCCGGGTGGACAAGCTCGACATCCTCCCCGTGGGCACCATCCCGCCCAACCCCACCGAGCTGCTGTTCACGCCCCGATTCCACAATCTCATCTCCGAGCTCAAGGAGCAGTATGACTATGTGTTCATCGACTGTCCGCCGGTCGAGATCGTGGCCGACGCCGCCATCATCTCGCGCTATGCCGAGATGACCCTCTTTGTGGTGCGCGCCCATGTGCTGGACCGCACGTTCCTGCCCGACATCGAGAAGTGGTATCAGGAGAAACGCTTCCCCAGCCTGTCGATCCTGCTCAACGGCACCCGTCAGGAGTTCTCGCACTACGGCACCTCGCGCTACGGCTACCACCGCTATGGTTACCACTACGGCAACTATGGCAACTACTCGGAGGACTCCTGACCGCCGCCTCACCCCCTCCGCCGCTCCATCTCTCACCTCAATAAAACACAGATAATCACCTGATGTCAAAAGTAGCACGCAACGCACTCTTCCTCTATCTCCGCTCCATAGTGAATATGGTGGTGGGGATATTCACCGTGCGTGTGATGATAGAAGCCCTCGGGGTGGATGACTACGGCCTGCAGAGTGTGGCCGGGGGAGTGCTCGCGCTCTTCTCGTTTCTCACCGCCACCATCGGCACCTCCACGTCGCGATTCCTGACCTTCGAGCTGGGACGCGGCGACTTGGAGAAGATGAACAACACCTTTGGCACCGCGATGGTCATATACTCGTGGCTGGCTGTGGTCATGGTCCTGCTGGGTGAGACGTTCGGGCTGTGGGTAGTGACCCACGAGCTCAATATCCCCCCGGGCCGCGAGACGGCCGCCATGGTGGTGTTTCAGCTCTCGGTGCTGGGCATGGCCATCGGCCTGCCACAGGCTCCCTACGGCGCCGTGCTCACGGCCTATGAGAGGTTTGACATCATGGCCTGGGCCTCATTGATAAGCACGTTCCTGCGTCTGGGCATCCTCTACCTGATATGTATGGTGGGGGGCGACCACCTGATCATCTACTCGGTGGCCATGTTTATCGTATCGGTGGGCAACCTGCTGTTCAGCATATGGTTTGTCCGCACGCGCTATCCCCACATCCGCTTCAGGCGCCACTTAGACCGCAGCGCCCTGCGCCCCATGCTCAGATACTCGGCATGGGAGATATTCGGGCTGATGGGCATGACGCTCAAGGGGCCATGGTTTCAGACCCTGATCAACATAGTCTATGGCGTGGCCGTCAACGCCGCCATGGGCATCGGCATGACCGTGTCGGGAGCCGTGACGGGGCTGTCGTTCACGCTGTCGTCGGCCTTCAAGCCGTCTATCACCAAGAACTATGCCGCCCGCGGTGTGGAGGGGATGCGCGAGAGCGTGGTCACCTCCACCATGCTCTGCATGCTGCTCTATGGAGTGGTGGGGGTGCCCCTCATTGTCGAGCTCCCCTATGTGATGCACCTCTGGCTCACGGACGTGCCCGAGTATGCCGAGGCGATATGTATGGCACAGCTGGTGCTCAACGTGGTGCTGATGGCCTATCTCATCCCCGCCGAGGCGCTCAAATCCATGGGCAACAACAAGGGGCTCAACCTCATGCAGTGTGTGGAGGGTGGGCTGGTGCTGCTGCTGGTGTGGGTGTCGTCGCGCTGGCTGGGAGCGTCGCCCGTGGTGGCCAGCATCATATTCCGCGCCGGCATCACGGTCAACTTCGCCGTGACCCTGTGGCTCCTCGCTCGCCACACCGACATGGCCCTGATCCGCCGCATCATGTGGCGCCCCATCACAGTGGTGATCGGCATAGAGGTGGCCGCGTGGGCCATCCTCTCGTCGCTGTCGGCGCTCATGGAGCCGGGCATCGTGCGGCTCGTCGCGGTGTGCGCAGGGTCGATAGTGCTGTTCACGGTGATGGCCTACCTGTGTGTGTTTGACCGCAATCAGCGTGCCATGATGCGCGCCGTGGCGGCGTCGTGGATGCGACGCCTGTCGGCCTCGTCATCCTATGCCACGACATCAACATCCCCCTCGGGCAACTGACGCCCCACTCACTGAGAGATAACGGTAATGAAGAAAGTAGCCATCATCACCTGCCACGATGTTTACAATCACGGAGCCTCGCTTCAGGCCTATGCCCTGTCGACCTATCTCCGCGGGCAGGGGTGTGACGTGCGCATCATCGACTACAAGCCTTACTATCTCTCGGGTCAATACTCGCTCACGGCGGTCAACAGTCCGCGCTGGCACCACGCCCCGCTCAGGCAGCTCTACCTGCTGCTCAAACTGCCGGGGAGGCTGCTGAGGATGAGAAACAAGCGCCGCTTTGACGAGTTTACCGCCCGGCTGCCGCTCACATCCACCACCTACCGCTCGGTCGAAGAGCTGCGGCGCAACCCTCCCGAGGCCGACATGTATGTGGCCGGGAGCGACCAGATATGGAATCCGGCACTCCCCAACGGCCGCGACTCGGCATTCTATCTCAGCTTCGGGCCCTCCGACACGCGCCGCATCTCATATGCCGCAAGTTTCAGCTCGGGGGTGATACCCTCCCGGCTGGAGACGAGCATTCACCACCACCTGCGCCACATGGACGACATCTCCGTGCGCGAGCACTCGGGGGTCGACATCCTCGGTCGGCTCGGCCATGAGGGGATCACCGTCTGCGACCCCGTGTGGCTGCTGCCCCCCGAGGCATGGCTCGAACTGGCAGGCGGATCGCAGCTCACCGGGCTGCCCGAGCGCTATCTGCTGGCCATCGACCTCGAGGGAGCGGGCGCAGTGGAGAGCGACGCCCTCAGTAAGGCCCGCAGCCACCACCTGCCCGTCATCTCACTGGGCCACAAGGTGAAGGGCTCACGCCACATCGCGGACGCCGGCCCGATGGACTTCGTGAGGCTCATCAGCCGGGCAGAGGCAGTGGTGACCAATTCATATCACGGCATGTCGTTCGCGCGCATGTTTGACGTGCCGCTCACGGTGACGATGCGCACCGACATGTCCAACGAGCGTATCCTCGACTTCACGACCACCACCCCCGAGGCCCGGGAAGCCCTCATAGAGACCTCTAAAGAATTTATCCGCAAGAATCTCCAAGCTATCGACTGACCCCCCGTCACACCACCCTGCGAAAGAATCACCGACAATGAAAATCGTCTACTGCACCGACTCGATACGCCACCTCGGAGGCATACAGCGCGTCACCGCCATCAAGGCCGCCGCGCTCGCCGCCGTGGAGGGCAACGAGGTGTGGGTGGTGGTGACCGACAACAAGACCGGGATGCTGACGCAGCCCCTGCCCCCCGAGGTGCACCTCGTGGATCTCGACGTCAACTATTATGCCGACGACTTCAAGTCGAAGCTGCATGTGCTCAAGGGGATATTACTGAAGCGGCGCATCCACCGGCGGCGGCTCGAGGCGCTGATGCGCGAGATAGGCCCCGACGTCATCATAGCCACCGGCACGTCCGAGAAATATTTCGTGCCCGACGTGGCCCGCAAGGTGGGCGCGGCATGTGTCCGCGAGATTCATTTCAGCTCAGGCTACCGCCGCCTCTTCGCCATCAAGACAGGCTCGCTCTTTGACAAGATCTCGGCGCGCGTGGCCGACTTCATCGACTTCAGGCTCGGAGTGCGCCGCTACGACCGTCTGGTGGTGCTCACCGAGGAGGACCGTGCTGACAACTGGAGCGACTATGCGCCTGCCGTCGCCATCCCCAATCCCATCACCGTGACCCCTCTCGCCCCCTCGCCGCAGACAGCCCGCGAGATAGTGGCCACGGGGCGCCTTGACGGGCAGAAAGGTTATGACATGCTGGTGACGGCGTGCCGCAAGGTGTTTGACCGCCACCCCGACTGGCACCTGACCATCTATGGCGAGGGCCCCCAGCGCGGGCGCCTCGAGCAGATGATAAGCGAGGCCGGGCTGGAGGAGAACATCAGCCTGCCCGGCGCGGTGACCGACATCCCGGCCCGGCTGGCGGCGAGCTCCATCATCGTGCTGAGTTCGCGCTACGAAGGGCTGGCCCTGACACTGCTCGAGGGGATGGCCGCGGGGCTGGCGCCTGTGGCCTTCGCCTGCAAATGCGGTCCCCGCGACATCATCACCGACGGCGTGGACGGACTGCTGGTGGCCGAGGGTGACACCGACGCGCTGGCCGCCGCCATCAACCGCCTCATCGATGACCCCGCGCTGCGGCGCGAGATGGGGCGCGCCGCCCTGCGCCGCTCGGCCCACTTCGCCCTCCCCGTCATCACCGAGCGGTGGATGAACCTGTTTAACTCACTGACCCGAAGATGAGCACCCCTGCGAGAGTATTCATATCCATGCACTATCTGGAGCTGGGCGGAGCCGAGGCGGCCCTGCTCGGCATGCTCGATGCGTGGGATTATGACCGTGCCGAGGTGGATCTGTTTCTCTATGCCCACCGCGGCGACCTCATGGGCCATATCCCCGCGCGGGTCAACCTGCTCCCCGAGAAGGGGGCTTATGCCGCCATCGAGATACCCGGCACTGAGGCGCTGCGACGCGGCCACATCGGAGTGGTGGCGGGACGCTGGATGGCCAAACGCTCGTTTGCCCGCTACCAAGCCCGCTCCGGGCATATGCACCCCGACGCCATACAGGCCCACATAGGCCGTTGGGTGACCCCCTTCCTGCCCCGCATAGGAGAGGGCACCTATGATCTGGCCATCTCTTACCTCACCCCCCACCATCCTGTCATCCACAGGGTCAACGCCCGGCGCAAAGCGGCGTGGATCCATACGGACTATTCATATATCCCCACCGACCCCGCCATGGAGCTGCCCATGTGGGGGGCGTTTGACGATCTTGTGGCTGTGTCGGACGGCGTCAGAGACAGCTTCGTGCACCGATACCCCTCGCTGGCACCGCGCGTCACGACCATTGAGAACATCATGCCCGTGACCATGATACGCCGCCGCGCCGCCGAGGTGGCAGACACACGGATGAGCGACAGGACGTTTGACATCCTCACCGTGGGGCGCTTCACCGATCAGAAGAATTTTGAGAACGTGCCCTACGTCCTGAGCCGCCTCATGGAGCTGACCGGCCGGCGCGACATCCGCTGGCACATCATAGGATATGGCCCCGGCGAGGGCGTGATCAGAGACCACATAGAGCGTGCCGGGATGAACGACTATATCATAATGCACGGCAAGCAGCTCAACCCCTACCCCTTCATGGCAGGGTGCGACCTGTATGTGCAGCCCTCGCGGTTTGAGGGCAAATCCGTCTGTGTGCGCGAGGCTCAGGCCCTCGGGCGCCCCGTGGTGATCACCGACTTCTCCACCGCGCGCTCCCAGCTCACCGACGGCGTGGACGGCCTCATACTCCCTCTAGACAACGAGCGGCTGGCCGCCGGACTGGCCGGGGTGGTGGCCGACGCCGATCTGCGCGCGCGCCTCGCCGGCGAGTGCCGCCGCCGCGACTACTCCAACCGGCAGGAGACTGACAAGATCTATTCCCTCATCCCCGACTGATGCAGCCATGATACCCAAGGTGATACATTATTGCTGGTTTGGCGGGCGCCCGCTCCCCGCGAGCGCCGAGCGGTGCATAGCCTCGTGGCGGCGCCACATGCCCGGCTATGAGATACGCCGCTGGGACGAGACCAACTATGACATCGACGCCACTCTCTATACGCGTCAGGCCGCCGGAAGAGGCAAGTGGGCATTCGTGAGCGACTATGCCCGGTTTGACATCCTCTACCGGCACGGGGGTCTCTATTTCGACACCGACGTGGAGATCATCGCCCCGATGGACGACATAGTGGCCGCCGGGCCGTTCATGGGCTGGGAGAAAAGCCCTGTAGGTGTGGGCGTGAACGCCGGTCTGGGCATGGGCGCCGAGGCGGCCATGGAGGTGTATGCCGACGTGCTGGCCCACTACCGCGCCATCCCGTATCTCGGGCCCGACGGCAATCCGCTGCCCGGCACCGTGGTGAAGCATGTCACCGACCTGCTCGCGGCCCGCGGGCTGCGCCTCACCGACACGCTCCAGACCGTAGGGGGGATAACGGTGTATCCATCCCCCTACTTCAATCCCCTCGACGACGCCACGGGGCGCCTCACCGTCACGCCCGAGACACGCAGCATCCATCGCTATGACAAGACGTGGTGTGACGGCTACGGGCCCACACGCACACGCCTCACCCGGCTGCTGCACCGGTGGCTCGGGACAGGAATATTCATCAACCTGCGCAAACTCCTCCCGTCATGACACTGATACCCAACATATCACCGCTCGGATCGTTAGGACTGATAGGGGTCCTGTGCTTCATCGAGGCCGGCACGCTGGCCGCCGCAGGCAACGGGCGCCTCACAAGGCCTGTCGAGGAAAAAGGGGCATTCCTGTGGACCCTCATCCTCGCCCTTTTCTACACATGGTGGATAGGCTCGCGCCCCTACTCGGGATATGGCGACACCATCGCCTACTATCTCGGCTATCAGCGTGCGCTCGAGGAGGGCGCCGGCGAGATAGTGTTCAATGCCGGAGCCGAGTGGCTGTGGGGACTGTTCACCCTCATCAGCGTGAAGTCAGGGTTTGACTATCACGGCTATTTCACCCTCATAGCGGCCGTCTATATGCTCACCGCCACATGGGCGCTGAAGAAATTTGTGCCCACCTCACCCTATCTGGGCTTCCTGTTCATGGTGTCGTCGCTGTTCTTCCTTACATTCGGCGTGAACGGTCTGCGCAACGGTGTGGCATGCCACATGATAATGCTCGCCATGGCCTTCCTGATGGAGGACCGGCGCGTCATCGCCGGGGTGATAGCCTTCCTGTCGCTCGGCATCCACCGCTCCACCATGCTCCCCATCGCCTCGGTGATAGCGGCGCTCACCGTGATACGCCAGCCGCGCTATGCCCTCTACATATGGCTCGCCTCGGTGCCGCTGTCGCTGGTGTGGGGCAACCAGTTCACCGGCCTTGTGGCGGGTCTCGGTGTCGACGACCGCATGTCGGCATATTCCGAGGGCTACGACGACGGCCAGTATACCAAGACGGGATTCCGATGGGACTTCCTCATCTATAGCGTGATCGGAGTGGCGATGGTGTGGTATGTGACCATCGTGAAGCGTCTGCGCGACGGGTGGTATAACATCATCTCCATCACCTATCTGCTGGCCAATGCCGTGTGGGTGATGATGATACGCATC
Source organism: uncultured Staphylococcus sp. (assembly GCA_964488595.1). Taxonomy (GTDB): domain Bacteria; phylum Bacteroidota; class Bacteroidia; order Bacteroidales; family Muribaculaceae; genus Duncaniella. The sequence goes on along the minus strand of CAZAWC010000005.1, from coordinate 19,084 downwards.
GAATACTCCAACCGTTTCGCCTACCTGTCATGGTTCCTGATGCCTGTGATCATCGTCTATCCGCTCTGCAACATGAAGATCTGGCCCGCGGGACAGGAGCGCATGGCCGCCATCATACTGCTGGGCTACTGGGCGTTTTCCGAGTTCATGTATGCCGTCATATGGAAATAATGAAAAAAAGAAGCCGGTTATGACACCATCCATCACCGTATTTACCCCCACCTACAACCGCGCCCATCTGCTGAGACGCGTGTACGAGAGTCTGGTGACACAGACCTCGCACGACTTCGAATGGCTCGTGGTGGACGACGGATCCACCGACTTCACCCGCCAGCTGGTGGAGGGATTCATCCGCGAGGGGCGCATACGCATCAGATATATCCACAAGGAGAACGGCGGTCTGCACACCGCCTACAACACGGCCTATGCCAACATCGACTCGGAGCTCTGCGTCTGCATCGACTCGGACGACTTCATGCCCGAGACAGCCGTGGCCGTGATACTCGACACATGGCGCACCCGGGGGTCTGACCGCTATGCCGGCATCCTCGGGCTCGACCTGCGCATGACCGACATGCTCCCCATCGGCGGCCCGTTTCCCGACGGGATGACCGAGGTCTACTTTCCCGACCTCCGCATACGCCGCCTGCACATCGGCGACACCAAGCCGGTGACCCGCACCAAGCTGATGCGGCAGGTGGCGCCGCAGATAGGATTCGAGGGCGAGCGCAACTTCAACCCCGTGTATATGCTGCTGCAGGTCACCGACCTGATGCCGATGATCGTGATCAACGAGCCGCTCTGCATAGTCGACTATCAGACCGGAGCCGACAGCATGAGCGCGTCGATCTATCGCCAGTATGTCGACTCCCCGCGCTCGTTTGCCAAACTGCGCCGACTGGAGATGAACCTCAACCGCGGCACCCTGCGCAACTCCGTGCGCTCGGCCATACACTATGTGGCCAGCTGCTGCATAGCCTCGGACGGCGACTGGCTGCGCGACTCGCCGCGCAAGTGTCTCACCCTGCTCGCAGCGCCGGCCGGCTGGCTGCTGAGCCGGTATATCCGCCGGCGCGCCTCGCGATGCTGACCTACGCGGTGGCCATACGCACGCTCGCCCTCGCCCCCGACACTCTGCGGCGGGTGCTCGAGGGGGTCTATGCCCAGAGCGTGGCGCCGCAGAGCGTGACGCTATATATAGCCGACGGCCACGAGCCCCCGTCGTGGCGCGTGGCCGGCGAGAGATATGTGACCGTGCCTCAGGGGATGATGAGGCAACGGCTCCTCGACTATCCCGACCTCGACACAGACTGTCTGCTGATGCTCGACGACGACCTGCTGCTGGCGGGCCCCGACACCATGCGCCGCCTCCTCGAGGGGATGGAGCAGGGGGGATATGACCTGCTGGGAGCCGACATGTTCCGCTCGCATCTGCTGCCGCTGAGGGCCAAGATAAGGGGGGCCGTCACGGGGCTGGCCTTCCCCCACCGGCACCGGGGGCGCGGATTCGTGATGCGCCCCTCGGGGTCGTTCTCCTACCCGGCGGCTCCCGAGCCGCGCATCCTCCCCTCCGACACCTGCGGAGGGCCGCTGATGCTGTGGCGCCTCGACGCATATCGCCGGCTGAGGCTGCGCGACGAGCTGTGGATGGAGTGTGAGGAGTTTGTGTATGGCGACGATGCCCTCATCACCTACAAGGCCACGGTCAACGGGCTGCGCACGGGGGTGGACTTCGGGGCTGAGGTGACCAACCTCGACTCGCGCACGTCGTCGGACCGCTATCGCCGCGACCCCCGGCGCCACTATATCCGCGCCCGGCTCATGACCATGGCATGGTGGCGCATGCTCTACCGTCCCGACGGGCGCCCCTCGGTGCGCGCCCTCGTGCACGGCATCGGCAAGATGGTCTGGACGGCCGGGGTGCTCGCAGCCACGAGTGTGGCCACGCTGTCGGCCGCGCCGCTGCTCTCGGGGATCCGCGGCTGGCGCGACGGCCTGCGCGAGGCTCCCCGCTCGGCTCCTCCCTACCGTCTGACCGACCCATCTGTCTGACCGCCCGGCCGGGTTAAATATTGATTTTTCGGGGATAATATTGGGTGGGGTGCGAAATTATGGCTAATTTTGCAGATAACTACGCAATTTCCTGCAAGTAACTCCGTCCAGATACCGTCTCAAGCAAACACAGTCCAAGCGATGCTACTCCATGTCATTACATCCATGCGGGCCGGCGGGGCCGAAAGGCTCGTGGCCCAGATGATGCCGCGCCTCAGGGATGCGGGGATAGAGTGTGAGCTGGCGCTGCTCGACGGCACGCAGACCCCTTTCCTGACCGGGCTTGAGAGCGAGGGGATCACCGTCCACCGTCTGGGCACAGGGCTGCGGGGGATCTACAACCCCATCCACATAGTGCGCCTGAGGCGGCTGATGAGGCGGGCCTCCATAGTCCACACCCACAACTCGGCGCCCCAGATATTTGCGGCCGCAGCCGCGTGCGGAGGTCGACGACCCGTGATGGTGACCACCGAGCACAACACCACCAACCGCCGCCGCCACAACCCGCTGTGGCGCGCCATGGACCGCATGGTCTACGGGCGATATGACGCCGTGGTGTGTTGCAGCCCGGCGGTGGAGTCGTCGCTGCTGGAGCATCTCGGGGAGCGACATGCCCCGGGGCGTGTCCTCACCATCACCAACGGCATCGACCTCACTCCCTACATGGCTCTGAGGCCAAAGGCCGTGAGCAAGAGCGGATATATCAAACTGCTGATGGTGAGTGCCTTTCGCCCGCAGAAAGACCATATCACAGCCCTCGAGGCACTGGCGCGCCTGCCCCACCGCTACAGGCTGATATTTGCCGGCGACGGCGAGACCCGCCCGCAAGTCAAGGAGTATGCCCGACGGCTGGGGCTGCGCAGCAGGGTGGAGTTTGCCGGCAATGTCGAGGATGTGCCGTCCCTCTATGCCGATGCCCACATCTCGCTGCTCTCCACCCACTATGAGGGGCTGAGCCTCACCACCATAGAGGCGATGGCCTCGGGGGTGCCGCTGATAGCCTCGGACGTGGCAGGCGTGAGCGAAAACACCCTCGGAGGCGCGCTGCTGGTGGACGAGAACGACCCCGTGGCCCTTGCCGAGGCTATCCAAAGCCTCGCCGACGACCCGCAGGGGGCCGCCCAGCTGGGAGAGTGCGGACGACAGACCGCCGCCCGATATAATATAGACAATACAGTTAAACAATACATAAACCTGTACGATTCCCTATGAGACCAATATTCACACGCATCTTCCTGCTGCTCGTGACCCTCGCCGCAGCCGCCACCGCTCAGGCTCAGGACAAACCGCTCTGGGCCATAAAGGGTGTGGGCGAACTCAACGGCAAACGCACCAACGACACCTATAAATTCGTGAAGTTTGAGGACTTCGGGGGTGACATCGGCGACCTGCGCAAGGATGCGTCGCGCCATCTGCCGGAATACTTCGGCAAGCTCTACGGCATCCATCCCTCGAAATTCAAGGTGGATATGAACGACAGCAAAGCCCGATTCCTCAGCTATACAGGCACCCACGCCAATCAGTCGGAGGGGGATGTGAAGGTGCAGGCCGACTATGAGGTGAGCGACGGCACACACACCTACAGCGCCCGCCTCGTGGACGAGTATCTGAGCTTTGACGAGAATGTGGACGGCACGTTTGACTACACCCTCTATCAGCTCTATGCCGTGCAGGCCGATCCCACGGTGAGCCCCGTCTATGACGACTTCACCTACACCCGCAGCTATCGCTCGAAGGTGGTGGCCCGCGCCTTCGTGCCCGGCTTGGCGCAGATCTACAAGGGACAGACCGTCAAGGGCTACTCGATCATCGGCGCCGAGGCCGTGCTGGTGGGTTGTTCGGTCTACTTCGACCACCGCTACCGCCAGTATAAGAAGGACTATCAGAACTCTCCGGCCGACGGAGGCTACGGACAGGCATCGAGCTACAGGAGCAAATACCGCAGCTGGCGCAATGTCCGCAACATCTCCATGGTCCTCGCCGCCGGCACCTATGTCTATAATATCATCGACGCCCTCCATTCGCGCGGACCCCGTCAGGTGGTGGTCAAGAAAAAGAAAGCCACATCGACCGAGGTGGCCATGAGTCCCGCCGTGGTCTATGACCCGATGACGGGATATGCCCCCGGGGCAGGCCTCACCGTGACATTCTGACACACTCCCGCACCCCCGCCTTGGACCGCAAGAAAATCATAAGGATGACCACCGTCGGGCTGTCGCTCGACGTGTTCTGCCGCGGACTCCTGCGCGAGCTCACGGACACGGGCGCGTATGAGGTGGTGGCCCTGTCATCGCCCGACGACAGCCTCGCGAGGGTGAGCGAGCGCGAGGGGGTGAGGGGGATAGGCGTGGCCATGCGCCGCGACATAGCCCCCCTGTCAGACCTGCGGGCGCTGTGGCAGCTCATCCGCGTGATGCGCCGCGAGCGGCCCGCCATGGTCCACACCATGACCCCCAAGGCCGGGCTGCTCGGCATGCTGGCCGCACGCATAGCCGGTGTGCCCGTGAGGGTGCACACCTTCACGGGGCTGCTCTTCCCCACCTCCAAGGGGTTGCGCCGGCTGCTGCTCAAGACCACCGACCGCATCACCTGTGCGGCCGCCTCGCACATAGTCCCCGAAGGTGAGGGCGTGAAGGCCGACATCGAGGCCGCCGGCATCACCCGCAAGCCGCTGCGCGTGCTGGGCCACGGCAATGTGCGCGGCGTGGACCTCGCCCACTACTCCCCCACCCCCGCGCTCGAGGAGGAGGCCCGCGCCCTGCGCGCCTCGCTCGGCATCCCCGCCGGGGCCACGGCGCTGGTCTTCATAGGCCGACTGGTGGGCGACAAAGGGCTCCGCGAACTGGCCGAGGCTGTGGCCGGACGCGACTGCTATCTGATCATGGTGGGCGCACCCGAGGGGGGCAACGACGACATAGACCCCGCCATATTCGGCGATGATGGCAGGGTGATATTCACCGACGGGTGGGTCGACGACGTGCGCCCGTGGCTGATGGCCGCCGACGCGCTGATATTCCCCAGCTATCGCGAGGGATTTCCCAACGTGGTGCTCGAGGCCGGGGCCATGGGGCGCCCCTCGATAGTGACCGACATCAACGGATCGCGCGAGATAATCACCGACGGGGTGAACGGATTCGTGGTGCCCCCGCGCGAGGCTGCCCCGCTGGGCAGGGCGATAGACAGGTTTCTTGCCCTCGGGCCCGCAGAGAGGCGCGCCATGGGCGAGGCCGCCCGCGCCGACGTGGAGCGCCGGTTCGAGCAGACCTACGTCAGGGGGTGCCTCAAGGAGTATTACAGAGAGATATTGGGAGGGGAATGATCTCGATCGTAGCCAATTTCTACAAGTCGGAGCGTCACATCGACCGGCTCATAGACTCGGTGCTGGCCCAGACCCGCACCGACTGGGAGCTGGTGTGCATCAATGACTGCTCGCCGGGGCGCGACTCCGAGCTGCTCCACCGCCGCGCCGCCGCCCCCGAGGCCGCCGGGCGCATCCGCGTGATAGACCTCAGCGAGAATGTCGGCATCTCGCGCGCCAAGCAGAGGGGGATAGCCGAGGCCCGGGGGGAGTGGATCACATTCATCGACGGCGACGACCGCCTGCGCCCGCGCGCGCTCGAGGCGATGGCCGGCGAGGCCGAGAGGCTGGGGGCCGACATCACCATCATGAACTGCCGCAGGGTGTTTGACCTCCCCGGCACACATATGCCCATCCACACCGTGGCGCTCCGCTCGCAGGCCGACTACGGGCGCCTCATCGAGCGCCCCGAGATGGAGCGGAAATATCTGCGGGCCTTCTTCGGCCACAACATCCTGTCGAGCTACGCCTACTGGGGCAAGCTCTACCGCCGCGAGGTGCTCGAGAGGTCGGAGTATGAAGTGCCGCGTGAGACACTCTATGAGGATGTGTTCTTCGTGATGCACGCCATGCTCGTGGCCCGCTCCATAGCCTTCACCCCCTACGAAGGCTATGACTGGCGGTGGGGAGGACTCTCGTCCGGCTCCACGCTCAAGGATCGGTCGGCCGTCACCGACTTCAAGGCCCTGCGGGTGGCGAGGCTGTTTGCAGACTTCTACTATCCGCGCCTCGACATCATAGAGCGCTATGACATCCCCGGGGCGCGCGGCCCGCTGCTCACCGAGCTGCGCAATGTGCTCTACACCTCGTTTGCCAACTCGGCCGCCCCGGCCCCGGGCACACCCGCGTGCACCCGTCTGCTCGCCGAGATGGAGAGCGTGACGGCCCTGCCGGCCTATGCCGAGCTGCAGGCCCTCAGCGCGGAGGGTGACCCGTTTCTCGACGCCATCAACCGCCGCGACCTCCCGGCGGCCTATGCCATGGCCCACGCCGATTATCGCTCGCACAGACTGAAACACCTCATCAAACGTATCCTCTCATGCTGACAGGACTGCTCGTAAAGTTCAAACACAGCTGCCCCGCGCTGTGGCGGATGGTGGAGAGTGTCAACTCGCTGCTGACCGGTCTGCGCTACGGGAGCGTGCGCGCCCACGCCGCCGACCAAGCCGCGAGGATGGACGCCGAGAGGGCCGACGGACTGAGGCGCATGCCGGTCACCGCGGCCGACGCCGAGGCCCTGAGCCGCTTCCTGAACGGGCTGGGCGAGGAACGCGCCCGCCACTTCGACCCCCATCCCTTCGACCCCGCCACACTGCGGCGCATGGCCGGGAGCCGTGCGTTCGTGATGTGGAAGGTGACCGACAGCCGCGGCGAGATAGTGGGCTACAACTTCCTGCGCTGCTTCTGCAACGGGGTGGCGTTTCACGGGCTGGCCGTGGGGGCCCGGGCCGCCGGGCGCGGGCTGGGCACATCCATGTGGACCCTCGGAGCCCGCACCGCAGCCGCCGCCGGCATGAAGATGCGCGCCACCATCTCGGAGGCCAACATCCCCTCGCTGCGCTCGTGCCGCCGCGGCACCGACTGCCGCATAGCCGGCCATCTCGACGGCGGGTATCTGCTGGTGGAGTGCACGCCACGGCAGGAGTGACGTTTTATTGTGTCGCAAGAGGTTAAATATTGTCAACATTCTTGCGAAAAAGCGAGAGTTTCCGTAACTTTGCAGTTAGAAAACACGAATATTGTATAAAACCGGCTTTAAGTTGACTTGCATTAATAATAATTAACATATTATCCAACCAATCGACACTGCCTATAGAAACATTGCTACTCTAATCAAACCAAGTGTGAAAATGGAATCACTGACTAAGCTGACCGATTCAGAACTGGTCGCCGCTTATGCCAACAACAATAATGAGGCGTTTGACGTGTTGCTCGAGCGCCACAAGCAGAAGGTATACACCTATATCTTCCACATCGTCAAAAATCCCGATGTGGCGGACGATTTGTTTCAGGAGACATTCGTCAAGGCCATCATGACCATCCGTCAGGGCCGATACACCGAGCACGGCAAGTTCTCGGGCTGGCTCACACGCATAGCCCACAACCTCATCATCGACTACTTCCGCCAGTCGAGGCTGGAGAACTCCGTGTCGACCGACGACGAGAACTGCGACCTGCTCAACCGCCGCGACCTCAGCGACGGCACCATCGAGGACGAGATGGTGGGGCGGCAGATCGACGAGGACCTGCGCCGCATAGTGATGGCCCTCCCCGACCCCCAGCGCGAGGTGCTGGTGATGAGGATGTATCGCAACATGTCGTTCAAGGAGATAGCCGAGGCCACGGGGGTGAGCATCAACACCGCCCTCGGACGCATGAGGTATGCCATCCTCAACATGCGCCGCATAGCCGAGGAGAAAAACATAGTGCTCGCCGTGTGAGAACGATAGACCGCCACACAATATGGTCCGCCCCGGGAGGCATCCTCCTCACGGGGCTGATGCTTTTTATGGCCCTCGCGGCCTCGGGCGCCGAGACAGACAGCGCGAGGGTGGACCGCACGCCCCACTTCCACGGCGCGCTGCGCGCCCGCTATGAGCTGGCCACCCGCGACGGCGACCAGCGCTTTCAGATGCGCAACGCACGCTTCACCATCGACGGCCGCATATCCCCGGCCATAGACTATTTCGTGCAGACCGACCTGTGCGACCGCGGCAAGATGAAGATCCTCGACGCATGGGCCCGCCTCGAGCCTACTGCCGGATGGAGCATACAGGCCGGACAGTTCAGGCTCCCGTTCGGCACCGACTGTTTCAAGGGGCCGGCCAACTATCTGTTTGCCAACCGCTCGTTCATCGGCAAGAACATGAACAACACCCGCGGCGTGGGGGCCAAACTGGCTTGGCACCACCGGAGGGTGAGCCTCGAGGCCGGGGCTTTCAACCCCACATCCATCTCAGACCAAGAGCGATGGGTGCGCACGCTGGCATATGCCGGCAAGGCGACCGTGAGCCTGCCGGGCGGCGTCACCGTGGCCGCCGGCGCACAGACCGTGAGCCCCGACTCGGTGCGCATCAATCTGACCGGAGCCAGCGTGGGGTGGCACAACGGCGCCCTCACACTCGAGGGTGAGTATATGAACAAGCACTACACCCGCAGCCGCCACCGCACAGCCCATGCGTGGAACCTCTTTGCCGACTACGGATTCCCCCTGCGGGCCGGCATATTTGACCGCGCCTCCGTCCAAGCCCGCTGGGACGGGATGACCGCCCACTCCACCGGGCAGCGCGACGACAAGGGACACCTCGCCACCGACGACCCCGCGCGTCAGCGCATCACCCTCGGAGCCACTCTGAGCTATGCCTACAAGGCCCTGCACTGCGACCTGAGGGTGGACTACGAGAAATATTTCTATCACCGCCACACAGCGGCGCCTGCCCTCGACGCGGCAGACAAAGTGTGTGCCGAGCTCGTGGTGAGATTCTGAGAACAATCCCCCCTTCATACAGCAACACCCCCCAACAGGACAACAATGAAGATAGCACTCATAGGATATGGCAAGATGGGCCACGCCGTGGAGAAGATAGCCCGCGAGCGCGGCCACGAGATAGTGGCCATCATCGACGCCCACAACCCCGAGGAGATGGACGGCGAGGCTTTTGCCTCGGCCGACGCCGCCATAGAGTTTACCACCCCCGCCACAGCCGCCGCCTGTATAGAGAGCGCGGTGGCCAAGGGGGTGCCCGTGGTGAGCGGCTCCACGGGATGGTATGACGCCCTGCCCGAGGTGAGCCGCAAGGTGGAGGAGGCGGGCGGAGCGCTGCTGGCCTCGAGCAACTTCTCGATCGGGGTCTATGTGACCCGCCTCGTGGTGCGCGAGCTGGCCCGCGTGATGGGCCACCTGCCGCAATACACCCCCTCGCTCACCGAGACCCACCATATCCACAAGCTCGACTATCCATCGGGCACGGCCCTGACCATGGCCGCCGACATCGTGGAGGCAGACGCTCTGCTGACGGGATATGCCTCAGTGGGCGAGGTGCGACAGGACGAGAACGGCAACGTCACCGCCGGGCGTCCCGCCGAAACGCCGCTGAGCATGGAGGGACAGCTCCCCGTGCTGGCCATACGCCGCGGCGAGGTGCCCGGCATCCATACCGCCGCGTGGGAGTCGGCCGTCGACACCATCACCGTGACCCACGAGGCCAAGAGCCGCGAGGGATTTGCCCTCGGTGCCGTGACAGGAGCCGAGTGGATAGCCGGCCGCAAGGGAGTGTTCACTATCGACGACATGATGCAGTCAATCCTTAATACCGAAAACCGATGAGCCCCGATAAAGACAAAGAGACTGAGGGTCAGGAGACCATAGTCCGTCCGAGCACCGCCGGCGCGAGCGCCCCCGCCCGGCCCAAGTCGCCGTCACTGCGCCAGCGCATAGCCGCCACCCGGCCCACGCGCTGGGTGAGATTCACGCTGGTGTCCATCATCTTCTTCCTGTGGGTGGCATGGCTCGGGTCATGGTGGGTGGCCATATTCTGGCTGCTGCTCCTCGACATCTATATCCTCGGCTATGTGCCCTACACATGGTGGAAGAAGTCGAAGAATCCCGCCGTGCGCAGCGTGATGAGCTGGGTCGACGCCATCGTCTATGCCCTGATTCTGGTCTACTTCGTGTTCACCTTCGTGGGTCAGAACTATCAGATCCCCTCCTCGTCGCTCGAGAAGTCGCTGCTGGTGGGCGACTATCTGTGGGTCAACAAGATGGCCTACGGGCCGCGGGTGCCCCAGACCCCCGTCCACTTCCCGCTGGTGCAGAACACATTTCCCATCCTCAACACCAAAAGCTATCTGGAGCATCCGCAATGGGAGTATCACCGTCTGAAGGGACTCGGCGACGTGAAGCGCGGCGACATCGTGGTGTTCAACTTCCCGGCCGGCGACACCGTCTGCGTCAAGGTGCAGAATCCCGACTACTATACCCTCGTGCGCATGTACGGACGCGAGGCCATCGACGCCAACCCCGACACATTCGGCGAGGTGATCTGGCGCCCCGTGGACCGCAGGGAGAACTATGTGAAGCGCGCCGTGGGGCTGCCCGGCGAGCGCATAAGCATCAAGGACGGTGTGATTTATATCGACGGCAAGCCCATGGAGCAGCCCGAGAACGTGCAGTTCAACTACTACTTCCAGCTCGCCTCGGGCGCCATGACCGACGACAGCTGGGAGGCCCTCGGGATAGCCGAGGATGACCGCCACACCGTGCCCCTGACCGACGAGGACCTCCCCGCCCTCTCGGCGCTGGGATTCACCGTCAACCCCGACGGCACCGTGCCCACCATCTATGCCGCCCCCCTCACGGCCGCCATGGTCAGCGCCCTCGAGGCCGACAAGAACGTGAGCCGCGTGCTGCGCATGCCGGCACAGCCGGGCGAGATGCTCTATCCCGCCGGTGTGGCCGACTCATGGACCCGCGCCGACTATGGCGAGCTGTGGATACCCCGCAAGGGTGCCACCCTGCAGATGGGCCCCCGCGCATGGCAGATCTATGGCAGGGTGATACGCGACTACGAGGGCAACCCCACGGCCGAGTGGCGCGACGGCACCCTGATGATCGACGGCAAGCCGCAGAGCACCTATACGTTCAAGATGGACTACTACTTCATGATGGGCGACAACCGCGACAACTCGCTCGACTCGCGCTACTGGGGATTCGTGCCCGAGGACCATATCGTAGGGCGCCCCGAGGCGGTGCTCATATCGTTTGACAAGGACAAGGGGCTGCTCAACGGCGGCATACGCTGGAACCGCGTGCTGCGCCGCGCCAACCCCGACGCATCGAAGTATAGCGCAGAGTGAGCCGTCCCATCCTCCATCCCCACACCGGCATAGCCCTGCCCCCGCGTCTCTGCGCCCCCGTGGCCCACTACGTGGAGGCATGGAGCTGCGGCCGCTCGGCCCAGCGGTGGGACACCCCCTTTGACAAGCGCGCCAAGGGGACCCACCGCCTCACCATAGCCGACACACACGGGCCGATAGACCTCACGGTGCCCATAGTCAAGCCCCCGACACACCGCTGCGCATGGAGCGAGATAGCCGTGAGCACCCACGGCGAGTGGTGGGACACCCACCGCGAGACCCTCGCGAGCGCCTACGGACGGACGCCCTATTTCGAGTTCTACATAGACCGCTTCCTCCCCATGCTCACGCCGGGAGTGGCCGGACGCTATCCGCTGCTCAGCACGCTGGCCGCCGCGTGGGACAGTGAGATACGCGCCTGTCTGGGGCTCGAGGCCGCCGACCCCTCGGCCGCCGCCTGTCCCCTCGCCGACACCTCGGGCCCCGCGCTGCCTCCCTACAGGCAGGTGAGGCAGGACAGGCTCGGATTCATCCCCGGGCTGAGCATCCTCGACCTCATCTTCAACCTCGGCCCCGAGGCGCAGATATACCTCAATCGGTGTGCGGAGGCAAAAAAATCATAAAAGTTTGCTCCTGAGCATTGATTTTCTGACCTGACATTATCGCAATCACGCAAAAAGTTCTTAACTTTGCAGTTGGCTTTGGCATACGGTCACTTCAGGGTGGTATCCTCGCCCCGGGTGACAGGCCCAGACGCTTCAAACGAACATAACCAACCTTATACGCCACGCAACGACACAGCATGATGAAAGCCGTATTTGACCGTACAGCAGCCGTCGCCGGACTCCTCGTCCTGTGGCCGCTGATGCTCGTCGTGGCCCTGCTCATAGCCGTGAAGATGCCGGGCGGACCGGTGCTGTTCAGGCAGCGCAGAGTGGGGCGCGGCGGTGAGCTGTTCACCTTGGTCAAATTCCGCACCATGGTGCCCTCGCACACAGGCTCGAGCGTCAGCGTGGCCGGCGAGAGCCGCATCACCCCTCTCGGAGCCACCCTGCGCCGCTTCAAGCTCGACGAGCTCCCCGAGCTCTGGAACGTGGCCTGCGGCGAGATGAGCTTCGTGGGTCCGCGCCCCGACGTGCCGGGCTATGCCGACCGCCTCACCGGCGACGACCGCCGTGTGCTGGAGCTGCGCCCCGGCATCACAGGCCCCGCCACCCTCAAGTATCGCAACGAGGAGGAGCTGCTGGCCGCCTGCGACAATCCGCAGGAATATAACGACCACGTGATATTCCCCGACAAGGTACGCATCAACCTCGACTATCTCGACCGCCGCACATTTGCCGGCGACATCCTCATAATCATGCAGACCATCCTGCCGGGACTCTTCCCCACCCCCGTGGCCTCGCCGCCCGGGCAGCAGCCCCCCTCGCCGATGGCCGGCACCGCAGACCTCGCACTGACCAAGTAAACCCGTATCTCACCTCTATAAATTACTCCGACCTGATACAATGAGAGTCCACCTCTGTCTCGCTCACATGAGCGGCAACGAACAGCAATACATCAGCGAAGCCTTCGCCGACAACTGGGTGGTGCCCCTCGGCCCCAACGTCGACGCCTTCGAGGAGGATCTGCGCAGATTTCTCGCCGACGGCAACCCGGCTCTCGACAAGATGCGCGTGGCCGCCGTTAGCGCCGGCACAGCCGCCATCCATCTCGCTCTCGTGATGCTCGGCGTCAAGGCCGGCGACGAGGTGATATGCCAGAGCTTCACGTTTGCCGCCTCGGCCAACCCCGTGGTCTATCAGGGCGCCACGCCCGTCTTTGTCGACTCGGAGCCCGACACATGGAACATGGACCCCGCCCTGCTCGACAAGGCCATAGCCGACCGCATGGTCAAGACAGGCCGTCTCCCCAAGGCCATCGTCATGGTCCACCTCTATGGCATGCCCTCGCGCATCGACGAGATCCTCGCCGTGGCCGCCAAATGGGGCATCCCCGTGGTGGAGGATGCCGCCGAGGCAATGGGATCGAGATACAAGGGGCGCGAGTGCGGCACATTCGGCCGCTATGGCATCCTGAGCTTCAACGGCAACAAGATGATCACCACCTCAGGGGGCGGAGCGCTGATATGCCCCGACGAGGACGCACGCCGCCGCGCGGTGTTCTATGCCACTCAGGCCCGCGAGAACTATCCCTACTATCAGCATGAGCACATAGGCTTCAACTATCGGCTCAGCAACATATCGGCCGGCATAGGGCGCGGACAGATGACCGTGGTCCGCGACCATCTGGCCCACCACCGCCATGTGGCGCAGCTGTATGCCGAGCTGCTGGCCGACGTGGAGGGTGTGGACTTTCACTCCGCCCCCTCGACAGACTTCGAGCCCAACTACTGGCTGTCGACCATCCTCATCGACCCCTCGCTCACCGGCGGCCTCACCCCCGACGAGGTGCGCCTCCACATGGCCGCCCTCGAGGTGGAGACCCGCCTGCTGTGGAAGCCGATGCACTCGCAGCCCGTCTATGCACAGGCTCCGGCCTATGTCAACGGCGTGTCGTCCCACCTGTTCAGCCGCGGCCTCTGCCTCCCCTCGGGCCCATGGGTCACCGACGGGGATGTGCGCCTCATCGTCAACGAAATAACCAAGTGCATAAGGAAATAACAACCGGATGTTCAAGAAAATACTGACATGGTACGTATCGCGGGCGTCGGTGCCGTTCTGGCTCCTCGCGCTCACAGACAGCCTGATAGTCTATCTGTCGGGCATGGCCGCCTACGTGCTCAATCACTCCCTGGCCTCCACCGTGGCCAACCTCTATGGAGTGATGCTGACGCTCGGTGTTTTCATGATATGCTTCGTCATCGGCTTCAGGCTGTTCCACACCTATGCCCGCGTGATGCAGACCACCACGGTGGGCGATCTGGCCCGCATAGCCATGGCCCTCGTCACAGGGTGTCTGCTGGTGATGGCCATGCAGCGCTTCACGGGCGTCGACTCGCTGGCCGTGGTCCCCTTTGACCTCACCGACCTGATGATGCTCACCCTGCTGGCCACCATGATGATGTGTGCCTACAGGGTGGCCTCCAAGATGCTCTACGACCTGTATCTGCGCTACACCACCACCTCGGGCCCCGGCGCCTATGGTTATGCCAACAAGGACCTCATCAACATGGAGATGTCTGACCTGCTGCAGCGCGAGCCCATCGAGGTGAACATGGCCGATGTGGAGAAGGCCATGACCGGCAGCGTGATACTGGTGACCGGAGCGGCCGGGTCGATAGGCTCGGAGCTGGTCACCCTGCTGGCCGGAGTGAGCCCCCTCGAGCTGGTGCTGGTGGATCAGGCCGAGTCGCCGCTCCACGATGTCCGCATCAACATGGCACGCCTCTTCCCGGGGGTGAAGTGTCACACCATCGTCACCTCCATCTGCCACAGCTCGCGCATGGAGAGGATCTTCGAGACGTACAGACCCGAGTATGTGTTTCACGCAGCCGCCTACAAGCATGTCCCCATGATGGAGGACAACCCCGTGGAGGCTGTGCTCAACAACATAGACGGCACCCGCAAGCTGGCCGACCTCGCCGTGAAATATGGCGTGAAGAAGTTTGTGATGGTGAGCACCGACAAGGCCGTCAACCCCACCAACGTGATGGGATGCTCGAAGCGCATCTGCGAGATGTATTGCCAGAGCCTGTCGGCCGCGCAGGACGTCACCCAGTTCATCACCACCCGATTTGGCAACGTGCTGGGATCGAACGGCTCGGTGATCCCTACCTTCCGCGACCAGATACGCCGCGGAGGGCCCGTGTCGGTGACCCACCCGCGCATCATCCGCTACTTCATGCTCATCTCCGAGGCATGCTCGCTGGTGCTCGAGGCCGCCACGCTGGGCAAGGGAGGCGAGATATTTGCCTTCGACATGGGCACCCCGGTGCGCATCGTCGACCTCGCGCGCCGCATGATCCTGCTCAGCGGCCGCCTCGACATCAAGATCGAATTCACCGGGCTGCGCCCCGGCGAGAAGCTCTACGAGGAGGTGCTCACCGACTCGGAAGTGGTGGTGCCCACGTCGCACCCCAAGATAAAGGCCGCCAAGGTGCGCCCCCTCAGATATGACAAGGTGGCCCCCATGGTGGACCGCCTCATACAGACGGCACGCACATACGACCCCCGAGCCACCGTCAGGATGATGAAGGAGATGGTGCCCGAATATGTGTGTGCCCCCAACTCGCCCTACACCCTGCTCGAGCCGGCCGACCCTCCGGCCACGCGCCGGCAGCCCGCCTCAGGCGCCCCCGCCGACAGTCCCCCCGGGCTGCACACCGCAGGAGCCCACATCATAGCATCGTGACTACACAAAACCGACTAAATATCCCTGACAGTCAACACTATTCAATCACATAAATAACAGTAACTCGACGACGGCACGGCCAGCGCACCGTTGACATTATACCGGACAACCCAATGCACTTCAAGAGAATCACACAATTTTTCGGCTTAGCCCTTTTAGCCACGTCATTCACCGCGGGGTCACTGACCATGAAGGCTCAATCCACGGGCGACGGGCCTGTAAAACTCACAGCCGAAAACATCGAGGAGGAGCTCAAGAGCTTTGACAAGGTCTATGAGGACTCGTCCTATGTCGAAGCACCCACCAAGAGCCACACCGAGACCAAGAATCTCGACACCTACAGGGTGGTGACCAACACATTCGGCAAGAACTGGTTTGCCTTTGCCACGGCGGGTGCCCACACATTCCGCGGCGACTACTCCACCACGGGCGACTTCGGAGGCACCATCTCGCCCGACTTTGGCGTGGGTATCGGCAAATGGTTCACCCCCGGCGTGGCCCTCAAGGTCGAGTTCATACGCTCGGAGTCGAGAGGCTACACCGAATACATGACCGGCCACTATGGATATGGCGAGATCATGCAGAAGCCCGACGGCACCCCCTATCGCCGCATGCGCACCCGCTGGTGGGACATCTCGGGCAGCGTCATCCTCAACCTCTCGCGCCTCTTTCTGGGCTATGAGGGTGTCAACTCGCCCCGCATGATGAATCAGTATATGTTCAGCCTCGGCATCGGCGGCGTCCACCACATGGGCTATGGCCACAGCTATGGCTCGGACAACGAGTGGAGCGGCCACGTCGAGCTGCAATACTCGCGCTTCTTCACCCGCGCCAAGCGATTCTCGCTCGACGTCAAGGCGCGCGGCATATTCTATCAGACCAACTTCGACCTCGAGTATGGCCAGGCCGACCACGCCGCCAAGAAGTGGGACGCCAACCTCGGCGTCGACCTCGGATTCACCTTCTATCTCGACTCGCGCCGCAGCCGCGGATGGAGCACATCGTCCACCCACACCTACACGCGCGACTACTCGGAGCGCCGCTTCCGCGAGGTCTACACCAAGCCCGTCGAGACAGGCGGCCCTGCCATCAACGCCAGCGAGATCTCGTTCTATGTGTTCTATCCCAACAACTACTCCGGCCGCAACGACGCCCCCATCATCAAGGACGCCCCCGTCAACGCCATCGACTACCTGACCGGCGGTATCAACACACAGAAGAAGTATAAGGACAACTATGAGGTGGCCGACGGCCTGCTCAGCAGCCGCGACATCACCCGCCTCTCCACCGAGGATATCCCCACCGTCCCCTCGTGGAGCGACTTCTCAGACCTCGACGCCATCGGCATCCCCCGCGGATATGAGATGGGCGAGGGCCCCATATCACTCCCCCTCGAGAAGGAGCCCCTCACCGACTTCCGCCGCGTGACCGGCTACTTCTACGCCCCCATCTATGGCGACAAGCACCTGTGGCACTATCGTATCGACGACGCCACACTCGACCAGAAGCTGCTCGGCGAGGGCAACTACTATGAGACCGACACCTATGGCCTCAACGCCAAGTATGGCCTGCCCATCATCCGCGAGAAGCTCGAGACGGAGGACTATGAGTATCTCGTCTCGCTGGCCGACATGTATGCCGCCCTCACTCAGAACGAGGGCCACATCTCGCAGCACGCCGACCCCGCCACCGTCGAGAACATCCGTAAGATTCTGGCCAACTCCATCATCACCAACGTCCACGTCGAGGGTCTGGCCACCAGTCAGGACAACTATACCGGCGCCAACGCCCAGAGCGTGGGTCTGATGCGCAACACGGCCCTGTCCAAGAATCGTGCCGCCACCGTGATCGAATGGCTCAGATCGTTTGACCAGTTCAGCAAGCACGACCCCAAGGTCTATGAGGTAAGCACCTTCGACATCGAGCGCGTGGCCCCCGGCATCGGCAAGGTCGACAACCCCTCGACCCGCGGCCTCGACGCCAAGCTCAACCGCTGCGTGAAAGTCCACATCCAGTTCATGCCCGCCCCCCGCGGCCGCCGCTGATCGCCGCATTGGAGAGACAAATCAAATATCCGGTTAAATTCCGCACACGCGGGATTTAACCGAATATTTTTTTGCGCTTATGGATTAACTCCTGAATTGCTTCTTATAGATAATTTACGCCGGATATGTCAAAGGAGAATGAGAACACCCGTGCTGAACTGAGCAATCGAGATGATGATAACAGCGAGACAGCACCAGTTCGCAATAGCAAGCGGGTGCTGTGGATCGACGTGCTCAGGGGGATTACAATGCTGCTTGTAGTCTATTCTCATGTCAACACCCAGATCGTCGATCTGCCTTTTTCGAGGTTCAATTCAGTGATTGTGACATTTCGTATGCCGCTATTTTTCTTTATCAGCGGCTTCTTCATCTACAATGTCAATTATGACCTTGTGCTGCTCAGACGCAGAGCCATCAACCGTCTGTACAGACAATTATATCCCACAGTGATCTTTTTCACGATCTACGTAGTATTGGCGCAAGGTTGCGGATGGAGAGAGGCATTGTTCGCTGATTCAAAAGCGGGCTACTGGTTCACCTATCTATCGGTATTATATTTCTTCACACTCGGGCCGGTGCTATATATCTTCAGTCGCTACCGACTCTCCGATCGGGCCCGTATTCTATGGCTGTTTCTTGGCATGCTCGCCATCACTGCCGTCTCGATATTATTGCTGTTGAACAGTTCATTTCTCGATTCGGATCTTTCTCTTCTTATCAGCTTCAAACATTACCTGCGATACATGCCATGTCTGTTGTGCGGAAGTATATTCCGCATTCTGTGGGACAGATACGGAGGTCTGCTAATGCGGCTTCCTGTGATGATCTTCTGCGTCATAGCCTTCTGTCTGTGGATACGTGTCTCCAATCCATATATGGGAATGGTTACCGGATTTTTCGGTATTTATATAATGGTCTACATTTTTCACAGCCTGTCAGGAATAATGAATCGTGTCAAATGGTTCGGAATAATAGGTCTTGTAGGATCAATGACACTTGAGATCTATCTTCTGCACTACTTCCTGCTCATGGCACTTAAGGAGTCTGACCTCATCACCAACCTACTTCCGTCCGTCATCAATACGCCTTTTGAATTTCCGGTCTACATGTCGCTATCCGTCGCCATAACAGCTATATGTCTTGTGTTCGTATGGATTCTCAAAAAATGCGGATGTTACATGTTGCTATTCGGCAAGGAAAGCAAAGGAGGTCACAAGGAGCCAAGTAATAAATTTTTGGTAAAAAAAGATTAGCTATTACCATTTTTTTTGTATTTTTGCGGTGATTATTGCCCGAAATACACCCCTTCGGGCGAGCGACCTTAACTCTCACCGAAAAGCAAATAAATCGACTATACTTTTTAATATCACTATGAGCAAAGAAAAAAAATTCTTGACTTGTGATGGCAACCAGGCAGCCG
>CAZAWC010000004.1:0-40661 GCA_964488595.1 uncultured Staphylococcus sp. | reverse complement strand
AAGCCCACCGCGCCCTCGCCAAATCCATCGCCCGCCAAGCCCTCACCCTCCATCCACCGATGTGACGCTAATGCACTACATCATCACCGTCTTTTTGAGGGTCAGGCCACTGACGTAATTTTGACACAAAAGATACTGCGATTATGAACTCAACACAACTCCTTTCATCTATCGGACGGTGGGTTATGGCCATCGCCTCTGCCATCTTCACCATCATAGAGCCTGCGCTGCCCTATATGCTGCTTTGTACCGGGTTTGTGTTTCTTGACTGCTGGTCGGCCTACAAACTCGCCCGTCGCGTCAGGAAAGCTCACCCTGAGAAGGCCACGGGCAAACTGCGGTCCGAAAAGCTCCGTAATATATTCATCACCCTTGCCGAGGTCTATGCAGTGGTGCTTCTCGTTTACTATGCACAGATCCAGATTGCCGCCGATCTCCCCATCAACATTTCCAAGATCGTAGTCGGAGCGGTCTGCGGATGGCAGTTCTGGTCATATCTCGAGAACAGTGCCTCATGCAACGGAGCCAAATGGGCCCGCGCCGCTCAGCGGGTCCTCATTGACAAGACCGAAAGACATTTTGACATCAAAATCCCCGAAATTCATACTTCTACCTCAAATGCGTAAGATTGACAAAATCATCATCCACTGTACCTCCACTCCGGAGGGCCGCGACTATACGGTCGAGCAGATACGTGAGTGGCACGTCAAGGGCAACGGGTGGGCCGACATAGGCTATCACTTCGTGATCTACCGTGATGGGACAATCCGCACCGGGCGTCCGTTGTCCGTGGCCGGAGCTCACTGCTATGGCCACAATGCCACATCCATCGGCATCGCATATGTCGGAGGCCTCGCCGCTGACGGGAAGACCCCGAAGGACACCCGCACGCAAGACCAGCGCATCTCTCTGCTCCAGCTCATCGAGACGCTCAAGGTGGACTATCCGGGTGTCACCGTACATTGCCACAATGAATTTGCCAACAAAGCCTGCCCCTCGTTCAAGATATGCGACTTATGATCTTCCTCTCGGCCCTCCTTCTGGCGGCCCTGTGCTCGTGCCGCTCCTCCCGGCAGTCCGAGGCTGAGTATGCACAGATGACATCGGTAGGGATCGAAAAGGCCGGATCCTCGCTTACAGTTGATGATGTCCGCTCGCTCATCACCTCTTCGCTGGCCCTCGACCTGTCGGGCATAACTGTCGAGTTCTTCCCGCCCGATTCGACGCGCCCCGACGCTGTGGGTGCGCCAAAGGCTATAAATATCGCCAACGCCAAGGCAAAGGCTTCTGCCGCCCGGGATACTCACCGCCACACCACTGCCGACGAGCAAGAGGCTGAGAGCCTGTCGGCTCAATCCTCTGCATCAGCTTCTGAGAATACCCGGGAGGTTGATGACATATTACGTCCCTCCGCACGGCTGATTCTCGGCGCGATCATGATGGTATTCATAATCATCTTCATCAAGTCTCGAAAATGATCAACAGAATAAAAAAACCACACCCCGTAAGGCTGTCGGCCTCCGGGGTGTGGGTGTCTTAAGATGATTAATGAGTGAGTTGAACAGAAATTTGATGGATTTTATTGCTGAGCTCGTCGAGCGAGTCGGACAATCGTTTTATCTCGGCCTCTGAGAAAGCTGCCGGCTTACCGTTGACCTTGGCATTATTCAGACGTTGATATAGCCAAGTCCGATCTTTATTGAAATAACGTTTCGCGATATACGAAAGGTTCAGGGCTTCCACAGTGTCGCCAAGCAGCTCCTTGACATTGATGTCCGGCCGCTTACGCTTGTTGATCGCGTCCGTCAGATAAGCCCCGGCTTCGCGACGGTCTTCCGGTGTCTTGGCCATTGCAAATGCCTGAGCCATCATTTCATCGGTAGCTTCAGCCGAGAGATCCGGCTGAGAAGCTATCGCGTCGAGCAGTGATTTCAATTCGTTGAGCATATATCGTTATCGGTTATTTTCAGAAAAAAGTCTTAAGAAGATACGACTTCTTTTAAAATGGTCTCCGGACTAAGCCGGAGACCTGTTGCTGTCACTTCTTGGTTAACAATATTGCAGCATACTCTCTAATGAGCTGCTCCACAATAACCATGAAGTCCGACTCGGTCATCCACCCCTCAGAGAGGAGCTTCCGTTCATGTCGGAGATAGAACCTCAGTTCGTTGAGAATTTCTATCCGGTCATTTAAACCTTTAAAAGAACTCATGTCTCTATCTTAAGACAATGCAAAGTTAATAATCTTTTGCGTATTATACAAACCTTTTCCCTAAAAAATTATGATGAAATTTTTCACCCTAAATTTTTGGGCCTGCAAAATTATTGTCGTACCTTTGCAGTGCTAAACACATAATGGTTTGACCATTCCGATGAGCCACGGTCAACGGCTCGGACATTCCCGGGCATTTTTTATGCCTTGACATATACAGCCATCACGGCTGTCATACCTATTAACTACCGCTCTTCGGAGTCAACTGTTATGTGTTTAGCGACGGGGTATGACAGCCGTTTTTCTGTCTATAAACACATAATCGCTAAACACATAACAGTATGAGCACAAAATCTCACTCGCGCCGGATAACAGCCAAGAGGCTCCGCGCAACAAAAAATGCCTCCACCCCTTGCGGATTCCAAAAAAGTCCGTACCTTTGCAGTGCACTACATTTGAACAAGGCGACCGAGTCGCCGACAGCCACAGCCGCCGGCCTTTTTTATGGCCGTGGCTCGCGCCATAATCTGAGTTCCGTCCCGTGTGGAGCGTTAATGCGCCCACTGCCTTGTTCAAGGTGTAGTGCAACGGGGAGCGGAGCTCTTTTTGTATCCGCCCCTCGCAGAGAGAACATCAACACTATTCGTTTCATTTAAAAGCACTACACAATGAATCAATCAACAGTCCGTGCCCTCCGCGAGGGCACAGTAAAGGCATCAGACTTTGCCCTGATGCTGCTCGATCTGGCCTCCACCATCAACGCTGAGATCGACAGAGTCCATCTCCACCTCGAGGACGACCACATCGAGGCCTCGTGCGAGGACATGCGCATCACCATCGCCCTCACCCCCGCAGCTCAGGAAGGAGGTGATCAATGACCCGCACAGAATATCTCGAGGCTATCGACAAGGTGATCCAAGGCGTGGGCGTACCCTCCGACTTCCCGGCCACGGCCCCGGTGGTGGCCATGTTTCTCACCGACTTCATGCCGGGTGACCCTGACGGGCCTTCGGGCGACAACATGACCTCCTACGAGATAGCCCAAGCCCTCGAAGACACCTGTCAGCTCTCCACGACCGACGTGGCCCTCGTGATGGTCCACCTCGGGTATCGTCTCGTGGCCAATGACTACAGAGGCCACGAGTGGCGCATGAGGGCCGTGGACCCCACAGAGGCGACATCATAACAAATCCATAGACACATTCTTTTTACATTTCAGACAGGTCCCGCCGTGATGGCGCGGCCTGTCTTTGTGAGCTTATCTTGTTCTTGACATAATAGAGACTCACACTCTTGACTCCGATTAAGAGAAAAGTTTCTTGTTCAGTGTAAAATTAATTCTTATATTTGTATTGCCAACGGACATGACGGTTAGTCCGTGCCGACGATTCACGGTTATAGGTCAAAACATAGTGATTTTACTCTCGGCGTAGCCAAAGAGAGCTCAAGCAATAAGGATCTGATATGATAACGACACTGTGCACATTTTTCCCGGACTGGCTCTTGGTCATCTGCCTCTTGCTGATAGGGTGTCGGATACTATTGTTTTTGCTACAAGTGGTGGCAGCCTTTTTCTCTGTACTTTTCCTTATGCTCAAGTATGCCTTGACGGGTAGGTGGCAGGAGTATCTGGAGAAGTGTAAGAAGGACCCTGAGTCGCTGTGATCCCTTCATACATACGGTTATAAACCATTGCTGCGACCGACGGTCTCCGTCGGTCTTTTCTGTCTTTTCACGGAGAGATCGGTCGATATACTTTTGCCTATATTAATTGCAGAAGATATGCCCAAAGAAGAAGCAGAAGTAATCCTCAAAGTGAATGATCAGGAGGCACGTGAGAAATTATCTAAACTGGAAGCCAAAGCAGTTGACCTAAGAAAGGAATTTGCAGAGGCTTTTAAGAAAGGCGATACCCGCGAGATCGACCGACTCAACAAGGAGCTGAAAAAGGTCAACAAGGAAATGGAAAACATGCGCACGAATGCCGCGAATATTCGTGCTGCCATGGAACGACTTGATCAGGCAACGCCTAAGGAACTCCGGCGTACCATCAAGATGATCAATGATGAGTTGAACTCAGGCCGTGTTAAACGAGGCTCTGAAGAATGGCAGATGTACACACAGCAGCTTCAGGCAGCTAATGAGGAGTTAAAGTCTCTTTTAGGTACGCAACAAAAGTCTGAGGGATTCTTCTCAAGATTTACCAACAGGTTCACACAATGGTGGGGGACATACACGATATTGACTGACGCTATCAGTAATGTCAACCTGAAGTTCTCGCAGATGCGTAAGGACATGCGGGACAAAGAGGACTCACAGGCCAACCTCAAGGCGCTCACCGGTCTCGATGATTCGTCTATTCAGTGGCTGACTCAACAGGCGGAGAAGTTGTCGACAACAATGGACGAGACCGGACTCAGGATCACACAGTCAAGCCAACAGATTCTTGAGGCCTACATGCTTGTAGGATCCAATAAGCCTGAATTGTTATCTGACAAAGAGGCTCTAAATGATGTCACGATTGAGGCTATGAGGCTCGCAACGGCGGCCAAAATGAAACTTCAGCCGGCGGTCGACGCCATGACCACGTCGCTGAATCAATATGGAGAGGGGGCAGATCAGGCCGCAAGATATGTGAATGTACTTGCCGCCGGATCCAAATACGGAGCAGCCAATGTCGAGCAACAAGCAGCCTCCGTTTTAAAGGCAGGCACAGCTGCAGCTTCCGCCAATGTGCCGTTTGAAGAACTTGTCGGAACGATAGAGATGCTCGGCGAAAAAGGCATCAAAGGGGAAATAGCCGGCACAGGGCTCAAGAAATTCTTTCTTGTCCTTCAGACCGGAGCTGCGGAGACTAACCCAAAGGTCGTGGGGCTTTCGACTGCGCTTGGCAACCTTAAAGCTCTCGTCGATGATGCAGAAAAGAAAACCGTTGGAGGCGGGGCTTCGTTCCTCAAGAAGATGTTTGGCGAGGAGGCTTTCGCCATCGCATCCATATTGGCTGATAACACCCAAAAAGTCAAGGAGTATACCGAGGCCGTAACGGGTACGGTCACGGCGACAGAGCAAGCGGCTATAAACAGCGAGACATCTGCCGCTAAATTGGCTCAGCTGCGGAACAAGATAAAAGAGACTGGCATAGAGCTCATCGAGAAACTAAATCCTTCTCTCGGGATACTGGCTAATTGGAGCTCTAAACTCATTTCCATATTACCTGTCATTTTTGATCTGTTCATTAAATACAAAGGCTCCATAATGGCTCTGACCATAGCCATTATATCCTACAACCTATATCTGCAGAAGTCAATAATCCTTGACAAACTGAAAGTTATTTGGATGGATAAAGTCGTGGCAGCCTACAAGAAGCTAAGGGTCGCCATGATGAATAATCATTGGGGGATCGTAGCCGCCGGTGTCGCGTTGGTTGTCGGAGCACTTATCGACCTTGTAAGAGCCTCTGACCGGGTCAGTGCCTCAGAACGTGAGCTAAATAAGATTCGTGCCAATGCAAAATCCAAAATGGCTGATGAAAAGACTCAACTTGATCTTCTTGTGTCGGCCGCGCGTAATGAGACTCTTTCTCTTGATGAACGTAAAAAGGCTATAGACAAGCTGAATGAGATCATGCCTGATTACAATGCATTTCTCGATGAGACCACAGGCAAATATAAGGATAACCAGACAGCACTGGACAAATACATAAAGTCACTGACAAAGAAATATGAATTGGAGGGAGCAAAAGATCGACTTGCTGAAATAGGAAAGGAGAAAGCTGATGCCCGGATGGAATTGGATGCTGCTAATCGAATGGCTGCGAGCGCGCGTGCTAATGCTAAGATAGGAGGAGGTCGGACATATACCTCCTCATGGGGTATGGTCGGCAATACAGCCATAGATCTGACACAACAGGCGGACAAGGCCGTGGCCGAGGCCGAAGCTAAAATGCAAGGGATAGTGGCGAGGGAGCGTGCTATACTTGAGTCATACGGTCTTGACTTGCAGAAACAGGCTGTCGAAAATACGGAGTTGACCACAACGACTACTACAAGTGAGCCGTCGGTAGACCACGAGATTGATAAAGCCCAGCGCGAGATTGATAGCCTGAGAAAGGATCTTGAAGATCTTAAGACTCAATACGAGAGTTACGAAGCTCAAAATCTCGTTGCATATATCACCGGGAGTAAAGATTATGCTAAATATCTTGAAGAGAAAGAGAGGTTGGACTCAGAGTATCTGAAGAATCAGATAGAGACCCATAACAACCATAATAAAATTGATTTGTCCGGGTATGTTCGGTTGTTGGCTAAACAGGCAGAGGCTAAGAAGGCGGCTGCCGACAAAGAGCGGCAACTCAACTTGGAGGAGGCTGAGAAACGTCACAGGGATCTTGAGGACCTGATTGTCAAGGATTACTATAATCAAAATAGTGCACTTTTCCAAAACGAAGTGGCTCTTAATCAAAGGCTTTTCGAGGAGGATGTTCGTTACCTTAAGGAGAAACGTGATGCACATGAAAAAGGGTCAAAAGAGTATATGGAGTTTGAGGCTGAGCTCAATACCCGTATTGCTGAAGATCAACTTAATAAACAGAAGAAATTAGCGGAAGAACTCAAAAGAGTTCGGAAGGAGTATCTCGAGAGTTCAGCTCAGCAACTGCAGGCGGAGTTGGACGTAGTTGAATATCTATACAAAGCAGGTTTATTAAAGGAAGAAGAATACCAACAGGCCAAGGAAAAGATCCGCGAGAAATACCGAGAAGAAGATGATGAGAAGGTAAGAGAACTATACAGCAAGTATGTCAACCAGTTGAAGCGAGTCAAAGATGATTTTAAGGGACTGGTTGACTCGCTCGGTCAAGATTGGAAGGATGTTCTTGAGAATATAGCCAAGGTTGCAGAATCGACCTTTGAGATTATATCTGCATATCTTAATCTCTACATGGCCTATTCAAATGCTTCCCGCGACCTTGAGCTGGCCAAGATAGAGAAACGCTATGACGCCGAAATAAAGGCGGCCGGAAAAAATGAGAAGAAGAAGGTTGCCCTTGAGAAACAAAAGGAGGCCGAGGTCGCAAAAGTTAAGAAAAAGTATAACGACAGGGCCATGAAAATTGAACTGGCCCAAGCTGTCGCCCAAACTGCGGTGGCTGCAATCGCGGCCTATGCCTCTGCATCAAAAGAGGTATGGTGGTTAGGCCCTGTGGCTGCGGCGATGGCTACAGCTGCGGGAGCTATGCAAATTGCGACCATCAAAAAACAACACGAGGCTCAGGCCGCGGGCTTCTATGAGGGTGGCTTTACGACGCGCGATCCGAACAACCGTAAGGAAGTGGGTGTGGTGCATGCCAACGAATTTGTGGCCAACCACGACGCCGTCGCCAATCCGGCACTCGATCCGGTCTTCAGGCTGATCGATCATGCCCAGCGCAACAACACTGTTGGCTCGCTCACCGCGGCCGACGTGTCACGAGCCATAGGAGCACGCATCGGGGTGGGTGCGGGAGGGGGCTCCGACTCCTCGGCATCGGCTGATGCGTTGGCCGGATCTGTCGCGCTCATGGCGGACAGCAATGCGGCCTCGAGATCGGCCATAGACCGTCTGTCCGATCTGCTCGAGCAAGGCATCGAGGCCTATATGGTCATGGATGGTGCCGACGGATTCCACAACAAGTATCAACGTTTCAAGAGACTTATCAGTAACCCCAAGAGATGATCCAAATGCTCCTTGATGGCAAGCCGGCTATTCCAAGCAGCTCTGCCGGCATCAAACTCACTGCCCAAAATGTTTACTTCACCAAGTCGTCATCCTATACCTATGAGATAGAGCTGCCTCTCGACATAGCCGAGAATCGGGCTATTTTCGGATGGTGTCAGCGGTTGGATATAGAGAAGGAGCCCCGCACATTGGAGGCTTGTCTGATCGTGGACAACGTCACCCTGTTGACAGGGACGGCACACATCACGGCCATTGACCACAAGGCTGTCAGGGTGCAGCTGCTCGGGGCCTTGGCCTCTTACAACTATGGCAACAAGATGGACGATACTTACATCGACGAGCTTGATCTCGGCGACTGGTATATGACGACTTGGCCTGACGGATCACATTACGAGGAGAGGCATGGCCTCTCAGGGAGCTCCGGATGGGACTACTACCCTGATGGCACCAAGTTCTCAGGGACCTCAAGCCCGGTTTTCCAGCGCGCAGCTTACACCGACTCGGGGGAGACCGGCGATGAGATCTTGGTGGCCAACCTTTTCAGCGGGCAATATCCTTGGGTCGCATTCCCGGTCAATAATTCATCTGCCGAGACTATTTGCAACGGCTATTGCTATCAGTTTACCGATACAAGCCGGACGGCTGTCAGATTCTACTTCAGGGGCTATGTCGGTGATCGCTCCGGCGAACGACCGTCGGAGAATCCTGTAGTGGAATCCGGGGCTATTCAGCCTTACATATGGATCATGGCCGAAAAGATAGCGGCGGCCACAGGCTTTACTCTCGACAGAGAGGCAAACGCATTGTTCACGAATGATTTTTACAGAAAGATATTCATTGTGAACAGCAACACATACATCGAATGTAACAAATGTCTGCCTCACTGGTCCGTCAATGAATGGTGGTCTCAGATAGAGAACACTTTCGGCTTGGTCCTCTCGCTTGATTATGAGCAGCGCAAAATGCGCCTCGATATGAGGAAGGACTTCTATCGCACTAAGGCACAGACCATCCACATCGCTGATGTGGTCGATGAGTATTCAACTCAGATTGACGACGAATCACACGCCGATATTTCATCCGGCAATGTCGGGTTTGCAGACTTTGAGGCAGCTCCGGAGGACCTGTTGTCCGATTTCATCCGTAACAATGCGAGGATCAATACTGACTTCCCCGACATCGCAGCCCTGAGCCTGTGGGCCAAGGAGCAATCCTCGGCCACACTGTCGCAGCTCAAGGACGTCATATTTGAATGTGGCACCCGGAAGTTCATATATACCTCAAAGGATGGTTTTGTCGAAGTCGATATGTTCCGGCCACGATATACAGATGACGGGAAGCTGGATCTCGATGTGGAATTGAAATTTGTCCCGGCCCGCTTCATCGAGGACAAATGTGATATATATGGATACTATGACCGTAAGCCGGGGGCTCATGTCAACAGGCAGGCCCCTGTGAGCTCATATCCGGTGCGAATACTCGAGGCCCCGGGTATATCCGACATGACATGGTATAAAAAATACACTTCAGGCGACATAGACATCGAGGCCATCCTTGAGGGAGAGCAGGAGGAGACGGACTCATCCTCGGATATTCCTGATGTCATATACATGGCCATTGCCGATCTGTCAAATCTTTACGACGTCTACGACGGTACTCTCCAGCTGTCTGACGGAGGGAGCTTCGCGGGTATCTTCAGGTATCCCCGCGCCAAGCTCCGGCAGAGGGCTGTCATCTCAAGCGACGGGACGACGAAACGAATCGAGGACTATACATACGACCTATCTCTCATCCCGGACAACTTAAAGAACAACCTTGCCCGGCACACGATAGAGGAGGACGCGGTGACAATACAGGCAAAGATCCTCTACTGTATCAAGTTTGTGGCCGACAGGATCCCCGACACGTCGTCGATCTTCCTTATCCACAACAAGAGGTTTGTGTGCGAGAAGATAGAGGCCGATATAAAGGCTACCGGCCTCTCCAAGCTGATGACAGGCTACTTCTATGAGTTCGATCTATAATTTGCCCTTGAAGTGCTTGGTCTCGGTGTGAACAGGCATATCCCGGCCTTGCAGATATTTGTTCGTCGTAGAGATGTCGGTGTGCCGGGC
Source organism: uncultured Staphylococcus sp. (assembly GCA_964488595.1). Lineage (GTDB taxonomy): Bacteria > Bacteroidota > Bacteroidia > Bacteroidales > Muribaculaceae > Duncaniella. The sequence continues at coordinate 30,620 of CAZAWC010000004.1, read as the reverse complement.
CTGATCGCGCGCTATGACGATCCCCTCCGAGTTGGCCAGATCCCGGATGCCGCTATCCTTGAGTGAATAAAACTGATACTGGTCACCCCATTTCAGGGCTTTACGCAGTTTGATCCATTCGCGCCGGAATATCTGACTGCTCGCTTTGGTGGAGCAAGGCTTCATCCTGTCACCGAATATGAAGTAGTCACCGGGATGGCTGAATAGTTTGAGATCGAGCATGAGCTTTATGATCTCATCATTAAGCCCCACCTTGCCGTCACGTTTGTTCTTGCTGATGGAGGCAGAGACAAAGACACTTTGCTCCTTGAGAGAGATGTCAGCAATCCGTAGATTTGTCAGCTCCTCGGGCCTGATCATGGTGTAATACTCCATCATGCAGGCCAACAGAAAGTTCGGGTCAGTCTGGCTGAGATGTGTCTTGAGTGCCTTGAGCATTTCTTCGCTCAATGGCTGCCGCTTCTTCACCGTCTCGGAGATGCGCTTTATGTTCGTGACAGGATTGCTTGACAGATACCCACGCTCGATGAAGTAGGTGGCAACGGAGGAGAGCCATGCCCGGTACTTGTTTCGGGTTTTCGCCACCACATCCCTGTCAAGATACAGCCAGTCAAGGAAGTCTGTTATGAAAACAGTATTGAACTGATACACGTATCTCGGCGGTAATACTTGAGATGCAATGTACTCGCGCATCACATTAAGACACGACAGGTAGCTTTGTCTCGTTTTCAGCTTAGGCATCTTCTCGACCGATCTCTCGTATTTCACTAAGGCATCCGAGAGTAAACAGTAGCCGCGGTTGTCTTCCACGTTCACCCAAGGCGACCAGCCTGAACGCAGAAGTTTGAGCAGAGACTCCATGAGCTCGACGGCGCGTTTGCGTCGCTCGGAGACTTTCTTGATGCTGTCGAGCATGTACTTCTTCCTTCGCATCGTGCCCGTCGCCGGGTCGAGCGAGAAGAAGTCGACATACCAAGATTTTCCTGTGTGAAGTGTGGGATAAGTGAAGTTAAGGACTTCGCTTTTTGGACAGAAATTACGTCGTATAGGACACATTTTTTTTACATTCTTCGAGCAACAAAGAATGTTATTGTCAAATACTGAGGTTTTACATCCGGAGGAAGTGTCCGAGATTTGTCCGACTTTTTTAGAGAAAACGCCCGCAACTTATTGAGTTACAGGCGTTTATATCTCGGTTTGTGGAGTATAGCGGACTCGAACCGCTCACCTCGACACTGCCAGTGTCGCGCTCTAGCCAGATGAGCTAATACCCCTTGGTGCTGATTGCGATGCAAAGGTAGGAAGTTTTTTTGGGGTGTGCAAACATTTGGCCGAATTTTTTTAAATCTTTTGCCGATTTTTGCCAATTTGTTAATTTTGCATCAGAAAATATATCGTTCGACTGTATGGAATCTATGACGAAAACGCCTCTGCTCGGCATGACTCCCGACGAGCTGAAGCGTGTGGCCGTCGAGGCGGGGCTGCGCCCCTTTGCGGGCGGCCAGATGGCGCGCCGCATATATCAGGGCCGCGCCACGACGGTGGAGGAGATGACCGAACTCCCCCTCAAGGCCCGCGAGTGGATCGCGGCACGCTACTGTGTGGGGCGCGAGGCCCCCGTGCGCGAGTCGCGCTCTGCCGACGGCACGGTGAAGTATCTCTTTGCCGCCCGCACCCCGGGGGTCGACTATATAGTGCCCTCCACCGGGGGTGGCATGGATGTGGAGGCGGTCTACATCCCCGATCGCGACAGGGCCACGCTGTGTGTGTCGTCCCAGGCCGGATGCCGCATGGGGTGCCGCTTCTGCATGACCGGGGCGCAGGGCTATCACGGGTCGCTGACGGCCGCCGGCATCCTCAATCAGGTCTTCTCCGTGCCCGGCTCGGAGAGTCTCACCAACATAGTGTTCATGGGCATGGGCGAGCCTCTCGACAATGTCGACGAGGTGCTCCGGGCCGTCGAGGTGCTCACGGCCCCGTGGGGGCTGGGGTGGAGCCCCAAGCGTGTCACCGTGTCGACCATAGGCCATATCCCGGGCTTGCGCCGGCTGCTCGACGAGACGCGCGTGCACGTGGCCGTCAGCGTCCACTCCCCCTTTGCCGACGAGCGCTCAGGCCTGATGCCCGTGGAGCGCGCGTGGCCCCTGCGCGACGTGATGGCCCTGCTGCGGGGCTATGACTTTGCCCACCAGCGCCGCCTCTCGGCCGAGTATATAATGTGGCGCGGCGTCAATGACGACCGCCGCCATGCCGACGCTCTGGCGCGCGAGCTGCGGGGCACAGACTGCCGGGTGAATCTGATCCGCTTCCACGCCATCCCCGGCTTTGAGGGGCGCCCCTGCGAGCCTCATGTGATGGAGGCCTTCAGAGACCGTCTCAATGAGCTCGGGGTCACGGCCACCATCCGCGCCTCGCGCGGCGAGGATATCGAGGCCGCCTGCGGAATGCTGGCCGGAGGGGGTGAGAAAAATTAAGGAAATTTTTCTTTAATAATGATGTTTTCACGGAAATTGTTTGTATCTTTGCACTCGGTAAACAAGGTCTTTTGCGCACCTTGATATTGCCCCTCAAGGTAGAAAAGCGATCATTCGAAACAACCGGAAAAAACTCAATTCTAATATAAATCCGCAACTCAACATGAGCACTATTGATTTATCCCAGTATGGCATCAAGGATGTCAAAGAGGTAATCTACAACCCCTCGTATGAGGAGCTGTACAAGGCCGAGGTCGATCCCTCGCTCGAGGGCTTCGAGAAAGGCACCGTCACCGAGCTCGGCGCCGTCAACGTGATGACCGGCGTCTATACCGGCCGCTCGCCCAAGGACAAGTTCATCGTACTCGACGACAATTCCAAGGACAAGGTATGGTGGACCACCGAGGAGTATAAGAACGACAACAAGCCCGTCACCGAGGCCACTTGGAAGGCTGTCAAGAAGATCGCCGTCGACGAGCTCTCGGGCAAGAAGCTCTATGTCGTAGACCGTTTCTGCGGTGCCAACAAGGACACCCGCATGGGCGTGCGTTTCATCATGGAGGTTGCATGGCAGGCTCACTTCGTCACCAACATGTTCATCGCCCCCACCGCCGAGGAGCTCAAGGACTTCAAGCCCGACTTCGTTGTCTACAACGCCTCCAAGGCCAAGGTCGAGAACTACAAGGAGCTGGGTCTCAACTCTGAGACAGCCGTTGTCTTCAACACCACATCCAAGGAGCAGGTCATCATCAACACATGGTATGGCGGCGAGATGAAGAAGGGCATGTTCTCGATGATGAACTACTATCTGCCCCAGCAGGGCATCGCCTCGATGCACTGCTCGGCCAACACCGACAAGGAAGGCAAGAACACCGCCATCTTCTTCGGCCTCTCCGGCACCGGCAAGACCACCCTCTCCACCGACCCCAAGCGTCTCCTCATCGGCGACGACGAGCACGGCTGGGACGACAACGGCGTCTTCAACTTCGAGGGCGGCTGCTATGCCAAGGTCATCAACCTCGACAAGGATTCCGAGCCCGACATCTATAACGCCATCCGTCGCGACGCCCTCCTCGAGAACGTCACCGTCGACAAGGACGGCAAGATCGACTTCACCGACAAGAGCGTCACCGAGAACACCCGCGTGTCCTATCCCATCGACCACATCGAGAGCATCGTGAAGCCCGTCTCCGCCGGCCCCGCCGCCAAGAACGTCATCTTCCTCTCGGCCGACGCCTTCGGCGTGCTGCCCCCCGTGTCGATCCTCTCGCCCGAGCAGACCAAATACTACTTCCTCTCAGGCTTCACCAGCAAGCTCGCCGGCACAGAGCGTGGCATCACCGAGCCCACTCCCACATTCTCGGCTTGCTTCGGCCAGGCATTCCTTGAGCTCCACCCCACCAAGTATGCCGAGGAGCTCGTCAAGAAGATGGAGGCCAACGGCGCCCGCGCATATCTCGTCAACACCGGCTGGAACGGCACAGGCAAGCGCATCTCCATCCGCGACACCCGCGGCATCATCGACGCCATCCTCGACGGCTCGATCCTCAAGGCTCCCACCAAGACCATCCCCGTCTTTGACTTCGTGGTGCCCACCGAGCTCCCCGGCGTTGATCCCAAGATCCTCGATCCCCGCGACACCTATGCCAACCCCGCAGAGTGGACCGCAAAGGCCGACAAGCTCGCCGAAATGTTCATCAACAACTTCAAGAAGTTTGAGGGCAACGAAGCCGGCAAGGCCCTCGTAGCCGCCGGTCCCCGTCTCGACAAGTAATCCCCGCACACATGCCGGGCCCCCACAGCCCGCATGACACATATCACCAACTCCCCCGCGCGGCCCACGGCCCCACGGGGGAGTTGTCATGTCGGGATACGTTGTAAGGGGGGTGATTATTGGACAGTCAGATGCGTTCCATGTCCGCATACAGATCTGTCAGCCTGTCTGCCTTGATTCTGAAGCAACTCCCGTGGTCGTGAGGCCTGCCACGACGTATACCCTCACGATAGCTTCCCATCCTCAGGTCATACATGATGTTTCCGTCGTCAAGGAGCTTCAGGAATCTATCTAAAGAGGGGCCGGTATATATCTCGGCCGAATCAAAGTAGAATAATTCCGTCGTGTCAGGCTCTTGTCTTTGCTGAGCCGTGACATAAAACAGATTGTGCAGTTTTTTCTTCAGTGCGGCTTCGATGTCATCATACGTATAGTAGACGGTGGCGTCGAGCAGTGTCCGGTGGTCGAGAGTGTAGACTCCGATGTAAATGCGGCGCTCAGCCTTTTTGTGAATCAATCTGAACGAGCATCCTCCTTGGTATGTATTGAATTGATCGGCAAATATGGAAGTGTGCAGCTTTTTGAGCCGGCTATCGGGATATTCCGTGCCAAACTTATCCTTCAGATAGGCATTTGCACCTCTCCTCGGGTATGAAGGGGATTTTGTAAACAGTGTCACGTAAGAGGATGAAGCAGCCCGGTGTGATTTTATCTCATACCCGTATAAGTCCGGGCCGGGCTGATTGTTCTCTACCACACCGATATAGTCCTCAAAGGTCTTTCCTACCCCGGTGTTATTGCTTCGCCGGCTCCTTACCCAGCCGAGAGCCTTCACCTTGTGGAAGGCGGCGATAATCAGTTCTTTATTCGTCATATCTGATAAGGAGTTGAATCAAGGTGTCTGTATCCACCGGCTCTGTGTTGCCGGTCAGTAAATATGCCACACCGGTGTCAAAAGCTGTCGCTATCAGATGCAGGTGCTTGAGGGTGTATTTATGTCTGAACTTCGGACTTTCGATATTGCCGATCTGGCCATTGCTCACGTCGATGATGCCGGCTAAACCTATCTGGCTCACGTCATGGTCTATTCTCAGCTGACGGATGCGGTTGACGACCTCATTCTGAAAATCTGTCTTTGGCATATTCTCTCAATTTGTGAGCGAATTTATAGAAATTTCCTTCGGCTTATTCCCTCAAATTGAGAGAAAAAAATAGTATCTTTGCACATCATTTCTCGTTTATTAGAGTAGGGGGGTGGTTAGATATAATTCGACCGAAAAATGGCATATATCAGAAAAGTTGATGACTATTGGAGCTTCCGCACAGCGGACACCAAGGAGTATACCCACTGCTATCACACCTACCCGGCCATGATGATACCGCAGGTGGCGAGAAAGCTGCTGGACGAATATGCCCCGGATGGCAAGCTGCGGCTCGTCTTTGACCCTTATGCCGGAAGCGGGACTACGCTGGTGGAGTCGTCAGTCCGGGGCGTCAGGTCGATAGGCACGGATCTGAATCCCTTGGCAAGATTCATGAGCAGGGTCAAGACCACACACTATGATATGGATGCTGTCATGGAGGGGGCGGCTGCCATCACTACGGGCCTTATGCTATATAATCCCGCAGACGTGGCCGACACGGATTTCAGCCGGATTTCAAACAGCACGTTCTGGTATTCGGAAGATAGTCTCTATAAGTTGTCATATCTCAATCAACTGATAGGCGGTCTGCACCCCTCGATACAGGATTTTTTCCTGTTGTGTCTGTCGGAGACGGTAAGGGAGGCCAGCTATACGAGAAAGGGTGAGTTCAAGCGCTACAGGATGTCGGAGAAACAGATGGAGAAATTTGACCCGGCAGTCTTTGACACGTTTGAGATGAAGATACAGCGAAACATCAAGGGCTTGGAGGCTTTCAATCACATGGGCAATGAAAATCTCGCCGCTGTGCATGATTTCAACACCTCGGCCGGTGTCCCTCCCGAGATTATTGAGGAGGGGGGTGTGGACATGGTGGTGACCTCTCCTCCCTATGGAGACAGTCACACCACTGTAGCCTACGGACAGTTTAGCCGCTGGGCCAATGAATGGTTCGGGTTCGTCAATGCCCGTTCGCTCGACAGGCTGTTGATGGGGGGAGTCATCACGAAGGAGATGCGATTTGCCACCGGGAGCATCCGCAGCGAGCTTGAAGATATCAGGCGAGTGGATGAAAAGCGATACTATGAGGTGGTGTCGTTCCTGAATGACTATGGAGATTCCATACGCCATGTCGCAAAGACCGTCCGCAAGGGCGGCCGCGTATGTTATGTAGTCGGCAACCGTAGGGTCAGAAACATTCAGATCGACTTGGATTACTTCACCGCTGAAATGTTCGAGAAGAGCGGATTCAGACACGATGTGACCATAGTCAGGGAGATCCCCAACAAGCGCATGCCATCCAAGAACAGCCCCACCAACAAAGCCGGTGATAAGGTTGCGACGATGACCCACGAATATATTGTCATCCTGACCAAAGAATAAAAAATCACCCACCCCTGCTGTGGTTTTATGCTGCCGGGGTGGGTGGTGTCTGTTGTGGCGCGGAGATCAGTCGTTGATACCGGCTATGGTGCGGATCTTTGCGGGGATGTCGGTGTTGTCGTTGAGGGGAGCGAACTGTTCGGCTCCCACGCCGATGGCATAGACAGGCACCAGACCCCCCGAGTGGCCGTTGGTGGTCCAGCCGAGTCCGGTCACGGAGTCCATCACTTTATAGACATCCTCGACAAAGGCACTGAAGGTGTTGTAGAGCGTCTGGTTATCGCCCTCGTTGCGTCCGGCCATACATTTCTCGAATCCCTCGCGCAGACGCTCCTCCTGTTCGGGGGTCACGGGCACACCGGCCCAGAAGCCGAGATTCTCGGTGAGATATTCCTTCATGTCGGGCCACTCATAGATGCGGCGCGACTTGTGGATGCCCCTCAGATACTCGGCAAACATGTCTTTGGACACCTTCTGATGGTCGATGTAGCCGAGGTGCAGGTTATAGCCCACGGTGTTGTTGCCCAGCCCCATGCCACCGGTCTCATGGTCGGCGGTGACCACGATGAGCGTCTCGTCGGGATGTGCCAGATAGAAGTCGTAGGCCAGCTGGAGAGCTTCGTTGAAGGCTATCACCTCCTTTATTATTGTGCCCCCGTCGTTGGCATGGCCGCCATAGTCGATATTGCCACCCTCCACCATCATGAAAAATCTGTCGCGGCCGTTGAGGGCGAGACGCTCGAAGGCGGCCTGTGTCATGGCCGTGAGGTTGAGGGCCCCGTCCACCGAGTCGATGGTGAAGTGGATCTGATGATAGTCTATCTCGGGGGGATTGACCATCAGCACCTTACGGGCGGGGAGGGCGGCGTGCTGGTCGATGCCATGGGCTATGGACACGTTGTTGGCCTCGAAGATGTCGGCGAGGTCGGTGGGGTTGCCTTCCTTGTCGGTGAGGCCGCGCAGACGCGACCCGGCTATGAAGTCGTAGCCGCTCTCGGCCGCCTGACGCCCTATCTCATAATACATGCTGCGCGAGGGGACGTGTGCATAGAACGCTCCGGGCGTAGCGTCGTCCGGGGGCACCGAGGTGACCAGCGCCACGCCATAGCCGCGGTCGCGCAGCTCGGCTGCGATGGAGGTGACGCTCACCGTGTCGGCCGACATGCCCAGCATCCCGTTGTTGGTCTTGCTCCCTGTGGCCAGAGCGGTCCCGGCGGCCGCCGAGTCGGTGACGGGCGACGATGCCGAGTAGGTGGTGCTGGCTCCCGCCACCGGAAACTGCATCATGAGCAGATGGTCCGTATTGCCACGGACGGTGCGGTTATAGGCCTCGGTGGCCATCACCTGACCCATGCCCATGCCGTCGCCGATGAAGTAGAATATGTAGCGCGGCGGCTCGGCGCAGATGGCTGCCCCGGTGGCCAGCAGCGCACACGCGAGATTGACGAATCTTAAATTCATTGCTTGAAATATTAGTATGTACGGGGATAATATCTTCACATGTTCCACACTCCGGTCACCCCACGGATTCCTCGAAGGCCGCGATCTCGCCGGCGAGCTGCCGCTCGGTGCTCTCCGTCATGAACCGGCGGAATATTCCGAGGTCATCCGTCTGCCGTGTCTCGACCAAGGCCTTGATATAATCTTCCTTGTCTGTGGCGAAGATGCGCGACGGGATGAGACCCTGCTCAAACTGCAGCCAGTTCATCAGCAGACGCGCCATGCGGCCGTTGCCGTCGGCCCACGGATGGATGGTGACGAGGTGATAATGTGCGTCGAAACTCATATCATAGAGTTCTTGCATCGACATCGCGGCTGCCTGTCTGCGTCTGTCGTTGAGCTCCGTGCACAGCTCCTTGAGTCGCGCCGGCACCTTGTTGAAGTTCATATATGATCTTCCGCCCACGCCGGCCGTCACATTGAGCAGACGCAGATCGCCGGCGGCCGATGAAAAGTCGCCGAGCATGGTGTGATAGACCGTGCCCGTGTTTTTCATCGTCAGGGCCGACAGCTCCTTCAGCCTCTCGACGGTGACATCCGAGTGTTGACGCACCAGCTCCAATGTCCGTTCATAGGCGCCCTTAAGGTCGAGATTCATGTGCAGTTCGACGAGGCTTTTCCCTTTCAGGGCTATGCCGTTGTCAAACATTATCTGATTCTCAAGTTCTGTGATGGTCGACCCTTCGATTGCTGTGGAGTGCGTGATTATGGAATACAGATAGAATCTGTCATAGTCCAGCTGACGGTCTATGCCGAGGGTGCGGTATCGCTCCACCAATTCTTCGAGTTTGCTTTTCATCACGGATCTTTTCTGCAAATGTAGCTAAAAAAGCTGAGATTTTTGTCCGGCGGCAATAAAAAACCGAAGATAATGGCTATCTTTGCAACCGTTCGTAACACCTTAAATATCATCATATCCATGAAACTGTTTCCTCTGTTTGCCGCGGTCCTCATTCCGGCTGTGGCGTCGTCGGCCACCATCAAGGTCGACGTGAGTGCCGACCCTGCGGCGGTCGACTCGTCGGTGACCGTCCCGCCCGAGATCTACGGCCAGTTTGCCGAGCATCTCGGCACCTGCATCTATGGCGGCGTGTGGGTGGGCCCCGACTCAGACATCCCCAACACACGCGGCTATCGCAACGACGTGCTCGGGGCTCTGCGCGACCTCAAGGTGCCTGTGATACGCTGGCCCGGCGGATGCTTTGCCGACGAGTATCACTGGCAGGACGGCATCGGCCCCCGCAGCGAGCGCCCGCGGATGGTCAATACCAACTGGGGTGGCACTGTGGAGGACAATTCCTTCGGCACACACGAGTTTTTCGACCTCTGCGAGCTGATCGGCTGCGAGCCGTATCTGAGCGGCAATGTGGGCAGCGGCACCGTTGAGGAGCTGGCCAAGTGGGTGGAATATATCACCGCCGAGACCGGCCCGATGGCCGACCGCCGGCGCAACAACGGCCGCGAGAAGCCGTGGCGACTGAAGTATCTCGGCGTGGGCAACGAGAGCTGGGGATGTGGCGGCAACTTCACCCCCGAGGATTATGCCGGCGTCTACCGCCGCTATCAGACCTATTGCCGCGACTTCAACGGCAACCGTCTCTACAAGATCGCCTCAGGCTCAAGCGGGTCAGACTACAACTGGACCGACGTGCTGATGCGCCGCGCCCGCAACCACATGAAGGGGCTCTCGCTCCACTACTACACCGTCAAGGGGTGGACCGGCAGCAAGGGGCGCGCCACAGAGTTTGACGACGCGGAGTATTACCGCACCCTCACCCGCGCCGCAGCCATCGAGGGGCTGCTGGTGAAGCACGATTCGATAATGAGCATCTATGACCCTGACAGGAAGGTGGCCCTGATCGTCGACGAGTGGGGCACATGGTTTGACGAGGAGCCCGGCACCGTGCCCGGCCACCTCTATCAGCAGAACACCATGCGCGATGCCATGGTGGCCTCGTTGAGCCTCAATGCCTTCCACCGCCACACCGACAGGGTGAAGATGGCCAACATAGCCCAGCTGGCCAACGTGCTTCAGGCCATGGTCCTGACGCGCGGCGACAGCATGGTGCTCACGCCCACTTATCATGTCTTCAGGATGTATGCGCCCCATCAGGGTGGTGTGGTGGTGCCGCTGACGGTGTCGTCGCCTCTCATCGGGGCCGAGGGGGCCGACGGGCTCCCGGCTGTGGATGTCACCGCCACCGTGCGCGACGGTGTCACCACCGTCACCCTCACCAACATCAGCCTCACCGACGGGGCCGACGTCACTATTCCCTTCGGTGGCCGCGGCAAGGTGACGGCCGAGATACTCACCGCTCCGTCCATCGACTCATACAATGATTTCGACCATCCGCTTGACGTGGTCCCCGCCCCGTTCAAGGGATATGGCAAGTCGGGCTCCGGGCTCGATGTGAAGCTCCCCGCCCGCTCCATAGTGACCCTGAGCATAGCCGGCAGCTAAATCTCCACTATCCCTCCGTAGGGGGGCTGTGAACTGAAAATATTCTCCAAGCGTGCACGTCCTGTCAGCAACAGGGCGTGCATCAGTATCCCCCCGTGGGTGAACGCCAGATTGCTGCTTCCCGCCGGAAGCGACGCCATGAAGTCGCACAGCCGCCTCTGCTGGTCCATGAACGATTCGCCCCCCGGCGCCGCCACATTGGCCCAGTCGTCATACCACTGCTGCAGGCGTGGATCGGCGATGCTCTCCCACGGCTGCATCTCCCACTCCCCGAAGTTCATCTCCATGAGGCGGGCGTCACGCACAGCCTCAGGATAGCCGCAGGCCTCGGCCAGACGGCTGCACCTCCCCAGCGGCGAGGTGAACACGTTGTCATACACTCTGTCGCCCAGCCTGCGCCTCACGTCGGCCGCCTCGGCGGCAAATGTGGCGGCACGCACAGCCACGTCGGTCTGTCCGTAGCACACCCCGCGGGCCACATCCACCGAGGTGTGGCGCACCAGTGTCAGCGTTATTCCTCTCTCCATGGCGGTGTGTATCTCAGGGTGGCGTCGAGCGCCCCGGCGGTGAGCTGCGCCAGTCCGCGCCCGGGGCTCATGCGCCCGGCCCGCCACTCGCGCCACACCTTGAGGGGGATGCGCAGTGGCCATGTCAGCGGATACTCGAGGGCTATACAGGCCCCCGTGCCGCGCAGGGCCGGCGTCGCCGTCATGGGGCGGGTGCCGGTGGTGAGGCTCGGGTGGGCAGCGATGATGATGGGAAAAAATCTGATGTTCACCCCCCGGCGCCGGGCGGCAAGCAGAAACATCGAGTCCTCGCCCACGCTCCAGCGCGTGGAGCCTATGCCAAACTGCGGGTCAAACCTCAGCGCGCCCGCGGGGCTGTCGCGGCGCACGGCCATCTCGATGGCCGAGACATAGTAGCCTGCGGGCAATCTCCGGCCTATCCTGCACTCCGCGGCGGGATAGCTCTTGGGCACGGGGCCTTGGTGGCGGAAGGTGGCCATGCCGAGCGTGGGATCCTCCTCAAACACCCTCTTCACCGCTCTCAGCCCCCCGGGGGTATAGGTGATGTCGTCGTCGGCAAAGAGGATGATGTCGGCGCGGGCGTGGCCCATGGCACAGTTGCGGTTGTTGCTCAGTCCCCGCGAGTCCGTGCGGTAGATCTCCACATCCCCCCGCCCGGCCAGGCCCTGCGGCACGGGAGCCCCCTCGTGTCCCTGCCACGTCACCACATATCTCACCCCCTCCACGCGCGGCAGGCCCATCCCCTCCACGCGGTGTATCCCCGTGGGGGTATGTGTGGCTATGAGCACGTCGAGGGTGAGCGGGCGGCGGGCCATCTCGGAGACTATGGTCAGAGTTTTTTGCGGTAGGCGCGGCGGCGGCGGTGCATGCGCTTGTCAAAGTAGTCCCACTGCGACTGCACGTTGAGATTCTCCTCCAGCTCGAGGTTGGTCTCGGCATACTTCACCCCATTCTTGATGTAGAGGTTGAGCAGGTCGTAGAAGAACAGCGAATTGACCCCCTTCGACTGATACTCGGGCTTCACGGCTATGAGCATGAGGTCTATCACCTCATTGCGGCCATGGAGCGCGCGCCACAGATGCCACCACCCGGTGGGAAACAGCTTGCCGCGCGCCTTGCGCAGGGCTGTGGAGAGCGACGGCAGCGTGATGCCCACACCGATGAGGCGGTCGTCGGCATCCACCACGAGGCTCACATAGTCGAGGCGTATCAGGCTCAGATACATGTCGATGTAATAGTCTATCTGGCGCTCGGTCAGGGCCGAGTAGCCATAGAGGTTGGCATAGGCCTCGTTGATCAGCTCAAAGAGGGCCTTGCCATAGTCGGCCTTGATCTTGGAGGCCGAGGTATACTTGACGATGCGGAGGTTAAACTTCTTCATCACCACCTCGGCTATGCGGCTCATCTTCTCGGGCACCTTGTCGGGCACCGTGATGCGAAACTCCACCCAGTCCGTGTCCTTGGCATAGCCGAGCCGCTCCATGTGAGCCGGATAGTAGGGATAGTTGTAGATGGTGGCCATGGTGCCCATCTCGTCAAATCCCTCCACCAGCATCCCCTCATGGTCCATGTCGGTGAATCCCATCGGCCCGATCATCTCGGTCATCCCCTTGGCGCGGGCCCAGTCCTCGGCGGCCTTGAACAGAGTGTCGGTCACCTCGGGGTCGTCGATGAAGTCGACAAATCCGAAGCGCGCCTCGCGGCGTCCGCTCTTCTCGTTGACCAGAGAGTTGATGATGGCCGTGATGCGCCCCACCGGCTTGCCGTCGCGCCATGCCATGAACGACTGAGCCTCGCAGAAGTCGAACGCCGGGTTCTTGGACGGGAGCAGCGTGTCCACGTCGTCAAATATCAGCGGGGGCACATAGCAGGGATTGTCGCGATAGAGGTCTATCGCATACTTGACATACTCGCGGAGAGCCTTCTTCTCAGGCTTGACGGGGGTGATGGTTACAGACACTGTGATATGACGGGTGACGGAGGTGTGACGTAGTGATGGCTGACGGCCTCGCCGACCGGCAGCTCGGGATTGCGCCCCTCGGGGCGGTGTGACGAGTTGAGCCACAGCAGTATGGCTATCATCGCCACCAGAAATGCTATGATGGCCAGATAGATGGCATGTGTGCGCCTCGGCTCCAGCGCCAGCCGCAGCGCGCTCAGGGTGCGGTAGCGGCGGCGAGGGTCGGGGTCCGTACACCGCTCGGCCACGCGGCGCAGCCTCGGGTCGGGATTGTCCACGGCGGCGAGGGCCTCCTTGAGCAGGATGCCATAGTTGTAGATATCGTCGCCGATATCGTCGCGGCTCAGGCTCTTGCGCTGTTCGAAACCCACGTCGATGAGCTTCAGGTTGCCCACATTCTCGGTGAAGATCACGCGCCCCGCCGTGAGCGGATGGTGGGCCACATGATTCTCCTGTATATAGTCGAGAGCATCGAGCAGCTGATGATGCAGCTTGAAGATGTGGTCCGTGGTCACCTTCCTCTCCCTGATGAGCTTGCCCAGCGAGTCGCCATACACATCGTCCGTGATGATGCACAGCCCCAGCCCCGGCACCTCCTCGAGGTCGTTGATCATGATGATATGCGGATGCGCCAGATTGTAGCGGGTGTCAAACTCGCGGCGTATCATCTCCTCATATTCCGGCTGCCCCTTATATTCAGGGCGCAGCGTCTTGAGCATGAGCCACTTGCCATGCTTCTTGGCGGTGTAGACGTTGTAGAACTCCTCGTCCCATTCGGGCAGGTGCTCTATCTCGGACCATTTTGAAGTGTCTTGCTGCATCGTCGCTTGAGGTTTAGAGTGCAAAGATACTCATTTTTTTTGTGACACACCACACTCCCGTCCACGGATTGTGGGCTAATTATCGGTCGGTGGAGCGGACGAAGCGCTTGCCGTTCCATCTGTAGTCGATGGAGGGGTGGAGCGACGGGGAGATGCCCGCATATGTGTCGGGGTCGAGATAGGAGTCGAGGCGGTTGGTGAAGGTGAGGGTGGCCGTGGCGGGATCATAGACGGCCGAGGCCAGCATGAAGGGGACCACCTGTGCCACATCGGCCGCCGAGGCTCCGCGCACCACCCACTCCTTGAGGTCGGGCACGGTGAGATATTTGTCCTCGGGGAGGAGTTCCCAGCCGGTGGTATAGAAGCTCACCGTCGAGTCGAGCCCCGGGGTGGCCACCGTGCTGATGAGGGCCACCACGGTGTCGCCCGGCGCCGGGAGCATGGCTATCTGTGCCTCGGTCGAGCCGGCCACATGCATGCTGATGCTCTCGGGGGTCATGGCCGTGATATAGGCGGGGCCGCCCCAGTCGTTGCGGGCCTTGGAGGCGGGCATATTCTTGAAATACTCTATCATCTCGAGCCGCCGGGTGGGGGGCAGGAGGGGAAATATCTCATCGGGGGCGCCGGCAAACATTTCGCTCGCCTCGGGCGCGCCGGCCATCGCCGTTCCCCCCGCGAGGAGCAGGGCCACGGCGGCGGCCAGTGTGTGTCGTCTCATATGCTGCAGGGTCATCATAAGCGGGTTTTTTCTTTCTTTTTCTTCTTGTCGGCTATCTTCGAGTAGTCGCGGTCGGGCACGGCTATCTCCGAGTGGATCCGCTTGCCGTAGAAGTCGGCACCGGTCAGGGCGCCCACCACCTTGCGGGCATCGGCCTTGCGCACGTCAAAGAGCGAGTAGGCGGGCATCAGGTCGATGCGGCCCACGTCCACGCGCTTCCCCTGCACCAGCTTGTTGAGCATGTCGATGAGGTTGCCGGCATAGAATCCGTCGCGCTTGCCCACGTTGACATAGATCCTCTCCATGCCGCGGGCGGCGGTGCGGCGGTCCTTCTCGGCATCGTCGGCGGGTCGGCGTGTCTCAGCCCCCTTGCGTCCCTTGCGCTCCTCGCGGGCCGCGCGCGGCTTCACGTCGATGAAGTCGATGTCGGGCACACCCTTGTAGTAGTCGAGCAGACGGTTGAACTCGAGCGAGATGACACGCTTCAGCAGGTCCTCCTCCGAGAGCCATTCGAGCTTGCGTGTGATGCCGGGCAGATAGCGTGCTATCTCCTCCTCGTTGACCTTGACGCGCTCCAGCCTGTCGGCGAGGTTGTAGAGCTGTTTCTCTATGATATGCTCGGGGGTGGGCACCTTGAGGTGTTCGAAGGTCTTGCCGATGGTGCGCTCTATCTCGCGCAGGCGTCCCTGCTCGCGCGAGTGGATGATGGCCACCGAGACACCCTTCTTGCCGGCGCGCCCCGTGCGCCCCGAGCGGTGGGTGTAGACGGCCACATCCTCGGGCAGGCCGTAGTTGATGACATGGGTGAGGTCGCTCACGTCGAGGCCGCGGGCAGCCACGTCGGTGGCCACGAGCAGCGACACCACGCGGTCGCGAAACTTCTTCATCACTATGTCGCGCTGTTGCTGCGACAGGTCGCCGTGCAGGGCCTCGGCGTTATATCCGTCGCGGATCAGATTGTCGGCTATCTCCTGTGTGTCGCGGCGCGTGCGGCAGAAGATGATGGCGTAGATGCCGGGCGAATTGTCCACCACGCGCTTCAGGGCCAGATACTTGTCCTGAGCCTTGACCATATAGTAGATGTGGCGCACCGTCTCGGCGCCCTCGTTGCGCGAGCCCACCACGATCTCCTCATAGTCCTTCATATATCGCTTGGCTATCTTGAGTATCTCCTTGGGCATGGTGGCCGAGAACAGCAGCATCTTGCGCTCCTCGGGCACGTGGGCCAGTATCTCCTCGATGGAGTCGAGGAAGCCCATGTTGAGCATCTCGTCGGCCTCGTCGAGCACCACGGTGGTGACGCTCTCCAGATTGACCACGCCGCGCTTGATGAGGTCGATGAGTCGACCCGGGGTGGCCACTATCACCTGAGCTCCCGAGCGCAGGGCGCGGATCTGGCTCTCGATGCTCGAGCCGCCATAGACGGGCACCACCTTGACTCCGTCGATATATCGCGAGAAGTCCGAGAGGTCGCCCGCTATCTGCAGGCACAGCTCGCGGGTGGGGGCGATGACGAGGGCCTGTGTGGCCTTGACGGCGGGGTCCACGCGCTGCAGCACGGGCAGCCCGAAGGCGGCCGTCTTGCCTGTGCCGGTCTGGGCCAGAGCCACGATGTCGTCGGCGTCGCCCAGCAGGCGGGGTATCACACGTTCCTGTATCGGCATGGGGGCTTCAAATCCGAGATCCCCGACTGCGCGTCGGAGCGGCTCGCTGACCCCTAATTCTTCGAAAGTTTTCATTGTCTTATAGCTTTATTGACGATTATAAAAACGGCGCATCCCGCTGGGGGAGGGGCGGAGAGACGGCATCATCTCACCCACGCCGACGGATTGAGTTTGGCGCGCTCGTTGCGCACCTCGAAGTGCAGTTCGCCCCCGCGCCCTGACGGCAGCCCGGCCACAGTGCCTATGGCCTGTCCGGCCGTGACGGTCTGCCCCTTGCTCACGCTCGCCCCTGCCAGGCCGGCATATACGGTGACATAGCTGCCGTGGCGCAGCATGACGATGGTGCCGTATCCATCCTGATGGAAGATGGCCGAGACCGTGCCTGCGAAGACCGCCCGCACCGTGGCTCCGGCGGCTGTCTCGATGTCGATGCCGGAGTTGTCGATCGTCACGTGGGGGAGTGTGGGGTGGGGCTGACGCCCGAACCGTCGCACTACTTTATAAAAACCGTTGACAGGAAATAATAGTTTACCCTTGTTTGATTCAAAGGAGCCTGTGAGGGCTGATGAGGACGCCGCAGATGTGGTGGCCGAGGCCTTGCTCCCGGCCGATGATGCTGTCGTGGAGGCGCCGTTTTTCTTTAACGTGCCGGTGGAGGGGGTGGTGCGGCCCGCCTCCTTGCGGCGGCGTTCCTGAGCCTCGCGCTCGGCCTCCTTGCGGCGGCGTTCGGCCTCCTCGCGGGCTATGCGGCGCTGCTCCTCGGCTATGAGGCGGTCGAGCTCGCGGTCGAGGGCGGCCGAGCGCTGGCGCTGCTCGGCCAGACGCCGGCGCAGGCGCGAGTCTTCCTTGCGCAGCGATGCCACCATGCGGCGCGATTCCTCCTGCTTGTTCTGCAGGGCGTGTTGCTGCTGCTCGGCCTGGCGGCGTGCGCGGTCGCGGGAGTGGCGCAGGGTGGTGAGGTGTCCGCGGTGGGCCGCGATGCGGTCTGCCGTGGCGTTGATCACGGCCACTTTCTCACGGCGCCATTCGCTGAAACGCCTCAGGTAGCGCAGACGGCGCCACGCCTCGGCAAACGATGAGGAGGAGAATATGAAGTTTATGGCGTCGATGTTGCCGCCGCGTGTCTGCAATCCCGCCACGGCGGCGGCATATGTGCGGCGCATCCCCTCGAGCTCCCTGTCGAGCATGGCTATTGAGTCGGAGGTGGCGCCGATGGCGGTGCCGATCGAGTCGATGTCGGCGCGCAGGCGTGTCACGGCGGTGGTCTGTGTGGCTATGTCGGCGTTGAGCGAGTTGAGCTCCTCCATCTTGCGGTCGAGCTCCTTCTCGGTGGCCTGTATACGTGTGGCTGTCTCGGAGACGCTTTTCTGTATCGCCGACTGCTCGCTGCGCACCTTGTCGACCGTCCTTGTCGTGGTGGCGGCAGGGGCCGGTCTGGTCTTGCGGCGCGGCTTGGCGGCCTCGGCGCCGGGGGTGGCCAGCGCCATGGCCAGCGCCAAGACCGTGAGCAGGGATAACAGTCGCCTCATCATCATAGCTCGGAGAGGGCTTTGAGCAGGGCCGACGAGGAGATGCGGGTGTAGCCGCGGGGGATCTCGAGCGGACGCAGCGCGAGGTCGCGGTCCACGCTCACGCGGCTATAGTTGAGGGTCAGCTCGGCTCCGTAGACGCGCTCCGCGGCGGCCACGTTGATGTCGATCTGTCCGGGGTGTGCCGCCGGGGCCCATGCGGTGGAGAAGTCGGTGTAGAGCACCGTGGCGCGGGTGCTGTTGCGGTTGAAGACCACGCCGGTGAGCCGGTTGGCGGTGAGCGAGGCCTCAAAGCTGTAGCCGAGCGCGCCGGGGGCCTGCGGCGGGGTGATGGTGTAGGCGCCGGTGCCTGCGGCCTTGATCTCGGCCTTCCCGGCCTCGAAGGCGGGGGCGCCGATGGTGAACGGCTGGCCGAGGAGGAGCGACTGCAGATTGCCCGTAGTGGCGGGATAGCCACCCATCAGGTCGGCGATGCTCTCGCTGAGATACACCTTGCGCAGCTTCACATAGCCTTTCACCGAGTCGGCGGTCACCGAGAGGGCGCCCATCTCCATGCCTAGAAAGCGGAATGAGAGGCGGATCTCCTTGTCGCGCACCATGGTGAGTGTGCCGCTCACCTTGGGCATGCCGGCGTCGCGCACCTTGAGGCTCACGGGCAGCGACACGCTCTGCCACTGTGTGGCCGCGGCGGTCTCCGTGAGGCGTGCGGCGGCCTCGGCCACATGGCCGGGCACCTCGGGGATGGCCGGGGTGGCGGGCTGGTCGGTGCGCGAGGCTGAGCATCCGCCCAGCAGGCAGATGAGCGGGAGGAGGATGAGCGGCAGCAGGTGGTGGTGTCGGGTCATGATGGGTGAAGATGTGTGGGGGGATTTATTCGTAATAGAATGTCTTGTCGCGCACCTTGCGGCGCAGCAGTTCGTTGTCTTTGTCGGGGTCGAGGTCGAGGGCCTTTTGCCAGAACTCCACTGCCCGGGCCGGCTCCCCTTCCATGAAGTAGATGTCGCCGGCATGCTCCAAGATGTCGGGGCCGGGCACGAGGAGCAGGTCCATGGTGCGGTCTATCACCTCGCGGGCCTTGGCATAGTCCTTGCGCTTGAACAGCACCCACGCATATGTGTCGAGGTCGGTGGGGTTGTTGGGGTCGGAGGCCAGCACGCGCTCTATCATGGCCAGCGCGAGGTCGAGATTCTCGCCGCGGCATGCCATGTGATAGGCGGCATTGTTGAGCGCTATGAGATTGTCGGGGTTGACACGGATGGCTTGGTCATAGTATGTGAAGGCGCTGTCGGCCAGCCCGAGCTGATAATAGTTGTCGGCTATCGAGGTGTAGGCCTCGGAGCGCGCCTTGGTGTCGGTGGAGTCATATCGCTCCAAGGCCTCCTCATACATGCGGATCCCCTTGCGATACTCACTGCGCATGGTGTAGAGCGAGCCGAGTTTCATCCTCAGCGCGGGCTCGTCGGGCTCATAGCGGATGGCGCGCGTCACGGCCTCCTCGGCGCGGTCATAGTCGTCGGTCTGCACATAGAGCGAGGCGAGCATGTCCCACCCGGCGGGGTCGTCGGGGTCGAGGCCGAGGGCCTGTTCCTGCTGTTCGATGGCGGCGGGATAGTCCTCCTCCTCGATGAGCCATGCCGAGTAGAGCGAGTGGATGTCGTGCTCCAGCGGGTGCTGCAGCTGGAGGGTGTCGAAAAGGGCGCGCACCACCGGGCGGCGCGTGGAGTCGTCCTTGGCCCCGGCTATATAGGCACGCAGGATGCGCAGCTTGGTGTCGACGTCAAATCCTGTCTGCTTCAGCGCGTTGCGTATCTCGCGGTCGTATGTGGCCGTGTCGCCCGCCTGCCAGTAGTGTTTGGCCTTGGCAAAGTAGGCGAATCCGCTGGTGGAGTCGAGCTCGATGGCGCGGTCATAGAGCCTGACGGCGCGGCCACTGTCGCCAAACATGCTGTAGGCGTCGCCGGCAAACACATGAAACTCGGAGCTCGTGGGGCGCAGCGAGCAGAGGCGGTCCACCTCCGAGAGGATCGAGGCCGTGTCGTTGCGATAGTAGTAGACGCTGATTTTGGCCGACGAGATGGTCACCGAGGGGCCCTCGGTCATCTCGATGGTGTCCAGTAAGGCCATGCCGCGGGCTGTCTCCTCGTCGGTGCCGCTGAGCAGCAGCGACTGGGCCAGCATGTTGGTCACCTCGACGCGTGCGGGGTGGAAGGTGTGGAGCAGGTCCCACACGCGCAGGGCCTCATCCTCGCGACCTATGCGCCCCAGCAGCAGCCCGATGCGCGACCCGCTCTGAAAGTCGGAGGGGTTGGCCAGATAATAGTCGAGCATCATATTGATGGCGTCGGCCTGCGACGTGGAGTCGTCGAAGTTGAGCAGATAGGATGCCAGCTCGAGATTGATCTCCTTGTCGGCGGGATTGAGCGCATGGGCGCGGGTCAGCAGATAGTAGGCGTCGTCGGTGCGGTCCTTCGACTTGGCGCGCAGAGCTTCGAGATAAAGGTAGTCGGCCTTGGCGGCATCGCCGCCGGGGGCGGTGCCGTTCTGCCGGCGTGCGAGGGCCTGCGGCGCGAGGGCCGCGAGCAGCACGATGACGGAGAGTATGAGAGGTAGACGTTTCAATGCGTGGTGTGTTGAGGGTGTGGTGGGGAGATGGGGTGTGGAAGGTCACTCGGTGCCTGTGTGGCCGAAGCCGCCGTCGCCGCGCTCGGTCTCGTCTATGCGGCTCACCGGCTCCCACTCCACCTTGACATACTCCTTGATGACCATCTGTGCGATCCGCTCGCCGGGGGTGATGGTGTAGGGCTCGGACGAGAGATTGATGGCTATGATGCCTATCTCGCCGCGATAGTCGGCGTCGACGGTGCCGGGGGTGTTGACCAGCGATATGCCGTGGCGCAGGGCCAGCCCCGAGCGGGGACGGATCTGACACTCATAGCCCTGCGGCAGCTGTATGCGCAGCCCGGTGGGGATGAGGGTGCGCTCGAGCGGACCCAGCGTGACGGGCTCTGTGATGGCCGCGCGCACATCCATCCCCGCTGCCGAGGGGGTCTCGTAGGCGGGGAGGGCGTTGGCCGATGTGTTGATTATCTTGACTTTGATTTTTTCCATAGAAGGGTGGGGTCTTTTTCAGCTCCTGAGTTTAACAAGCGAAAGTAGCAAAAATCCTGCAAACGAGCCCTATTTTTAAATGATTTTTTGACAGATAAGGGCCGAGAGATAGAATGCCAGCTCGCCTGTCAGCGCCGTGGCCCCGCAGCAGTCGCCGGTATAGCCCCCGATGGCGCGGCGCATGGTGCGGATGCAGAGGGCGGCGGCCACCACCGGGCCGAGCAGGGCGGGGAGGAGCGCCACCGGGAGCAGCGCGGCGGGGAGCAGCCCCGCGGCGAGGTTGAGCACACGCGCCCCGAGGGGCATGGGGGTATAGACGGTGCGGTTCTTGGCCGTGGCCTCCGTGCGGGCATAGGGGAGGCGGTTGATGATCTGCGAGGCACAGCACTTGCTCCACGCGTCGGCAGCGAGGAGCACGGCGCAAGCCGCGTGGACCGCCAGCCCCGAGAGCATGGTCACCGAGAGGAGGTAGTAGAATATCAGGCCCATCACGCCATAGGTGCCGATGTGGGAGTCTTTCATGATGGCCAGTATCCGCTCACGGTCATGGCCGCCACCCATGGCGTCCCACCAGTCGGCCAGCCCATCCTCGTGGAGGCCGCCGGTGAGCAGAGCCCTCACGGCGAGGGCGAGGGCCACAGCGGCGGTCTGCGGCATCACCGTCGAGGCGAGCAGCAGCGTGAGGGCGGCTATGCCTCCGGTGATCCACCCGGCCACGGGCCACAGCTCCACCACCCGGCGGTAGGCCTCGGGGGGAGGGGTCACCACCCGCCACAGCGGCAGCCGGGTGAAGAAGATGACGGCGGCGCAGAGGCGGTGGGTCACGGCTCAGAAGTATTTGGTCACAGAGACTTTGCGGAATGAGTCCATCTCGCCGATCATCCTCACGGCCGAGTCGACTATGGGATAGGCGCACACGGCACCCGACCCCTCGCCGAGACGCAGCGACAGGCTGAGGAGCGGACGCGCCCCGAGGGCGTCGAGCATCAGGCGGTGGCCCGACTCGTCGCCACAGTGGCCATAGACGGCATACTCGCCCACGGCGGGGCTCAGGGCTAAGGCGGCGGCCATGCAGGCGGTCATGATGAAGCCGTCCACCAGAATGACCATCCCCAGCTCGGCGGCGCGGAGCATGCCCCCCACGACCATGAGCATCTCGAGGCCGCCAAACCAGCACAGCCTGCTCCACAGCGAGCCGTCGCCGCTGTAGGCGCGGAGGGCGCGGGTGAGCACGTCGAGCTTGCGGGCCACTCCGGGGGCGTCGAGTCCGGCGCCAGCGCCGATGCACTGACTGAGGGGGATGCCGGTGAGGATGTGCATCCACATCGAGGCGGCCGAGGTGTTGCCCGACCCCATCTCGCCAAAGCTCACCACGTTGCACCCCTCGGCATGCACGCGGCTCACCATCTCGGCCCCGCGGCTCAGGCACAGGTCAGCCTCGCCGGGGGTGACGGCGGCCTCGTGGAGGAAGTTGCGCGACGAGCGGCGCACCTTCATGTCGATGATGCCGCTCTCGGGGGCAAACTCGCTGTCTACCCCGGCGTCCACCACGAGGAGCCTGAATCCGTGCTGGTCGCACAGGAAGTTGATGCCGGCGCCTCCGCGCGTGAAGTGCTCGCACTGCTGGCGGGTCACCTCCTTGGGCGAGACGCTCACCCCCTCGGCTATGATGCCGTGGTCGGCGGCGAAGAGGATGTTGCAGGGATGTTCGAGCCGGGGCGTGAGGGTCTGCTGGATGATCCCTATCTGCAGGGCCAGCTCCTCGAGCCTCCCCAGCGAGCCTTTGGGCTTGGTGAGATTGTCTATCTTGTCGCGCAGGGCCGGCTCGATGGCGCGGTCGGGGCGACGGATGTCAAACTGTATCATTTTATCTTAACCGGTATTCCTGAAATCATCAGATACACCTCGTCGGCCATCTCGGCCGCGAGGCGGTTGACACGCCCCTGCAGGTCGGTGAAACGTCGCTGGAGCGGGTTGGGACTTATGCCACCCATACCTATCTCGTTGGTGACGAGGATGAGGTCTATGCCGGGGATGGCGGCGAGGGCCTGCAGCTCGGTGGCAAATGCCTCGGCGGCGAGGGTGTCGTCGTCGCCGTGGGCGAAAAACAGATTCGTGGCCCAGAGCGTCAGGCAGTCCACCAGCACCGTGCGCCCGGCCAGCCGGGAGGCGTGGACGGCGGGCGTGAGGGGCTCCTCGATGGCGCTCCACCGGGGGCCGCGGCGAGCCTTGTGGGCCGCGACGCGACGCTCCATCTCGGTGTCGCCGGGGGCCACCGTGGCGGTGGCCAGATAGACCGGGGAGTCGCTGCGGCTCAGCGCCAGCCCCTCGGCCATCTCGCTCTTGCCCGACCGCTGTCCCCCTGTGACAAGAATAATGTGCATAGAGTGCAAAATTACAAACTTTATTTTGGATTAATGTAACATAAGATGTAAATTTGCATCACCTATATATCTAACTATACCGAGAAACAGATGGATAAACTACTGTTATCCCTCGTCATGTCTGTGACGGCATTGACGGGGATGGCCGCCACGCCTGCCATTCATGTGGCTGTGGACGGCAATGACTCAGGAGCCGGAACGGCCGAGTCGCCTTATGCCACGATTCAGAAAGCTGTCGATGTGGTGGAGCCGGGAGGCACCATCTATGTCCACGGTGGCACTTACTACATTGACCAGCGTATTGTGGTGCCCGAGAAGGCCACTACCTCCGACTCGCGCATCCGCCTCATGGCCTACGGCACCGACGAGGTGATCGTCGACGGCTCGCAGGTGGTGCCCAAGAGCAATATCGAGTTCAAGATGGCCCGCTGCATGTATTTCCCCTACTGGGCCAATTACTGGCATGTGAAGGGGATCACCTTCCAGAAGGCCAAGGACAACGGTGTGAAGGTGGAGGGCAGCTACAACATCTTCGAGAACTGTGTGTTTCGCGACAACAATGACACCGGCCTTCAGATAGGCATGTTCAAGGACTGGAGCATCGAGGAGACCAAGAGTTTTCCCATCAAGGGCACGCCCGAGTTCAACCCCGGCTACACATATTGCCGCGGCAACAAGGTGATCAACTGTGATTCCTATAATAACTATGATGCCGTTAGCTTCAGCGGCAGCGATGACGGCGGCGATGCCGACGGGTTTGCCTGCAAGCTGTTCCCGGGCCCGGGCACGGAGTTCTACGGTTGCCGCGCATGGAACAACTCTGACGACAACTGGGACCTCTATATGGTCTACCATCCCGTGGTGATAGACCACTGCTGGGCATGGAATGCCGCGCTCGATGCCAACGGCAACGCCACTCCGGGCAATGGCAACGGCTTCAAGCTCGGCGGCGGCGGCTCGTCGGGTGGCTCGGCCTTTGACCAGTCGACTGGCGCGCATGTGGTGAGAAATTGCGTGTCGTTCTCCAACACGGTCAAGGGATTCGACCAGAACAATGCCTATGAGGGTATGTACCTGTTTAACAATGTGGCATGGGACAATGAGTATAACTATCGTTTTCCCACCATGTTCAAGTTTGGCGGCATGCGCATCCGCAACTGTGTGGGATTCCTCCCCCGCAAGCTCAACCACGAGTTTCTCTCGGTCGGCAAGGAGGGCTATGTGGATCCCGACACCGACTTCAACTCGTGGACCCTCATCGACGGCACCGACCCCGTGAAGGATGGCAACAAGGTGAACGGCACCAAGGTCTATGCCGCCGACCACTCCGCCCAGTTCCTCTCGCTGGCCGAGGCCGACGCCAAGGCTCCCCGCAACCCCGACGGCTCGCTTCCCGACAACAACTTTGCCCGTCTGGTGAGCGGCAGCAAGTTTGTGGACATGGGCGAGGTGACCGACGGGTTCGTGCCCGTGCGCTTCATGACCGAGGCCGAGGCCGCACAGTATGGCCTCGAGCTGGTGGAGGCTGCCCCGGTGACCATCGAGCACAACGGCGCTGCTCCCGACCTCGGGGCGTTTGAGAGCGGTGTGCCCTCGGCAGGCCGCCTCTATCTGGTGAGCGGCGAGACGGAGCAGACCGTCTATAAGGGCACAGAGATAGAGCCCGTGACGGTGAAGTGGGGAGGCGCAGCCACCGACGTGGCCGTGACCGGCGCCGGAACGCTCACGCTGACCCGCGACGCCGAGGCCAAGACCCTCACCCTGTCGGGTGTCCCCACGGCCGATGTGGCCGCCACCATCACCACGGTGGGTGGCGAGACTCAGGCCGCGCTCGATGTGAATATCACCGTGAGCGACGTGGCCCCCGCCACCCTCGTCTGCACCACGGGCAATGCCACTCAGGCACTCTTCTACAACAATCCCGTCGAGCCTATCGTCTTTGAGGCCGCCGGTGGCGCCACGGCCATCGAGGTGGCCTCGCTCCCCGAGGGCCTCTCGGCCACGGTCGAGGGCCTTAAGCTCACCATCACAGGCGTGCCCGCCACGCAGGGTACCTATACCGTCACCGCCACCGGCGGCATGCTCCCCGTGTCGCTCACGGGGTCGATCTCTCTCGAGACCGCCTACCGCATCCTCACCGGCGACTGGTATAACATTCAGGATCCCTTCGAGGCTCTGCCCGACGACCTCAAGGGTGTGGTCGACATAGAGTCGAGCAGCTCCTACACCACCACATGGAATCCCGACTACACCGAGAGCGACAACGTGGTGCCCGGCGGCTGCACCAAGGGTGCCGTCAATGTGGAGCGCGGCGGTGCGCTGGTATGGCACCTCCCATCGCTGCTCGAGCTCAAGGCCAATGTCCACTTCACCGGCGGCCGCTATCTCGAGGTGCGCTGGCAGTATGAGGGCGACACCGAACATTCGTGGACGTCCGACAAGCTCAAGAAGGCTACCCTCACCGGGTGGGACCTCATGGCCGTGGCCGGCATCGAGCAGACCGACAAGCCTGTGACCGTGAAGTTTGTCAACCCCACGTCCAACAACGGCGGCATCCGCGTGTATGACTTCTTTGCCAAGGTATATGCCGATGGCTCGCAGAGCTCCATCGGCCGGCTCCCCGCCGCCGGGGCCGACGGTCTGGCCTATTGTGTGACCGACGGTGCCATCGTGGTGGAGACTCCCGCCGATCCCGCCGGTATAGCTCTCTTCGGGCTCGACGGCAGGATGATATGCTCCACGCGCGCCAGCTCCATCCTCCCGCGTCCCTCGGGTCGCCCGGGTGCCTACATCCTGCAGGTGATCGCCGCCGACGGCACATCACACGTAGCCAAGATCATCCTCCGCTGACGCCCTCACGCGCCCCCCGGGCGTGACATCCCCCCACATACTCAAGCGGCATCCCACGGGTAAGTCCATGACTCCCGTCGGGTGCCGCTTGTTTTTGTCGGTTATCAATCCGGACCCCGGTGCCGGGGGGTGATTATTTGAGCTTCTTGGCGGCGGAGTAGGCGAGGTATTCGCTGCGATAGCTCTCTGTGGCTATCTCGCGGCCTACGGAGCCTTCGAGGATGCCCCCCTCCGAGATGAATGTGTGCCACCAAGCGCGCAGGCCGCGGGCCATGGGGGTGAGGGCCGAGATGCTCTCGGGGCGTGCCGCCAGCACACGGGCCTTGATGCCGGCGTGCGAGCGCGTGATGGAGCGAAACTGTTCGCGCGTGTCGCAGCGATAGTGGAGTATGTCTCCGTCCACCGGCTCGGGGCGCACCGAGTCGCGGAATATCACCTTCTCGCCCACGTCGCGCAGATTCCAGTTGGCATATCGCTTGTCAAAGAGGCGTATCTGCGGGTCGGGATACCATCCGCAGTGGCGCACGGGATAGCCGCAATAGAAGTTGAGCCGCGACATCACATAGACTCTGTGGTCGAATCCCTCGGCCTTGAGGCGCAGCAGCGACTCGCGCAGGGCGGGGGAGAGCACCTCGTCGGCGTCAATCGAGAGGATGAATCGGTGGGTGGCGAGCGAGGTGGCATACTGGCGCTGTGCGCCGAAGCCGTCAAACTTGCGCCGGGTCACCTTGCAGCCGTGGTCGAGACAGATGCGCACGGTGGAGTCGGTCGAGAATGAGTCGACCACCACCACCTCGTCGGCGACATCGCGCAGCGAGTCCAGACAGTCGCCGATACGGTTCTCTTCGTTGAGGGTGATGATGGTGGCGGTGATCTTGTCCATGACTGTGGTGGTGGCGTGGTGGTGATTTATGGTGATATCAGCGGCAAATATAACCCTTTTTTGCCGTATTGTCAAAAAAATCCGTCCTTTATTCTCAGAGCGTCCCGACTGGCAGTGGAGATGGACTATATTATGGCCTGAAGAGATGCCTTTATGGCTGAAAATGTGGGTCGATGGTTGCAATGTGCTATGTCGGGACGGGGTGTTAATATAATTTAACTAAATTTTGTCTTGCGTACTCTCGAATAATTCGTAACTTTGCAACGTAGTATTAAGCGTCTGTGGCATATAGCTACTATCATAAAAAAGAATTGTAAAGTCAACAAAAAGTTAGGTTAAAGTGTGCGGGCCGTTGTGAAACGTTCCGCATTTTTTTTGTGTGTGTCTGTGAGGGGGAATGGTAACGATGATGCAGATATATGACATCTCAGCCATCGCCCCGGTGGGTATAGTGATTGATGAATAATATAATGCCGTCCGCCGAGTGGGCCTTGGCTTCGGCAGGCCCCGGCCTTGGCCGGGGTATAAGCAATCGAAAATCATTCTTCGGCTCCCGGAGGGAGTCGTGGTTTATCGTCTTTGGAATCCTGTCCCCGGACGAAACATGATGTCAACCCGATTCAAAATACCATCCGAGTCGTAACGACGCGGGTATGCCACGACTCCCTCCGGGAGCCGGATTTTGGTTGGGGGCTACATATTACCCCCGCCGAGGCGGGGGCCTACCAAGGCCCCGACCCCGTCCCGGGGCCGATTGCGAGCCGCTCCGCTGAGATGGGGAGTGGTCTTTCTGCTGCTAATATCCAAAAAAAATTTGCAAAGGGATAAATCTATTGGCTTGTTTGAAAATAATTCATACCTTTGCCATTGCAGACCGCCTTGCAGAATCCCCGGTCCGGGGTCAAGCGGGCGGGATGCAGTGAACATACATTTTGTAAAAGCGTTTATCCGCGCTGATTCTTGACTACTGGAAATTCTCGCAAAATTTCATATCAAAGTCAAGGATTGAGCAACGGTAGATGCCCGTGGATATGTATTTTTTTGCATCCGGCAGGATATTCCGGGAGGAATATGGCCGGACGCGATGATTGCATATACAGGCGTGGGCTTCTGCGTTGCCGTCCGACTTTGATAGGGCAATGCGAGAAGCCTCCAGTAGTAGGACGGTAACAGATACAGATTCCTACGCTTTTTCGTTTTATAATCAATTCTTTAGCCGCTAACGAGAGGATGACCGAGGCGGATTAAACAAACCATGAAACAAATAATCTGTTTTTTATTCCTCCTCTGCTGCTCGATAGCGGTACAGGCACAGGATCCCGCATTGCTGAGAAAGGCTCAGGCCGGCGATGCTGATGCGCAATATGAACTTGCGTGTTTTTATCTCCCAAGGGATAAATCATTGAGGAGTGAAGAGGGTATGAAATGGCTGACAAAAGCGGCAGAGAACGGTAATGCAAAGGCTCAATGGGATCTTTCAATCATATATATGTATGGATTGCATTGTATTGATAAAAACGATGAGAAATATGTCTATTGGCTTAAAATAACAGCCTATAATATTAATGATCTTCAAAAAAATAAATGGTTTATTGCCTACGCTCAATATCATTTAGGAAAGCTGTATGAGAATGGAGAGCATGGCCTTGAAAAAAATATGTCGGAATTTCTCAAATTGACACATGAAGCTGCTAATAATGACTACGCTGTGGCAGCCAGCTCCCTCGGATGGTTTTATACGTCTGTGGGAGACAAACAGGAGGCTATATATTGGTACAAAAAAGCGATGGATGTAGAGTGGCAAAAGAGTCACAGAGTGTACGAAACTGCTTCTAAATATTTACGTGAATTGGGTGTGACATATCACCCTGCGGATAACGTCGGCCATTCCGATATGGCAAGCCGCAACTCTTCTGCCTCGACAGTAAAAGGCGATATTTGGTTTGAAAATAATTTGATAGGTGAGTGGAATTATGAACCTAAAAAATTCCAAATACCTGAAGGCTGTCTTATTACGTATCGCTTCAGAAAGGATGGAACTGGGTATCGTGGAATTTACAGTGACATTTATTCTGATGAAGAACATTTTCATTGGGAACAAGGAGGTGGACTGATTATTATTCAGTATGAAAGCGATGGAAAAGAAGTCTTTGATATAGACCTAGATACTGTTACTGAGAGTAAAATGATAGATAATCTTAATGGTGAATTTCATCGACTGACAAGGTAGGAGATATAATGTAGTGATCTTGTGAAAAAATTGGGACAGGTCATCACATTTTTTCATAGTGATGAGGGCGAATCCAATTCTATATGACTGCGGCACACGGAATGGGTACAGATTGGCTCCCGACATTATCCGGCCCGCGGAGTGGGCCTTGGCTTCGGCAGTTCCCGATGGGGGAGGAGCTTTCGTGAATATGCGGCCCACACCGTGGACCGGAGGTGAGAAGCGTGGGGTTACCGGTGCCAGTCCCGCGGGAGGTGAGGTGTGTGGAGTCTCCGGTGTCAGTCGTGTCGGGTGGGGTTTGGCTCACGTTTTTAGGGGGATTCGTGATTGACATTAACCCCCGCCGGCAGGGGGGTGTCCGTGCGGGCGGGGGTCGAGTGGGGTTAATTATGTATGGGCGGGTGCGTCATGGACGCATACCCAAGGCAGATCAGATGCCGAGGTCCTTCTTGAGGGCTTCGATCTTGGCCTGTGCGGCCTGCTTGCAGGCGTCGTAGTCTTCGACCTTGGCCATGGGGACACGGACCTCCATGTAGAATTTGATCTTGGGCTCTGTGCCTGAGGGGCGTACGGAGATCTTGGACTGGTCGGCGGTGAAGTATTGGAGCACGTTGGAGGTGGTGGGGAAGTTGAGCTTCTCCACGCTGTTGTCGGCGGTGCGGATGAGGTCGAGCGAGGCGTAGTCCTTGATGACCTCTACGGGGCTGCCGGCGAGCGACTTGGGAGGATTGGCGCGGAACTGTTTCATCATGGCCTGAATCTCCTCGGCGCCTGTCTTGCCGGGACGCACTACGCTGACGCCTACCTCCATGCTGAAGCCGTATTTGCAGTAGATGTCGGCGAGCATGGCCTGGAAGTCCTGACCCTTGTCCTTGGCCCATGCGCAGGCCTCGGCCATGAGCGAGCATGCGGAGACGGCGTCCTTGTCGCGGACGAATGTCTCGGCGAGGAAGCCGTAGCTCTCTTCGCCGCCGCCGAGGTAGCGGAGCACGTCTTCGTTGTCGCGCATCACGGCGGCGATCCATTTGAAGCCGGTGTAGCAGTCATACATCTTGACCTTGTTGGCGTCGCAGATGGCCTTGATGGTCTCGGTGGTGACGATGGTCTTGACCACAAATTCGTTGCCCTTGATGAGGCCGAGCTCCTGATTGCGCGTGATGATGTAGTTGAGCAGGATCATCACGATCTGGTTGCCGTTGAGCAGGACGTATT
>CAZAWC010000003.1:7630-41723 GCA_964488595.1 uncultured Staphylococcus sp. | reverse complement strand
TCGACTCGATGACCGGTCAGGATGCAGTCAACACGGCCAAGGCCTTCAACGACCGCCTCGACTTTGACGGCGTAGTGCTGACCAAGCTCGACGGCGACACCCGCGGCGGTGCGGCACTCTCGATCCGCACTGTCGTCACCAAGCCCATCAAGTTTGTGGGTACCGGCGAGAAGCTCGATGCCCTCGATCTGTTCCACCCGTCCCGTATGGCTGACCGTATTCTCGGCATGGGCGACATCGTGTCGCTCGTCGAGAAGGCCCAGAATGCCTATGACGAGAAACAGGCCCGCGAGCTGCAGCGCAAGATTGCCAAAAACCAGTTCAACTTCAACGACTTCCTCCAGCAGATCCGTCAGATCCAGAAGATGGGCAACCTCAAGGAACTTGCCTCAATGATCCCCGGCGTAGGTAAGGCGCTGAAAAATGTGGAGATCGACGACAATGCCTTCAAGGGGATTGAAGCGATCATCAGCTCTATGACGGCCGAAGAGCGCGAGCACCCGGAGATAATCAACGGATCGCGCCGCAAGCGCATTGCCAAAGGCTCGGGCACAGACATTCAGGAGGTGAACAGACTCATCAAGCAGTTTGACGAGGCCCGCAAGATGATGAAACAGGTGGCAGGATTCAAAAACCCCATGTCGATGATGCGCAATATGCGCGGAGGTCTGCGCCGCTGATCATACAACAATCCATAATCTGTATAATATGACAATCATTGACGGCAAAAAAGTAGCCGACGACATAAAGAAAGAGATAGCGGCCGAAGTCGAGGAGATGGTGGCCGCCGGCAAGCGCCGCCCTCACCTCGCTGCCATTCTCGTGGGCCACGACGGAGGGTCGGAGACCTATGTGGCAAACAAAGTGAAAGCCTGTGAGGTGTGTGGATTCCGCTCCTCACTGATAAGGTTTGAGGATGATGTGACCGAGGAAAAACTCCTCGAGACCATAGCCTCTCTCAATAACGACCCCGAGGTGGACGGTTTTATAGTTCAGCTCCCCCTCCCCCGACATATTTCCGAACAGAAGATCATCGAAGCTATAGACTATCGCAAGGATGTGGATGGCTTCCATCCCGTCAACGTAGGCCGTATGTCCATAGGTCTCCCCTGCTTTGTGTCTGCCACTCCCTCGGGCATCATGGAGCTCCTGCGCCGATATGAGGTGCCGACTAAGGGTAAAAGATGTGTGGTACTCGGGCGCAGCAAAATAGTGGGCAAGCCTGTCGCCATGCTCATGATGCAGAAGTCAACACCCGGCAATGCCACGGTGACCGTGCTCCACAGCGCCTCTGAAAACCTCAAGGAGATCTGCGCCGAGGCCGACATCATCATCGCCGCCCTCGGTCAGCCCGGATTCGTGACCACCGATATGGTGAAGCCCGGAGCAGCCATCATTGACGTTGGCACCACACGCGTGCCTGATGCCTCGCGCAAGAGCGGTTTCCGTCTGAGCGGAGACGTAGACTTTGCCAATGTGGCCGAGAAATGCTCGTTCATCTCTCCTGTCCCCGGAGGCGTAGGTCCCATGACCATCTGCTCATTGATGAAGAACACTCTCCTCGCGGCTAAGAAAGAAATTTATTCGTAATTATTCCATGTTATTTTTTTCCATATTTGTTAAATGATTTGTTATTAAATGGGACTCCCGCCGGATTGACTTTGGGAAAAGTTGTCCGGAGGGAGATTTCTTTTGTGTACAGTCGCTCTGCTTGCGACATGTATGTCAGTACTCTCAGATTTTATAGTTGAATCGTTTCAGAAGTATAACATCTGATTTTTTCAAAAGTTCGCCGACTGAGATAGTGAAATGTCGGGCAAAATAGTTATATTTGCAAAGAAGATAACTCACTAATACCAATTAAACGACGAAAAACAATGGTCAATAGATTCATCCTCAACGAGGTATCATATTTCGGGCCCGGCGCTCGCGAAGTTCTCCCCTCCGAGATCAAACGTCTTGGTCTGCACAAGGCCTTGATTGTGACAGACAAGGAGCTCATCAAGTTTGGTGTGGCCGGCAAAGTGCTCGAAGTCCTCGACAAGGCCGGCATACCTTACGAAGTCTTCAGCGACGTCAAGCCCAATCCCACCGTAGCCAATGTAAACGCCGGAGTCAAGGCATTTGCAGAGTCGGGGGCTGACTTTATCGTAGCCATAGGCGGAGGCTCGTCAATGGATACGGCCAAGGCTGTCGGTATAATAACCAACAACCCCGAGTTTGCCGACGTGGTGTCGCTCGAAGGAGTAGCGCCGACACACACCAAATCCGTGCCCGTGATAGCTCTCCCCACCACCGCCGGGACTGCGGCCGAGGTGACCATCAACTATGTCATCACCGACGAGAAAAACGCCAAGAAGATGGTCTGCGTAGACCCCAACGACATCCCCGCAATCGCCATTGTCGATGCCGAGCTGATGTATACCCTTCCCCGCAGCCTCACGGCCTCCACCGGTCTCGATGCCCTCACCCACGCCATCGAGGGTCTCATCACCAAGGGAGCTTGGGAGATGAGCGACATGTTTGAGATAAAGGCTATCGAAATGATCAACCGCTATCTCGAGACAGCCGTCAATAACCCCTCTGACGCTGATGCTCGCAACGGCATGGCCGTCGCACAGTATATCGCCGGTATGGCATTCTCCAACGTCGGTCTCGGCCTTGTCCACGGCATGGCCCACCCTCTCGGCGCCATCTTCGACATTCCTCACGGTGTGGCCAACGCCCTGCTGCTGCCGCTCGTCATGGAGTATAATGCCCCCGCCGCCCTGCCCAAATATGTCACTATAGCAAAAGCTATGGATGTCTATACTCCCGGCATGACCGACGAGGAGGCTGCCGCAGCAGCTGTTAAGGCTGTAAAGGACCTCGCCATCCGTGTCGGAATACCACAGCATCTCTCCGAGCTCGGCGTCAAGGAGTCTGATCTCGAGCGACTGGCAGACGCCGCCATGGCCGATGTCTGCACTCCCGGCAATCCCCGTGAGTGCACTCGCGAGGAGGTGCTCGAGCTCTACCGCAAAGCTCTTTAAAAGACACTCAACCCCAAGTTATCACCGAGGCGTCTGCTCCCCCGTCTGGAGAGCAGACGCCTCTCTTTTTGTCAAAAAAACTTAATTAAATCGGTCTCTGATTAAAAAATCCCGACCGCCCACTTGCAGAGTAGAGATAAAAGCCCTACCTTTGACCTGAATATTGTTTTGCGGGTACAGGGCCGCTGACTATTGCGCCCCCGCACCCCGTAATCATCACTTCTACACTGCGCGTAACATGAACGCTTCAATTGATTTTTCAGAAATTGCTCCTTATGACGACGAGCATTTCGCAGAGAATATAGAGAAACTCGTGGCCGAGCCGGGATTTGAGCATGCGGTCAGATGGGTCCTTCCTGACGTAGATTACACTGAGCTCATCAAGACACTCCGTAGTTGCAAGGGAAAAAACGATTTCCAGACACGTGTGATGCAAGGATTTCTCGAGACCCTCGAGAGAAAGACAACCGCAGGCATCACATCCACCGGGCTTGAGAACTTGACATCAGGCATGGCCTACACATTTATATCCAACCACCGCGATATTGTGCTCGATGCCTCTTTTCTCAACCTCTGTTTCCTTCTCAAGGGCAGACCAGCCTCCGAGGTGGCAATCGGAGACAATCTTCTGATATATGATTGGATCACGCATCTTGTGAAACTCAATGGCAGTTTTATCGTGAAGCGCAACCTACCGACCCGTCAGGCACTCGATGCCGCCAGGCAGCTTTCGGCCTACATCCATCATGCCATAGCTGACAAAAAGAAGAGCATCTGGATAGCCCAAAGGCAGGGGCGAGCCAAGGACTCGAGCGACCGCACACAGAAAAGCGTGCTCAAGATGCTCGCACTCGAAGGCCCCGGTGGTACTGCCGAGAATCTTGCCGCGCTCAATATCTTCCCTGTGGCCATATCATATGAATATGACCCGAATGATTATCTCAAGGCACGCGAATATCTTCTGAGCCACCGCGACCCCAGCTTCAAAAAGACACAGCATGACGATCTTTTTGCCATGGAGACCGGCCTGATGGGATTTAAGGGAAAGGTACATGTTTCGTTCTCGTCTTGCCTGTCTGATATGATACTTTCGCTCAACGACCACGGCACAGACAAGAGCGAGGTCATCGACAGGGTGTGCCACAGCATAGACTGCGGTATCCATGGCGGCTATAAAATATTCCCTATCAACTATGTGGCCTATGACACCGCGTTTGATTCGGACATGTACACCGACCGTTACACCCCCGATGAAGCCGAGGAGGTGAGGAATTATATCGAAGGCCAGCTTGACAAGGTGGATGTGGAGGACATCACGCCACAGGAGAGGAACTTCATGCGCACTTACATGTACACCATGTATGCCAATCCGCTCCGCAACAAGCTCCTCGCCACCGGTTACTGCTGATCGTCTATGCGAATACCTATATTACCCGGAGTGATACTCATACTGGTCAACCTGCTGGTTGACTCATACATCTATCGCTCGCTCCTCAAGAGATTTGGATCAGGCAAAGCCACCCGGGTGCAGTTGTGGAGCTCGATCGTGCTATGGATAGTACTGGTCGTGGCCATCTGTCTCCCCCGCAGATCAGGAGACAACGCAATGCTGCTCACGGACATGTGGATACTGTTCAGCTACCTGTCCATATACTTCGCCAAATATATGCTGGCCCTCATGATGGTTGTGGGCAAAATTCCGCACCTGTGGGGTGGACGTTCATGGAAGCCATGCCTCTATATCGGACTCACACTTGGCGCAATCGTTCTTGCCGCCATGTGGGGTGGAGCCCTAATCAACAGATTCAGGATTGATGTCAAGGAGGTGACAGTGGAAATAGCCGGACTTCCGAAGGAGTTTGACGGTTACAAGATACTCCAGTTTTCCGACTTCCACACTGGCACCTATGGCGACTCCAACACATTCATTAACAAGGTAGCCGAGAGAATTAACGCACTCGATGCAGATGCCGTGGTGTTCACCGGCGACATCGTCAATGCCCGTTCGTCAGAGATCGATCCTCATGTCAGTTCGTTGGCCCGCATCAAGGCTCGCGACGGGGTGTATGCCATCTTCGGCAATCACGACTATGGCGACTATGCCGACTGGCCATCCGAGGAGGTCAAGGCCGCGAGCCGCAAGCATCTCCGTGATGCCATCGGCTCGATGGGATGGCGGCTTCTGCTCAACGAAACAGCCATGGTCAGACGCGGCAACGACTCCATAGCCATCATAGGCGTGGAGAATATCGGCGACCGCCCCTTCCCTATCTACGGCTCCTTTGCCGCTGCTTACCCGACACCGGGCGATGCCGTGACCAAGATACTCCTCACTCACAATCCGGCACATTGGGTTGACTCTATTGCCGAGAACGGGGATGTCAACGTGCCGCTCACATTATCTGGACACACTCATGCCATGCAGGTAGAGCTGTTCGGGTGGTCACCGGCAGTCTGGAGGTATCCCACATGGGGAGGACTTTACAGTGACAAAGATTCAAAACACAATTTATACGTAAATATCGGACTCGGGACCGTAGGGTTCCCCTCAAGGATAGGAGCCACTCCCGAGCTCACCGTCATCACACTGCGATCCAAGAAGTAACGCCACTCCAATAATGGTCAACGTACACGCCAATATCATCACCCGCGAACTCGGGACACATCTGCGGAAACATGTAGCAGCCTGCCTGCGTCTGCTTGACGAGGGAGCGACTGTCCCATTCATAGCACGCTATCGTAAAGAGGCCACCGGCAGCATGGACGATGCCACGGTGCACACCGTGATGACTCGCCACAGGCAGCTGACCGATCTTGACAAAAGGAAAGAGTATATCCTTTCGACCATCCGCGCCGCCGGTGAGCTCACTCCCGAGTTGGAGAGCCGCATAGAGGAGACTTACGAGTTCACTGCGCTGGAAGATATCTTTCTGCCCTTCAGACCCAAGCGTAACACCCGTGCTCAGGTGGCCCGCAGTCTTGGATTCGAGCCTTTGGCCAAGATGATCATGTCGCAGACGATCGAGTCTCCCGCCGAGGCTGCCGCGGAGTTTGCCCCGAGAGAAGAGGTAGACGGAGCCTTGGCAGGAGCCGCCGACATCATAGCCGAGTGGGTCAACGAGAGCGGTAAAGCCCGTGTCATAGTGCGCTCGCGCTTCCATCGGTCTGCTGTCATCACATCGCGCGTGGTAAAGGGGAAAGAAGAAGAGGGTGCCAACTATAAACACTATTTTGACTTCTCCGAGCCCTTGCGTACGTGCTCGTCACATCGCTATCTGGCCATAAGGCGTGGCAGTGAGGAGGGATTCCTGAGAGTGTATATTAATATCGATGACGACGAGATGATCGAGCGTCTCAACCGAATGTTCATCCGCGCCAATGCCACTCCAGCCTGCGCCGAAATAGTCAGGAAGGCAGTGAAAGACGGCTACAAACGCATGCTCCGCCCCTCTATCGAGGCCGAGATTGCCTCGGAGATGAAAGAAAAATGCGACGAAAGCGCTATACATCTTTTCGCCGAAAATGTACGCCAACTGCTCATGTCGCCCCCTCTCGGACACAAAAGGATACTTGCCATCGACCCCGGCTACCGCACGGGCTGCAAGGTTGTAGCCCTTGACGAACAGGGTATGCTGCTCGACCATCAGGTCATCTTCCCCACCCCTCCCGCCAATGACTTTGTCGGAGCGGCCGACACGCTGTGTTATATGGTGGACCGCTATAGAATCGACGCCATTGCCGTAGGCACCGGCTCGGGAGGGCGTGAGACAGAGCGTTTCCTGCGCGACGTGGTCTTCCCACGCAAGGTGCAGGTGCACATGATAAATGAGAATGGTGCCTCGATCTACTCGGCTTCGGAGATAGCCCGCGAGGAGTTTCCCGATCAGGATGTGACCGTGAGGGGCGCCGTGTCGATCGGGCGCCGACTTCTGGATCCTCTTGCAGAGCTCGTGAAGATAGACCCCAAGAGCATCGGCGTGGGACAGTATCAACATGATGTGGACCAGATCAAACTCAGGGAATCGCTCGACTTTGTGGTGGAGAATTGTGTCAATTCCGTTGGTGTGAACGTCAACACAGCGTCGCGCAAACTCCTCTCGTATGTATCGGGCATCGGTCCATCGCTGGCTGCAAACATCGTGAAATATCGCAATGAGAACGGACCGTTCACTTCGCGCAAACAGCTGATGAAAGTGTCGCGTATGGGCGAGAAAGCCTTCACTCAGTGTGCAGGATTCCTCCGCATACCCGGGGCAGCCAACCCGCTTGACAATACAGGTATCCACCCTGAGCGTTATGCCCTCGTGGAACGAATGGCGGCCGGCGTGGGTGCCGACGTGAAACGCCTCATTAATGACCGCAATCTTCTGCACAATATCGAGCTCGACAAGTATGTGACCAAGGAGGCAGGGCTCCCTACCCTCACCGACATAGTGCTCGAGCTCGAAAAGCCGGGTCGCGACCCGCGCGAGACAATCGAAGAGCCTGTCTATGACGAGAACGCCCGCACAATCGAAGACCTCCATATCGGACAGGAACTGACCGGCAAGGTGAACAATCTGACATCCTTCGGCGTATTCGTGGATCTCGGGCTCAAGGAGAACGGCCTCATCCACATATCCCAGCTCAGCGATAAGTTCATCTCCTCAGCTGCAGATGTGGTAAAGATAGGCCAGACGGTGAGAGTGAAGGTGATCGACGTGGACACCGCACGAGGCCGCATAGCCCTCACCATGAAAGGAGTGATGCAATAAACACCGCCAACCCTCAAAAGAATAGATAGTATGGATAAATTCCCCTCATGCACTGTCAGCCTCGGTAGCAACACGCCCGACCGCGAGTCGCAGATAGCCCGCGCCACGGAATTTGTGCTCGGGATACTCCACGATTGCACCGTGTCGTCCGTCTACGTGACAGAGGCATTCAACGGCAAGGACAAACCGTATCTCAATGCCGTGATCCATGGCAAATGCCCTGTATCCGAAGAAAACCTGCTGAAACAGTTCAAGGAATATGAGAGTGAGAACGGGCGCACCGAGGTGAAAACCCTCGAGGGGGAAATTCCTATAGATCTCGACCTCGTGCTGTGGGACTCACGCATATTGAGGACCAAAGATTTCGAGCGACACTATTTCAACGTTGGCTACCGTGAGCTGCTTGCCGAGGGAGCCTTTCAGGACGAGTGAGAGGAATGGCTGTAATTATCAATATCGAAACATCGTCCACAGCATGCTCGGTGGCACTGACTGCCGAAGGGATGGTGCTGGCTCACAGAGAGGAGCTCAACGGGCGCAACCACGCATCCATGCTGAGCGACTTCATTAAGTATTGTCTCGATTTCGCCGCCGAGCGGGAGATGAAGATTGAGGCCGTCGCTATGTCAATGGGGCCCGGCAGCTACACAGGGCTGCGCATCGGTCTGTCCGAAGCCAAAGGTCTGGCATACGCTCTTGATGTTCCGCTGATCGGTGTCGACACCCTTAAACTCATGGCTACCTCCGTGATGTTTGCCGACCCGGACCTTACCGGCGAGGAGATCCTTGTACCTATGGTCGATGCCCGAAGGATGGAGGTCTACACCGGGGCATATGATTTTGCACTTAATCCGTTGATGGAGCAACAGCCCCTGATACTTGACAGTGAAAGCTATTCCTCGCTGATAGCCACCGGGCGACCGGTGCTTCTTTTCGGCAACGGGAGCGACAAAGCCAAGGAGATTATCAATGCACCCAATGTGAGATATGTCCCAGACATCATCCCGCTTGCCGTTGACATGACAGCTCTCTCCGAACAGGCTCATGCCGCCCGTGACTTTTTGGACACAGCCTATTGCGTGCCTAATTACATCAAGGATTTTCAGGCAACGCGCCCCAAAAACAGCGTTTTGGGCCAATGAGTGTGGACTATGCCTCGCTGCGGCTGAAGCATCACGGCGATCCCGTGATGATGGATCAGATCCTACAGAGCGAGTGCAGGGAGAAGACCGCCCGCAAGCTCCCTACGCTCTCACAATGTGAGAATTTCAGATTTCCCTCGCTCGCTGTGGCAGAGATGGCCACCTCCGAGGCTGTAGCTGAGATTCACGCCGGTTTATCCGGCTGTCCCCGTTCTGTGCTCGACATGACAGCCGGATTGGGAGTTGACGCAATAGCCTTCGCCTCAGCAGGTGCGCATGTCACAGCCATAGAGATCGACCCTCTATCCGCCCGCACTCTACGGGATAATGTCTCTGAGTTGGGACTCGAGGACAGAATCAGAGTGGTTGAGGGTGATTCGGTCCAATGGCTCAAAGAAACAGATGAGCGATATGACACCATATTCATCGATCCGGCGCGACGGGACAAAACGGGCAGACACTTCACCCTGAGCGAATGTCACCCGGACGTCACGGGTCTGATGTCCCTGCTCCGATCCCGGTGTGACACGCTCATCATCAAGACCTCCCCAATGCTCAATATCAACGAGCTTGAGAATGAGCGGGCCGACGTGGCCGTGATAGGGACTACGCGCGAATGTAAGGAAATGGTATTCATCATTTCAGATAAGAGCTCGGGACAGGTGGATTGTCACACTGTCGGCAAAGGGATTTATCGTGTAGAGAAAAACGATGACCAAATATTTGGACTTCCTGCGGAAGGTGATTTTCTCCTCCAACCATATCCTTCGGTGATGAAAGGACGTGGCACAGACACCATAACGTGTGCCACCAAGCTACACCCTTTCTCCCACCTGTTTTTCTCCCACGAGATTCCGGAAGACTTCCCCGGTGAGGCACTGAGGATAGAGAAGATTTATCCTTTTGACAAGAGGGGAATTAAACAGGCGGCAACAGAAATGCCGAGATGCAATGTGGCGGTCAGAAACTTTCCGCTCACGGCCCCGGAGCTGGTCAAGCGATTGAAAATCAAGGAGGGAGGAGAGTGTACATTGTTTGGCACCACAGGGCCTGACGGACAGAGGCTACTGATAGCCGCACGGCCGGTAAAAGAGTGACAAAACCATAGCGCCACCGTGATTGTTATAGCTTCGTAAGATATACTCATCAATTCATCAGACAACTTTTTAATTCACTCTCCACTCGAACGATAATGAAAAACTGTGATTCTCTCAACGGTTATATTTCTCAAGCCATCAAGGAATATTGGGACCGTCCGTCGCTGAGTGACCTCGGCTCCGTTCCCTCCACGCTCAACTATAAGGATGTGGCCCGCAAGATTGCCAAACTGCACATACTTTTCAGAGAGACAGGCATAAAACCCGGCGACAAGATCGCCCTCTGTGGCAAGAACTCCTCTCTGTGGTGTGTTGCTTTTCTTGCTACAGTCACTTATGGTGCGGTCATCGTGCCGATACTGCCGGACTTCAAGCCCGATAACATTCAGCAACTCGTGGTGCACGCCGATGCCCGTCTGGCATTCATTGACGAGAGCCACTGGGACTCTCTCAACCCCGACGGGCTGCCCGGGTTGATGGGCACTATCTCGCTCCACGACTTTTCGCTTCTCTATTCCCGTTCGGGAAAGCTCGACCGTACCCGGGCCCATCTCAACGAACTGTTCGGCAAGGAGTATCCCGACCGCTTCACCCCCGAGGACGTGAAATATTATAAGGCAGATCCCGAGTCGCTTTGCCTCATCTCCTACACATCAGGGTCAACAGGATTCTCCAAAGGAGTGATGCTCCCCTACCGTTCGCTGTGGAGCAATCTCCAGTATTGCAACGACCGTCTGCCATCCGATCCCGGCGACGGTGTGGTGTGCATGCTCCCGCTGGCCCATATGTATGGCCTCACCATCGACATGCTGCGCCCGTTCGTGAGCGGCAATCATGTATATATCCTCACCCGCACCCCTTCGCCACGAATTCTTGTCGATGCTTTTGCGCAGGTCAGGCCGCGCTTTATCGTCGTAGTGCCGCTGATCATCGAGAAGATCATCCGCACACGTGTGTTCCCGTTGCTTGAAAAACCGCTCATGAAGCTCTTGCTCAAGGTGCCTTTTGTCGATGATCGTCTGCTGGCCAAGATCAAGAGCCGGCTCGAAGAGACATTTGGCGGCAACCTTGAGGAGCTCATTATCGGAGGAGCGGGGCTTAATAAGGACGTCGAGAAATTCCTCAGACGTATCGACTTTCCTTATACCGTCGGCTATGGCATGACAGAGTGCGGCCCGTTGATAGCATATGCCCACTGGAATGTGAATCGAGCTGGATCATGCGGACAGGTGGTGGACCGTATGCAGGCACGCATCCTCTCGTCCGATCCCAAGGAGACCCCCGGGGTGCTACAGGTGAAAGGCGACAATGTGATGATCGGTTATTACAAGAACCCGGACGCCACAAAGGGTGCGCTTGACCCCGACGGATGGCTCACCACTGGCGATATCTGCAATATGGACGACGAAGGATACCTCTACATCAGAGGGCGCGACAAGAACATGATCCTCGGTCCTTCGGGTCAGAATATCTATCCCGAGGAGATCGAAGAAAAGCTCAACAATCTTCCTTATGTGGCTGAAAGCGTGGTGGTCGATGCCGGCAACGGACGTCTTTTGGCACTCATCTACCCCGATCTCGAGAGTGTCACGTCTCAAAATCTCAGCAAGGAAGATGTGGCTAAGGTCATGGACGATAACATCAAGACCCTCAATGCCGAATTGCCTTCTTACTCGCAAGTGACAGGCTACCGACTTCGCGATGAAGAGTTTGAGAAAACGCCCAAACGCTCCATCAAGAGATATCTGTATAAAGCCTGACCCCTACCTGACAAATATCCCTCGTTTGCCCTCGCCTCACTCGGGTACAGTCCCCGTGGAGGCGAGGGCTGAATTGTAATAGCGCGGATCGTCAGTGATCTCCTCGCCCACAAACGGCGGCAGGACAGGACGACAGTCAGCCGAAGGAAGCTCTACCTCGGCAACGACAAGGCCTGCCAAACGACCTGCGAACACATCTATCTCCCACACAAATCCTTCATATTCCACGATATATCTTGTCTTGTCAATGGCCCATCCACCGGCCAGTTCTATTGCCATCCGCTCGGCATCCTCCACGGGAACAGCATATTCCCACTCGCTGCGCACGGCACCATGATTAAGCCCTTTTACAGTGAGCCAAGCCGAGCTGCCGGACACACGCACACGCACAGTGGCCTCAGGGACAGAGGAGATATAGGCCTGACGAATAGTGAACGAACGATTGGCCATTTGGATGAAAGAATTGTCCCTCACGAGAAATTTCCGTTCTATTTCTTTTGCCATAGCTGAATAATTACATTGGTCTGTAGGGAAATGTCCCCATTTTTGATTAATTTTGCAAAATTAATCAATAGTCCAGCTATAGCCAAATAAATATTATTTCGAGCTACTGTTTCCAATATATGCGTCTGATACGCTTTATCACATTCTGTTTATTTCTACTTTTGACCCCCGCCGGGGGCATTCTCCACGCCGCCGACTTGGTGATCAAGGGCATCGTGACCGACAGCAACACACTCGAGCCTGTCGGATATGCTTCGGTGTCGATACCCGGCACAGACCGCGGAGCTCTGACCAGCGACCTCGGCGAGTTTTCGTTTTCGTGCACAACTCCATTCGACTCCATACGGGTCAGTGCGATGGGCTATGAGACGCTCACGATCAAGGCCCCGGCTCTCAAAGGCAAGAGCGTGGCAAACATGAATCTCAAAATCAAGCCTGTGGGTGTGCAGCTCGGGACAGTGATAGCCAAAAACAGGCGTGAGCACTATTCCAAAAAGAACAACCCCGCCGTAGAGTTCATGGAGAAGATACGTGCCAATGCCCACCTGACCGATCCAAAGCTGACACATCCGTCATATAACTATGATAAATATGAACGGATCACCCTTGCGCTCAATGATTTTAAACTCGAGGATGTGAAGGACAAACCCGACAGGATG
This sequence comes from uncultured Staphylococcus sp., assembly GCA_964488595.1. GTDB lineage: Bacteria > Bacteroidota > Bacteroidia > Bacteroidales > Muribaculaceae > Duncaniella. The sequence continues at coordinate 28,775 of CAZAWC010000003.1, read as the reverse complement.
GCCTTTGTCAAGGATTACATCGACACATCTGTCATCACAGGTAAACCTATCCTCAATCTCTCGGTCAGGGAGAAGAAATCGCGTATGCACCATAGACGCGATCCCGAAGGCGAGAAGGAATATGTCGAAGGGTTGAAATCGGGTGGCGTTGACGAGTTTCTCGACCGCGAGAGTCTCCGGAAACTATATGAGGATGTGATGCGTGAAGTGGATGTTTATCAGAATGACATCCCTCTCTTGCAGCAGAGGTTTGTGAGTCCGCTGTCGAGGATTGCCCCTGACTTCTACAAATTCTACCTCTCCGACACCGTGATGCTCGACACCACACGGTGTGTGGAACTGACCTTCGTGCCCCGAAATGCGGCCTCCATGGGATTCACCGGCAGGATATATGTGCCGCTGGGCGACACCACAATGTTCATAAAGCGGATAATCCTGCGTGTGCCCCACGACATCAATCTCAACTTCATCACCAATCTGGTGATCACTCAGGAGTTTGACCGCGCCACGGACGGCACACGGCTCAAACTGATAGACGATATGGTGATGGACGCCGAGGTGATCCCCGGCGCGCAGGGAGTTTATGCCCGGCGCAAGACACTATACTCGGCCCATGACTTTGATGAGGTGGAAGACGCTACGATTTTCGACAGGGGATTGGCTCAAATATATGACCCGGCCGTCTATGCCCGCGACGAGGCATATTGGGACACGGTGCGTCTGGGCAGGATCAGCCACGGCGAGAAGCATCTTGACGACGTGATGAAGGGGCTCAGAGGGATGCCTCTGTATTATTGGGGTGAAAAAGCCCTGAAAATCGTGTCGCGCGGATATATCCCGACAGGCAAGGACTCTAAGTTTGACTTCGGCCCGCTGACATCGACATTCTCCACCAATACCGTCGAAGGATTCAGACTGAGGGCCGGAGGCATCACGACCGCCAATCTGTCAAAACGCTGGTTTGGCCGTGGATACGTGGCCCATACGTTCAAAGACCACAAATGGAAATACAGTGCGGAGGCTGAATATTCATTTCTCGACAAAGAAAACCACTCACGGGAATTTCCGGTCCATTCGCTGCGTCTCACCCATCTCTACGACATGAAAATGCTTGGTCAATCGTTCATCACCAACAATCAGGACAATATGTTCATGTCTTGGAGGCGCGCCGAAGATGTGCAGATGCTGTATCACAGGGTCACAAAATTGGAGTACACGCTTGAGATGGAAAATAATTTCTCGCTCGTGGCACGCCTGCAGAACGAACGTCTGGAGCCGACACCATGGTTGATGTTCAGAGACGGCTATGGGCACCTTTCGAGCCACTATACCACAAACTCTCTCAAAGTGGAGCTGAGATATGCACCGGGCGAGAAATTCTTTCAGTTTATCACGGGACGTCTCCCCATCAACATGGATTGCCCTGTCTATACGCTCAGCCACACATGGGCTCCCCGCGGTGTGGCAGGCAACAGATTCGCACTCTCGGTCACAGAGACTTCATTCAACAAACGTTTCTGGCTCTCGGCCTACGGATATGTCGACGTAGTGCTGAAGGGTGGCCATTGCTGGACACGTTCCCCCTATCCCCACCTATTGATACCCAACGCCAACCTTTCATATTTCATACAGCTCGAGTCATTCTCGATGATGAATCCCATGGAGTTTATCAACGATTCCTACGCCCAGTGGGATCTTACATATTGGGCTAACGGTGCGCTTCTCAACAACATCCCCCTGCTCAAGAAACTCAAACTTCGCGAAGCTCTATTGTTCAGAGGCCTCTACGGACACCTCAGCCACCGCAATCGTCCATGGGAGAATCCCGGTCTGTTTGAATTCCCCACCGTCGCAAGGACCACTCTGATGGGAAGCACCCCCTATATGGAGGCAGGTGTGGGCCTTGACAATATTTTACGCATATTGCGCGTTGACTACACATGGCGGCTCACCTATAGGCACAATCCCGGAGCGTGTCGCAGCGGGATACGTTTCATGGTGAGATTTTCATTCTGACACCGCACCGGTACATCACGTCGACTAAAGAACATATCACCACACAATATCTTCAATGAAAGTCATTATCGCATCAGCTCTGACCGCAGCCCTGTTACTCCCGGCTACCGCCAAGGCATCATCACCCGCACGGGGAGAGAAAACTTTTGGCCTCAAGACCGGCTATGTCACCACCAACAACAGCGTGTCAGCCGGGCTCAAATTCTCGTACGCCTTTTCGCGAATTGCCATACTTGCCCCAAGCGTAGACTATGTGTTTCGCAACAACGACCGCGACGCTGTGCTGATCAACTTAGATCTCCAGTCCGCGTGGTTTGCACCCCAGACAAGCAAATGGCGCGTATACAGCATACTCGGCATCAACTATTCATCGTGGAGCGACCATGACTATTATGTTCCTATGGGAGAGGTTACTACCCGCCACGGACGATTAGGCCTCAACGCAGGCGCCGGAACATCCGTGGATGTGACGCCTTCGTTGAGGCTGTGTCTTGAAGGTAAATACAATTGTGTGACACACAACAGCACCGGCATTTTCAATCTCGGCATCAGCTATGTGTTCTGACCGGGTGTCAGTTGCGGTTGAGGAAGAACACGAAGCGTGATCCCTGCTCCTTGTAGGTGGTGTCGAGATAGATGTCGCCACCGAGACGCTGCGCTATGATCCGTGCTATCGTGAGGCCGAGGCCTGCGCCTTGCGAATCACGGTCGAGCTTCACGAATCGCTCGAAGATCTTCTCCTTGTTTTCCGGATTGATGCCGATGCCGGTGTCTGTGACCGTAAACTCCAGACGGTCTTTCTCCTCGTTGATGCGATAGCCGAGAATGATCGACCCCTTGTGGGTGAACTTGGCTGCATTGATAAGGAGATTGTTGAGCACCTGCTGCACACGTGTAGGATCGGTGAAGAAGTCCATGTGTCCGCACTCCGGGTCGAGCTTCATCTCTACGCCCGATTGCACGCGCTTTGCTACAGAAGCTATGGAGGCACTGCTGAGCAGCTGGAGATTGACCACCTGACGGTGGACAGGGATGGGCGATGCTTCCAAGTCGGTGAGGCGCAACACGTCGTTGATGATATTGGAGAGGAGCTCAGTGTTGAGTTCGAGCATATCGGCAAACCGCATGATATACTTTGTGCCCATGGCTGCGGCACAGTCCACGATCAGACGTGAGTATTCCGTGATGGCCTGCAGGGGGATCTTCACCTCATAGCTCATGTTCTTGATAAAGTCGTCCTTGAGGTTGTTGGCTTTCTCAGCACGATTCTTGGCACGCAGCAGCTCCTCGCGTGAGATCTTGAGATTCTCACTCTCAGCCTTAAGTTGCTTGTTGCTCTCGGCAAGACTGCGGGCGAGGCGACTGTTGCTGCGCGACTTGGACAGAAGCAACAACACGAGAATGAGCAGCGCCACACATGCCACAGCAGAGATGATGATGATGCTCGTCTCGAGGGTAGCCACATCCTCGGCATTTTTGCGTTCGCGCTCGTTGACACGATGATTCAGGTCATACATGCTATAGGCCACCTGCAGTTCGCGCATAGCACCCTCAGACTGTTCTTCAAGCATCTTCTCGAGCACATCATTATATTCTGCAGTAGCCTCGAGAAGAAGTTTGTCATCACCCGTCTCTCGCGCACACTTGATGAGCTGACGGAGCACCTGAGGCTGGCGGAAATCCGTGATGGAAGAGCGTCGAATCAGTTCGGATGCTCTGGCGTAATTCTTCTTGGCGAGCGAGTAGTATATCTCAGCAGCCGGGTATTTCTCAAATGATGCCTCGATCGTTGGATCGAGCTTGGTATAGGAGATGACCTTTTTGTAATAATCCTCTATCTCAAACGGTGTCAGTTCCTCAAAGTTGGATAGGAGTCGTGTGTAGATGAGATAGTTGGAGCGATTGTAATTATGAAACACTCGTCCCCGCTCCTTATAATGTTTGTCGAGCTGCTCCATGAAGTAGAGCAGTCGTTTATCAATCTCTATGGATTTGGCCGGATTGACGCCGGCATAGAGAGTAGAGGAATGAACGCAATAAGCGTTGCGGATGGAATAGGCGTTGGGGGGCAGTGAGCGTATGAGCGAGCCGAGACTGTCTGTATAGAGGTCGATGAGACCTGTGCCGCTGGTCTGTGTCAGAAGCATACAGATGCCGTGGAGCACTTCGATGTTTGAGTAGACATCGCGCATGGTGCTTCCGCTGCGGACAATATCCATCAGCGAATCGAGAAACGCCTTGCGCTCCTCCTTGTTGCCATAGCGACCCTTGCGGATATTGTCCAACATGTGGAGAAAGGTTATGGTCTCCTGTCTCTCCTCGGTGTCGGGCCACTGAAGCACAAATTCATCGAGCTGCTGCATGAACTTGGCGTCGCGATAAGCACGGTTGCCGAGATTGCGGAGGATCTCCATAGCCACAAGCTGATCGTTGGCACGTGTAGCCAGCTCATATGTCTTGAGTCCGACGTCGCGCGAGTATCTTGCCGGAACGACATCATATAGATTGGTGTAGATAACGAGCGAGTCTGCTGTAGTTGTGCACCGAGACAGACAGGCAGCCAGCGAGTCGGCCGTGTGGTTGTTGTACTGCGCCCGCAGTGAGCCGCAGCATAGTGTGAAAATACAGATTAGAAAGAGTATCTTTTTCATGCACTGAGATGATAATAATTCATATTCAGAGATCAGACATCAAGTTCGAGGCCGGGACGCTCCACCAGCGGGAGTATATCGGCCGGATCGGTGACAATATTGTCAGCATGGTTGTCACGTAGCTCCTTGACAGGGCGGAATCCCCATGTGACGCCACACGAGTCGACACACGCACGGCGGGCTGTCTCCATGTCCACACCCGAATCGCCCACGTAGAGCACCTTGGACTTGCGTGTAGGTACACGTCCGAGGATTTCAAACACAATAGATGGGTCCGGTTTTGTGGGTACACCCTCCTTCTGCCCTTCTATAGCGCCCCACTCTATCTGTGGGAAAAAGTGGTGGATGAGCCCGATGACAGCCTCAGAGTATTTGTTGGAGGCTACGGCCAGACGGACTCCGCGAGCCTGAAGCGATTCGAGCATCGAGACAATGCCCGGATATGGCCTTGTGGCATCAGTGAGGTGTGCCCCGTAATATTCCTTGAATTTCACCAGAAGCGACGACACTACCTCGGGGGTACGCGCATCCTCGGGGAGCGCCCGTTCCATAAGGCGTGTGACGCCTCGTCCCACAAACATGGGGTAGGACGACATGGCGTGTTCGGGATATCCACCGCAACGCAGGGCATAGTTGGTGGCAGCCCCGAGATCGTCAATCGTGTTGAGAAGGGTCCCGTCGAGGTCAAAGATCACCAGTTGTTTCATGCGTGTTTGATATATGACTTATAAATTGATTTGTATACATACTGCTCAGAATGGGTAGCCGACAGAGAAATGGATGGCTGTATCGCGTCCCCAGCGGGGATGTATGATGGGCCAGCGCTCCTGTCCGGCGGCCGGATTATATGCTTTTACTCCAAGATCGAGTCGGAGGAGGAAATAGGTGAAGTCAAAGCGCAATCCCGCGCCATAAGCCCACGCTATCTCTTTCCAAAAAGTTGAAAAGCGGAAGAAGCCGCCCGGCTGATTCTCATAGTTGTGAATGGTCCATATGTTACCGGCGTCGATAAAGCCGGCACCCTCGAGCACCCAGAACAGTTTGGCCCGATATTCAAGACTGAGATCAAGGCGAATGTCGCCACACTGGTTGATGAAATAGCTTACAGAGTTGTGCGAGTCATAACTGCCCGGGCCGAGAGTACGCACACTCCAGCCTCGCACGCCGTTGGCACCCCCGGCATAGAATCGTTTCTCAAACGGGAGCACCGTAGAGTTGCCATAAGGGTATCCGATGCCGGCACCGACGTGAAAGGCCATCGACTGGCGGGGATTGAAATTGCGGGTCAAGGCATAGTCGACCTCACCCTTGATGTATTGTGAAAACTGTGTGTCGAAAACCTTATACACCCCTCCCCTACGGTGTCCGCCTGCCACCTTCTCACCGAGATAGAGGAGATTGCCAGCCGTCTCAGCCGCGGCACGGATGGTGAAAACATAGGGCTGTAGGGTGTATTTCCTTGACAGTGCTGAAGCGATGCGTTTGTTGGTGTGATAATAGTGATAGGACATCGCCATTATCAGGTGATCCTCATACGAGTAACGGAGCAGAGGATTATCTGGTGCTATGAGGTCGAGGAAATTGTTGGTGCGCTCCGGAAGATACACATAGTTAAGGTCGAGCAGGTTAAACTCGTGGCGGCGCGTGGATATGCGGTTGTGCCACTTATATTTCCATTCCAGACCCGAAATGATGCGGGTATATTCGGGGCGTTCCTGATAGTTGAACGAGAGGGCAAACTCCGTGGCCACGTTGAGGCGTTTCTGCATGGAGCTCGCGGCAAACGGGAACTCAAACCGCGGGAATGTGATGCCCACCTCTCCGGCCCATTCCGTATAGCGGTCATTGATGAGTCCGTTGAGACTCCCTGAGAGGCTTTCGTAGTTCATTCTCAGTCGCCCGGTGAGCAACTGGGATCCACGGGCAAGATTTCGATGCTGATATGTGGCTCCGAGACCAAATCCGAGGTCTCCCTCCGAGTTGGTGCCTTCGACGTCAAAAGTCACCGACTGTTTCTTGTTGCGCGACAGCAATATATAGGCATCGAGCATCCCGGGGCCGGATGCGGGCCCGACGGGCACCAACTCAATATTGATGGTGCGCAGAATGCCGAGAGTCGACAATGCCTCATATGTGCGGTCCACCTCGCGGGTGGTGTAAGTGCTCCCCGGAGTTAAAAAACATTTCTCTTCGAGCACAGAGGGCTTGAGATAGCGGTCGGGGCCATAGAGAAACGTAAGGCCCTTGTATGAAATCGTGTCCAAGTGGAGAGTGCGAACATCGGCCATAGTGACTCCGCGGTTTGACTCGACGACAAACACAACATTACGGATATGATAGACCTTATGCGGCAATACCGTTCTGTTGGCCACGGCTGTGTCCTGTTTCTGCCGAGGAGCGGCAAGCCGCATCGTCAGGTCAACCTCATATGAGTTTTCGGCCGTGTCGGCTCTATAAGTAATGTATTCCTTATTGAAGTCATAGTAACCGGCATCCTTCAGGCGACGCGTGATGAGGAGACGCTGCGTCTCGAGCTCGTCGCGATCAAAAAGGTCACCGGCTTTCAGTGTGAACAGTGTAGAGTCGGAAAGAAGAATCTCCGAAACGGCAGAGTCTGCCACGTCAAAAGCCAACGAAGATATGCGGTGTGGTGTCCCGAGTGTGATGGCATAGTCTACCTCGATTTTGTCTCCACGGCTGTTGACGACGGTGTCGACACTGACCGAGGCGTCGAGATACCCTCGGTTAATCATGGTCTGACGCAATTGTCTTGCTGATAGATCGGTGAGCTCCCGGCTATAGATCACCGGCGGCTGTCCCATGCGGCGCACCCAGCGGTTATACCATTTGGTGGTGTCTTCGCCGGACAGGTTGTAAGTGCCGAGCTGTAGCTTCCAGAATCCGAGCACCTTGTGGTTGGGCTGCTGACGAAGATAATTGATGAGGTCGGCAGAAGTAATCCCGGACGAGCTGTCGTCTACGGTAATCTTCACCTTATCAAGCAGATACTCACCTTCCGGCACATGGCGCGACGCACGGCACCCCGTGAGGACAAGGAGCACCGCGCACAGCAAAACATAACCGGCATATGGTCTGAGTAGCTGCATACTGCTGTTTTCATTACAAAATTACTCGGTTGTGTCCAAATAACCAAGAACAAGGAGCGAAAAAAAGAGTTTAATAACACTTTGAGTTTGTAATCCACGGAGGGTTTTTGTAATTTTGTAGTCTGAAACAATTGTCATCATCAGCACTCTCTTTTGAGTAAGGAAAAATATGAAAAATAAGCCCACTCTTCTTATTGTAGCCATAGTAATGGCTGTATTGCTGCTTGTTGTAGCCGGTCTCAGCATCCGGCAGATTGCATCCCTGAAAACTCAGGTGGCCGATGCCGAGTTGCGCAACGAGGAGCTGAAACTCGACAACGAGCAACTGCAGTTGAGCAACGAGTTCGATATGCTCAACTCTGAGTTCCAACAGTATGAGGATCAGGCTCAGCGACTGGCAAATGACACGATCCTCGCTAAGTATACCGCAGCAAAGGCCAAGGTGGAGCAACTGATGAACGAGTTGAAGAATGAAAAAGTGAAATCGGAGGCACGCATCAAGGAGCTGCAGGGTGAGATATCGACCCTCAAAGGCCTGTTGCGCCACTATATAGCACAGATCGACTCTCTGGGCAAGGAAAATGCGGGACTGCGCGCTGAGAACACCGAAATCAAGGAGCAGAATCGTCAGCTCAACTCAAGGGTGCAGGAGGAAACGCGAAGGAACGAGAATCTGAGCGAGCGAATGACTCTGGCCGAGAAGCTCAATGTCACCGGCGTGTCGCTGATAGCCCTCAAGAAAAACGGCAAGGAGGAGAAGAATGTCACAAAGGCCCGTCAACTGAGAGTGTCGTTCACAATACCTCAAAATAATTCTACTCCGGTTGGTGAAAAGGTTATTTGGCTGCGCCTCGTCAGCCCTGAGGGTCAGTTGCTCGGAGGAGCAGGGAGTTTTCCTTTCGAGGGGAAAAGCATTGCAGCCACAGCCCGCAAGACCATCGAATACTCAGGCGATGAAATCTCGGGCATAACTATCTACTGGGACGTAAATACTACCCTCAATCCCGGCGACTATACTGTGGAGCTGTTTACTGACGGTTACCGTCTGTGCTCGCGCAGATTCACACTCAAGAAATAAATCAGAACGAATTACATGGCAGCCTTTTGGGATTATATTACCGCCCTGCAACTCACGCCGACATCGGCCATCATCCGCATCTTCCTGTCGCTGATGCTCGGAGCCTGTGTGGGCATAGAGCGCAAGACAAAGGGGCAGATGGCAGGCCTCAGGACATTCTCACTCATCTCCATGGGCGCATGTATAGCTATGATGCTCTCGATCTATGTGTGTCAGGAGACTTCGGGGCTGCAGAGGGCTGATCCGAGCCGAATAGCCGCACAGGTCATATCGGGCATCGGATTCTTGGGCGCGGGCACCATAATACAGATGAAAGGGTCGGTGCGCGGTCTCACGACTGCCGCAGGCATTTGGATCATAGCCACCGTGGGTATGGCCGTGGGGTGCGGACTCTATGTTGTGGCAATAGTAGCCACGGTGATGGTGCTCCTTGTGCTCACCCTGCTCGAAAAGCTGGAACGTCGTGTGAACGTAGGCAATGAAGCCCGCACGATAAGACTCAAGGTGAAGGGTATAGTCAACTCTATTCATCCTTATGAAGAGGTACTTGAACGTTATAGCATCCATCTCTCCAAAGTGTATGTGGAATATGACTATGAGGCCGATGTCACAAGGATGAATCTCGTGGTTCTGATACGCGAGCACTCCGACTTTATCGATGTGTTTGAGTCGCTCCACAACATTCGACCGACCATCACTATCTCCATCTCAAACCAAGCGGATCTTTCCTGAAAATACTAACCAGACTATATTCGATGCAATATGCTTGCAATGATTCTTGCAAATTCAGCAGCCGGGGCCTTCAATGTGGAGGGCCTGATCGGTGATCTGGCTTTTATCTTAATTCTGGGGGCTATATCGACCCTCCTGTTCAAATGGCTCAAACAGCCTGTCGTGCTGGGATATATAGTGGCAGGTTTCTTAGCCAGCCCTCACTTCGAGTATCTGCCGTCGGTCACCACGGAGGCTAACATAGATTTTTGGGCTCAGATCGGCATAATAGTACTGCTGTTCTCGCTTGGATTGGAGTTTAGTTTCAAGAAATTAGTCAATGCCGGTGCTCCGGCTGTTGTGACAGCGCTTTTTATAGTGTGCGGCATGATGGGTGCCGGCTTCGTCGCCGGACACATCCTCGGGTTCTCACGCATCAACTCTCTCTTCCTCGGCGGAATGCTGTCAATGTCGTCAACCACCATCATCATTAAGGCTTTTACCGACCTCGGATTGCGGCAACGCAAATTTGCTTCGCTCGTTTTCGCCGTGCTGATTGTCGAAGACCTCTTTGCCGTGCTCATGATGGTGATCCTTTCGTCCATAGCCATTAATAACAGTGTGGAGGGGGGCGAGCTGCTCTACAGTGTGAGCAAACTCGTGTTCTTCCTGATCATTTGGTTTGTGACAGGTGTCTTCCTTCTACCCACATTGCTCAATTCGCAGCGCAGATTTCTCAACTCTGAGACGCTGCTCATCGTGTCGATGGGCCTGTGCCTCGGCATGGCTGTCTTTTCTGTGGCTTGTGGGTTCTCCTTGGCCCTCGGTGCATTTGTCATGGGGTCGATTCTCGCCGGCACGAGTTTTGCCGAGCGCATAGAGCGCATCACTACTCCGGTCAAGGACCTTTTCGGGTCGGTCTTCTTCATATCGGTGGGCATGATGGTCAACCCTTCCATCATAGCCGAATACTGGCTTCCTATCCTGATCCTGTCCGGAGTGGTGATAACAGGCATGATATTCTTCGGCACACTCGGCATGCTCCTCACAGGTCAGACACTGAGAGTAGCGATGGAGAGTGGTTTTTCTCTTGCACAGATAGGTGAGTTCGCTTTCATCATAGCATCGCTCGGTATGAGTCTCGGGGTGCTCGATTCCCAGATCTATCCTATTGTGGTGGCAGTGTCTGTGCTCACGACATTTACCACTCCATATTTCATCCGCATGGCAGATCCGGCTTACCGGTTTGTGGAGTCGCACCTGCCCCAGAGGCTCCACTTCCTTATCGACCGCTACGCAGCGACCGCCACAGCAGAACAAAATGCGGCGTCCGAGCTATGGAAAACTCTGTTTCACAGATACCTGTGGCGCGTGCTCCTCTACTCTATCGTGCTCATTGCCCTCACGATAGTCTCGCTCCATTTCATGCTTCCCTTCTTCGTCGGGATTTTCCCCGAGTGGGGACGTCTGCTAACTACTGTCGTATCACTCTTTGTAATGGCTCCTTTCTTGCTGGCCCTCACCTACCCGGCATCGAAAAAGACGGAGCGTGAACGTCTGCGTGCCTGCAACGCGCGTTTTGACGTGCCCCTTATTGCCCTCACCGTGGTGCGCCTTCTTATCGCTATGGCCATAATCGTCTACTTCCTCAGTTCGATCTATTCGATTGCAGTAGGCTGGACATTCGGAGTGGCCCTGTTTATCATCATGCTTCTGAGTGTCTCCCGGCGCATCAAGGAGCGTCTTGAGAAGATAGAGACTCGTTTCATTGACAATCTCAACGAACGCGAACTGCGCAAGACGGGTGCAAAGAATAATCTCGTGGCCAATATGCACCTCGCCTATATGACCGTGGGCTATGACTGTCCTTTCGTAGGTGAGCAGTTGAAAAACTCCGGCCTGCGCAGCAGATATGGCGTGTCCGTTTCGTCGATACAACGTGGTAGCCAGTTGATAATGGTGCCGGGGGCAGATGCCAGAATTTTTCCGGGAGATATTCTCGGCGTGATAGGAACGGACGAGGAGATTCAGAATCTCATCCCGGTGGTGGAGGCAAACAGCGAACACTCGGGGGCAACGTCGCCGGACGACGTCAAGCTGACGAGCATCAGGCTGACCGAGTCGTCGCCTATGCTAAACCGCACCGTTGCCACCTGTGGACTGGTGGAGGATTATGAGGCGCTCCTCGTGGCTGTGCAGCGCGGTGACACCTATCTACAGCCGGCTCCGGGACTTGTTCTCAGCCCGGGGGATGTGCTTTGGGTAGTGGCTGATGTCCACAAGGTAAATTCGATCGCTCAGGGTTAATTAACGTCATTCAGATTAGTGCCATGTATAGAGAAAAAGCGTTAATGATCGGAACGGTGCTGACCCATGGCAAGCACCCTATAACCATCACGGAGATTCTTTCTGACAATGCTCTCGGGTTCACTTACCGAGGGATAGCCACCATCAATCGCCCCGGAGAGAAAACCCGAAGGATGGATGTGGTGATACGTGAACACTTCATGGCCTACTGTTCGGATCGAGCTGAGGACGGAAAGACAGTCTCGACACCGGAGGACATAATGCCGACCGTCGCGGGGTGTCTCGAAATATTCAAGGAAGCATCACAGATAAGGCGTGAGATCTCGGACAGCCATCCGGCCATAATCAATGTTCAGGACGTATTTGAAGAAAACAACACATATTATTATGTGGTGGAGTTTCTGAAAGGCCAGACGCTTGAGGAGTATATCAACGAACATGGCCCGCTATCTGTGGAGAAGGCAATAGATCTGCTTTCGCCTATATTCCTTGGAGCGATAAAATTTCATTACAGGCACAGCATCCACACCGGGATGACCCCTAAACATATTAGGTTCACTTCGGACAACGGCAAGATGAGACCAGTGCTTTTCAGCCTCTACTCGACAATGCACTTCGATGAAAACGGCCGCCGCAACTGGGATGTGCAGAGCGTAAAGTGTCTCGAAGGATATGCTCCCCCTGAACAGTATGGAGAGATCGAGCAATTTCTCCCGCAGATTGACATCTACTCGCTTGCCGCGACATTTGTCTTCACTATTTCCGGACGGCATCTGCCAGACTCGCGCACGCTCACAGAGGAGTCGCTACGAGAGGCTCTGCCACCTACCCTGCCGGAGACATATACGGAGACTCTACTCCATGCACTGTGCCCGGACTATACTCAGCGCACATCGTCGCTTAGCAGTTTCATGGACGACATGAATCTGATCAGCAGCGGCGAGCATCACGCCCATCGCCCAACAGAGGAGCACGATGCCGAAGATGCTCAACACGATCCCAACGCTCCCGCCGGTCAACGGCCATGGCATATGAGAATTATGGTAGTGGTGGCATTGATAGCCATTATCGCCGCAATTGTAGCCATGATTTCGCTTTTTTAGCTCAGGATTTGCGATAGACCGAAATATTTCTTAAATTTATGACCGTTTAATGAACTATCCGCAAAGGCGGGTTGTTATAATGCTGAAACTTCAGAGTGCCCGGCTCGGGTATTGACATAAATTGAAATATCAACAACTTCAGAAAACAATAACAATATGAAAGCTCTAAACATCGTCCTCGCAATCGTAGGCGGCGCTATTGCAGGCGCCACAGTAGGTCTTCTTCTCGCTCCTGAAAAGGGAGAGGATACCCGTAAGAATATTGTCAAATATCTTGAGTCCAAAGGTATCAAGCTCCGCAAGAGCAAGATCGAAGAGCTCGCAGACGAAATTGCCGAAGAACTTGGCAAATAATTTGCCCGTTTCTCTCCTCTCCCCTCACATCCTCCCGTTCTTCTCTCATCCCCATTTTCCCCAAGAAGGTCTCCCCCTCGGTAGAAGACCTTTAGAAATATAGAACACAAACAGATAACACTCGATAAGTCATGTCAAATCTCACACTGCTCTACGCTTTTCTCGGCGGTGCGCTCGTAGGCGCAGGTGCCGCTCTGCTGTTCGCACCCGAAAAGGGTGAGGATGTGCGCACCCGCATAGCAGACCTCCTCCGCAAGAAGGGGATCCTTTGCTCTGACAACGAAATAGACGCTCTGGTAGAGCAGCTCACAACGCAGATAGACGATTGATCTCTCAGTTCGTCAGCTTCCGGCATGAAAACCGGAATTAATATCGTACAGATTGCTCCGGTGGTGCGCCGAGGGTGAAGGCCCCATGTGAGCCGTGTCTCCCCTGTCGCACCTCGGATTATATTATTTCTACCGGTAATATGGCAGAATTTAAAGAACAGTTAGCAAGTATCTGGCTTGAAATAAAAGAGACAGTCAAGCTCAATGTGGACTATGCCAGACTGACGGGGGCAGAAAAGCTCACCACCTTTTTGGCTGTGTGTGTAGTTGCTCTCGCAGCTATACTTCTCGTGTCGGTGATAGTGTTTTTCATCTCTGTGGCAATTTTGGTCCTGATTGCCGATACCACCGGAGTTTTCGGAGCCTGCATGATAATGGCCGGCATATACATAGTGTTCCTCATCTTGCTGTTTGCACTTCGCAAACAGTTGATCTTGGATCCTATAGCACGTTTTGTCTCAACCCTTCTGCTCAAGTGACGGACTATGGCCAATAATAAAAAACTACCCCACAATACACCCGAATGGCACGGTTATACTCTCGATGAGATAAGATATATGCGTGCCTATACGGCAGCACGCATCGAGATAAACCGTGACCGCATTGGGACCCGGCTGAACGAACTCGGGAAGACAGGAAAAAACGGTATGGGTCCGAAAAGTATAGCCGGGCGCATCCTCAGTGCATTCAGCTATATTGATATGGCTGTCATTGCTTGGAAAGTAGGCTCATCGGCCCTCAAACTGATACGTGCGATAAAGCGCTAATAGGCCATTGGTTTACAGTATTTTTCAAGCAGATATTACCACCACTCATTCTCACATTATTGCAATATTTTGAATAACTATATTGAAGTCCGGCTGGATCTCGCTCCATGCACGGAGACATTTACAGATGTTCTTGCGGCACTGTTGGCCGATGAAGGATATGAGAGTTTCGTGCCGGACACACAAGGAGTGACGGCGTTCGTAAGGGAAGAACAGTTTGACACTGTGGCACTCAACCGTGTAATTGCAGATTTCCCCCTTGACACTGTTATTACCGAACGACATTCTCTCGTGGAGGGTCGTGATTGGAACGCCGAGTGGGAGAAAAACTATTTCAAACCTATTGTTGTAGATAACGAGTGTGTGATCCACTCGTCATTCCATACAGACATTCCACAGTGTAAGTATGACATTGTCATAGACCCGAAAATGGCTTTCGGCACAGGCCATCATGCCACAACGACACTTATGTTGAAGTGGCTGCTTGGAATGGACCTCAAAGGTATGAAAGTCGTAGATATGGGTACAGGAACAGGTATCCTTGCGATTCTTGCCGACATGCGTGGAGCCGCAAGAGTTGATGCTGTGGAGATTGACGGATTTGCATTCAAAAACGCTGAAGAGAACGTGGTTTTGAACAAGACCCACAATGTGCACCTTCATCTCGGAGATGCCTCTGTCCTCTCCGGAATCCGAGATGTGAATCTATTCATCGCCAATATTAATCGAAATATCATCACAGCAGATCTGCCTGCATACACTGCGACTCTTTCACCGGGTGCGACCATGCTTCTTAGCGGCTTCTATGAGGAAGATATTCCGGTAATAATGAGAGAGGCAGAAAAGCTGGGATTGAGATACTCTGACCATACTGTTTTGGACAAATGGGCGTCGCTCCGACTTTCATTCAATGTGTGATAAATTGAAAAAGTGATATGAAAGGAGTCCTGAATAAAACCATAATGACGGCGGCTTTGATGTTGTCAATATCATCCACGGCTTTCGCAGCCGACTCAGAGCCTGATGTGACATCAGACAAAGGTGTGTTTGCTTGGGGGGCTGAAATAGGCCCGTCGATTGACATGGGTGGCGATGATATGTCGACGCTGAATCTTCACGCATGTTTCGGCTATCGCAACGGGTGGCTCAAATTCGCTGGTATCGGAGCGGGAATCGACGTGATGATGAGCAATTCGAGCAGGTCATTTCCGATCTACGCGATAGTGAGAAGTTCTTTTTCTACTAAACCAAAGTTGCTGTTCGGCGACCTGAGAGTTGGTATAGCCTACAATCAGACTGCCGGCATTCCTGACAGAGCAAACTTCTACATCTCCCCTGGCCTCGGGATTGAACTGGCCCGAGGCCGGACGTTCAGTTCCCACCTCGTACTCTCCTACTCTTATAACGCCATGACTTTCGAGGGCGACCGTGAGGATACCCTTGTCCATGGACTAAACAGAGTGAATATAGGGATAGGGGTAACGTTCTGAGAGGATTTCAGAACATTCTTTTTCTGACCACTCGCTCCTTGGACTCCTGATACTGCGGTTGATGGCCATTGAAAGCCACATAGGTCGTGATGAACGTTGGTACAAAAACTAATAACTGTCTGTCGTAAAACATCACGACCAACCAAATTAATAGAACAAAGAGCATGATATTCTTGCCCATTGGAGCTGAAGATGGTGGAAATAACGTACGGAAAAGCTGCAATAATGTCCAGAAGGTTCCAAGCAAACCCAACTCAATAAGAATAAAAAATAGCGATGGAACTGAGCCGCTGAGCAACCATGCAAAATTGCGTGCAAAAGGTGTCGCACCGATTACTGAGCCACCCTTGAACTGACCGACTCCAGCCCCGAAAAACCATCCACCCTTGGCAAAGTCAAGAGCATCAGGAACGAGAAATAATTTTGTAAAACGTGGGAGGTCAAGTGCAAAAACCGACGCATCAACCTCGATAAGACCAGAATCCTGAAAATATATCGCTTGTTCTATAAGTTTGTCTCTCTCGCTACCTCCTGTAAGATATAACGACATATTTTCGTATGTGAAAATTTCATCAAATTGCGAGCCCGCAGTCGTCGAGTGGTAGATCATAATAAGTCCCCAAAGCAACAAGCCAATTACAGGTAGCATCGCAATAGACCTCCAAAGCAATTTACGATCCCACGGATTAAGGAGTATAAAGAAAGCCACAAGATAGATGAAACTGACCTTAGTCTCGTTCAGAAAGGAAGGGAACAACAGAAAAAAGAATTTCTTATTTTCAACAAAATTCCTTATCCAGGACTTTTCAAAATTCCAGCGTTTACTCAGTAGATAAAAACTTACTATATATATCAGCGTAGAAACCATTCCGGAACCGCCGATAGCAAATGTACCTCCACCCTCGTCATTAGCTCCAAACACTAAAAACTGGATCGGAAGGACAATGGCTTGAAGATAAAGGAAGATCAGCAACTGCCGGTCAAAAGAGGCTACAAATCGCGAAGCATTCTTTCCTGATAGACAATATCTTATGATCGGAAGACAGGTAAGAATTGGAAAATATGAACGCAACCCATTAATTGTACTAACCAATCCCTCCCTATTGAGATAACCCGAAATAATAGCAATAACAATGAAAATAAGAAACATGGCTATATCTGCCTTGTTGCGCAAAGCCCATATTCCTAAAATCAACAAGGTGACGTCCGTGGTAAAAAATATTATCACACGGACAAAATCATTGTTAGGACAAAACACTCTGAATACGACTCCCCAGCATGACAGCACCCAAAAAAGGGTGAACAGAGTGCCAGAATAGATTTTGTATTTCTCTACCATTTTAATAGGCTCGGTTTACGTCCCTTGTGCGTATCAGTCGTGATTAGCTCTTAGTACCTTTCTTGCCACGGCCATAGCCATAACCGTAACCTTTCTTGTGCTCTGCACCGTTGACCACCACCGAGAGTTTCTTGAGTCGCTTATCGTTGTAGATGCTCTCAATGAAGTGGAGGTCATTTATCGTACTGTAATTAACACGTGTCACATATATGGTGGCATCAGCAATACGATCCAAGGTAAATGTATCGCTCACCATGCCCACGGGCGCACTATCCACGATGATGAAGTCATATTCTCTGCGCAGTTGGGCAAACATCTTGTCAACCTTGTCCGAGGCCAAGAGTTCTGAAGGATTGGGGGGAATAGGTCCGGCCACGATAACATCAAAATTCTTGTAACCATTGAGTGGCGTGATGATTTCCTCAAGTGTTATATCGGAAGATGACAGATAATTTGTCAGACCATATTGAGGATAGAGGTCAAGATACTTCTCAAGCTGAGGGTTACGGATATCCATTCCCACGAGAAGCACTTTCTGACCTTCAAGAAGCGAAAGCGAAGCTGCGAGGTTGGTCGAGATATACGACTTACCCTCACCCGAAATCGTAGAGGTAACCAATACGACACGATCGGTAGGATCACTGAGCATGAACTGCAGATTGGATCTGAGCAGACGGAAAAGCTCAGTAGAAGGCGACGTGTCGTGCTCTGAAACAACGAGTTTGCGTCCTGTCTTGTCCGTACACATCTCTCCGAGGATAGGTGCAGAGATATACTTCTCGACTTCCTTTCGGTCGTTAAACTTGTTGCGGAACAGCTGATATACTACTATACCGGCGATAGGGAGTAAGATTCCCAATATAAAAGCCACCATCATAATCACCGAGTTAGACATGCCAAGAGGTTGGCTGAGGGTATAAGCCTCGTCGATAATCTTACCCTTAGAGATTGAATTGGCAAGCATCATCGCGTTCTCCTCCTGACGTTCCAAAAGGAACATATACAGATGCTCCTTCATGGCCTGATGGCGTTTGAGTGCAACGTATTCGCGCTCCTGAGCCGGCACACTACCGAGATACGAGTCCGCCTTATCCTGCTCCTTGAGGAGTTCACGAAGTTTAAGGTTGGACTGCTCAAGGAATTTATTTGTCGATCGTAACAGATTCTTCTTAGCGAGAGCTATGCGCCGATCGAGCATCCGGAGAGCCATATTGTCGTTCTTGGCATTCTCCGTCAGCGAAAGCCTTGTCACAATCATTGAGTTGAGCGAATCAATTCCACTCTGAAGTAATGTGTTGTCTACGATCGAAGGCACGAGTTCATTGCTCGGCATAGAATCTGCAAAGAAGTCTCGGGTGAGACGAAGTACCTCGACTTCTGCCTGCTGCTCGAAAATCTTCTCAGAAAGGACAGACTTTTTCTCAGTCTGAACTATCGCATCTCCGGCAATATCCACCACATTGTTTCCTGTCTTGAAACTCTGAATGGCATTTTCAGCAATATCAAGGTCATGGCCTATGATTTCGATACGGTCAGAAAGGAATTGAGCAGTTTTTTCACCAGACTCTTTTTTCTCTACTATACCGCGCTGATTATACTGTTTTAACAGTTCATTGAGCACAGCACCTGCATACTCAGGATTGGGTATGTCGAAAGACAGAGTGATAACATTACTCTTTTTACTTGCGAGATCGGCCTCAATCTGATCCGTGAGGTTTTCGGCAGCTGCCTCATAGCCCGAGAATATAACCGTAGACTTTACCTCCTTGCCTTTAGGAAAATATTCCGTCGCCACTACAGTAAATTCCCCATAAGGAGTCTTGATGGAATAAGGAAGTCTGACATCCGAAAACTTAGCTTTATACTTATTCCTTGGTCCGCCTTTAACCTTAATTTCAGCAAGACCATCCTTCTCTACATTGACCTTAAACGACAGCGAAGTATTGATTGTATCGGCTACACCGGGAGCAAGTACATCAATAGGGAAATTCGGATAAGCCAGCGAAGTCTTCAGAAATCCTGTCGTGACATAGTGTTGCTTATTGAGATCAAGAGCCTTTGCAACATTTCTATATAGCGAGTGAGAGGATATGACAAAGATCTCATCCTCTACATATGCGCTTGAACCGAAAAGGCTGCTCATTGAGCCTACGGAGGGAGCTGTCGATGATATTCCGAACGGACCATCCTCCTCCTGAGTGATGAGGATATTGGCCCTCACCGCCATCGGGCGCTGATTAAGTCGTGTGAAAATATACCCGAGTGACAGACAAACCACCAATGAGACAAGAAACAAAGGCCACTTGGCCAAATAGCTCTTGAGGAGTGCGTTTAAATCTACGTAGTCAGATGAAGCCTTGTTGGCCATTGTAAAAAATTGACTTGAAAATTTGTAATGTTAAGGTGGAGAAAGGAGAACGGAACGAGGAGGAAGTTATTTGACTGTCAGAGCGATAACCAACGATGCTATTACCGATGCGGCACTCACGATAGTTGATGTGACAGAGAGCTTGAAGGCGTTGTCCTGATTATATCTTGAGTTGGCCTGACGGATACTATTAGGCTCCACATAGATATAATCGTTCTGCTTGACATAGTAGTAAGGCGAATTGAGAATGTCTGAAGAGGTCAAGTCGAGGTGGGCGAACTTTCGCTCGCCATTTTCCTCCCTGATAATCAGGACATTGCTACGTTCACCATATGGGGTAAGATCACCTGCAGAGGTGATAGCATCGAGTATGGTAAACCGATTGCGATCTATCTTTACGGGGCCCGGGGTAGCTACTTCACCAGCCACGTGCACCTGAAAGTTGACAAGCTGAACGGTAACATCCGGATTCTCAACCACATTGGCAATTCGCCCTTCGAGGTAAGCGGCAAGTTGCTCGGTATTCATTCCGGCTACGTGGATCTTACCAAGCAGAGGAAAATCTATATCCCCCTTGGAAGAAACGACATATGTCATATTACGCGCGTTAGTTTGAGGGATAAAAGACTGACGAGTAGCCGGATTAACATACGGAAGGTTATACACAGCTGTCGCAGCGGGATTTGCCGAAGTTACATTGATGAACAGTTCGTCATCAGGTCGTATCTCGGGCATAAAATCCATGCTCGTTAATGTCCCTTCCTTGATTGAGGATATATCTTGGAAATATGGAAGTGTCGACTTGGAGGATGAGCATGACGCCATCGACAGGGACAGGACCAATCCTACAAGGAAGCCGTAACTTTTCATTATTTCAGTAGTCTATTATTTAGTTAAGGGTGACAATGCACCTCCGGACGGAGTTGCCGAGTGTTTTTGATAATAAAGAAACGAAGCAGCGAGGCGTAATATTATATCTCATCATCAAAAAACACCTTCGAACACCGTTTTCATAGTCGGAGATCAATTATGGGTAACACCTTCCGGATGAAAGAAAGACTCTCAAAGCGACTCAGAGGGACGGAGACGCTTGAGAATACGCCGGAAATTATCATCAGTCTCCGTGAGTTCGGCCGCGCGTGTCACATAGTCAGCTCCATAGAGACTCTCTACGAGATTAGCCAGATAGTTTCGCTCACGATCTTTCTCGATAGCCGCGCTCACAAGCACGGTGATCATCCCGGCATACTTCTCGGCATCAATAGCATGGAGATATCTTGCGGCAGACGCCACGAACTGGCCCGACTTATCTACCTTTATCATGTTATCGACGAGTTCCGACATGATATCGTCGCAGAGACCGATATGGTTAGCTATGTATTCATAGGTGAGCAGCCCATCTGGGTCTGCTGCAAGTTCTTTCTTCAGATTTTGATCCATAATCAATACTTGTGTCTGTTAAAACATGTAGAGTTTATGAGGAGATGAATCCAATTTTCCCAAGGCAGAGGTATCAATCGAAAAG
>CAZAWC010000003.1:560-7530 GCA_964488595.1 uncultured Staphylococcus sp. | reverse complement strand
CCATCGGCATTATAGTTGGTCGTACCGGTTTTACCACCCATCTCAGCCGTCAGACCAAAGCGTGAGCGCACTCGGTTGGCTGTACCCTCATTGACCACATTGAGCAGCATGGAGAGGATCTTGTAGTATCCCTTCTCAGAGATCACCTCAGTGTGTCTTGGTGAAAACTCCGAGATGATATTACCGTTATTATCGGCTATGGCGGTAACAAACATAGGATCGACACGCATGCCGTTATTGGCGAAAGCCGAGTAGGCCGTGACCATCTCCTTGACCGAGACGTCAGCAGGACCGAGACATAGCGACATGACCGGCGGAAGCGGAGCGGTGATGCCGAAATTGTGCATAGTGCGCACCAGCGAAGGGGGCGACAACTGAGAGATGAGACGGGCGGATATCCAGTTGTTGGAGTGAGTAAGAGCCCACTTAAGGTCTACCATCTCGCCCACGCGGGCGCTTCCGGCGTTGCGGGGCGCCCAAAGTTTACCGCTCTCGTCTGTCAGGACAGGCTGGGTGTTGGAAAAGACATCACATGGAGTATATCCCTCCTCCATAGCATACGTGTAGAGGAAAGGCTTGACCGTAGAGCCTATCTGCCGGCGTCCGGTAGACACCATATCATACTGAAAATATGAGAAATCCGGGCCGCCGACATAAGCCTTGATATGACCGTTGAGCGGATTCATAGCCATGAAGCCGGTGCGAAGGAAATGCTTGTGATAGAGCACCGAGTCGAGCGGTGTCATTATGGTATCCACAGAGCCAGCGTAGCTGAACACCTTCATCTCGCGAGGGGTGTTGAATGCCTTCTCTATCTCAGCGCGCGATGCCCCGGCCTTCACCATATTGCGATACCGGTCGGTATTCTTCATAGCATTGCGGATGAGATGATTGAGACGAATCTCGGAAAGCTCTGCCCTATCCGTTGTATAAGGCGCACCTTTCGTGCCTCGCTTCTCGCGGAAGAAAGCACGCTGCAGGTCGCCACCGATATGTTCGGCAACAGCCTCCTCGGCATACTTCTGCATGCGGGAGTCAATGGTGGTATAGATCTTCAGACCGTCGGTATAAATGTCATACTTCGTACCGTCGGGTTTGGGATTTTTTTCAATCCAACC
Source organism: uncultured Staphylococcus sp. (assembly GCA_964488595.1). Lineage (GTDB taxonomy): Bacteria > Bacteroidota > Bacteroidia > Bacteroidales > Muribaculaceae > Duncaniella. The sequence continues at coordinate 6,412 of CAZAWC010000003.1, read as the reverse complement.
ATAGAGGGGATTGGTCTCCCATGCTATGGAGTCATCGATAAACTTCTGCGTCTCCCACCCGCGATAATTAGCTCGCTCAGGCCTTTTGGCCTTGAGCATGCGACGCAACTCCTCGCGGAAGTAGGGAGCGACGCCATCCTTGACATCCACGCGATGGAAATTGAGAGTGAGCGGTAGAGCCGATAGCGAGTCAGCCTCAGCCTGTGTCAGCTTACCTGCTTTCACCATTTGGGCAAACACCGTGTTGCGGCGCTGGCGTGTACGCTCATTCTGCCTCACCGGGTTGTAGTATGACGGATTCTTCACCATACCAACCAGAGTGGCAGCCTCTTCAACCGAGAGATCCTTAGGCTCTTTACCAAAATAAATATGGGCAGCGCTCTTGATGCCGACTGCATTGTAGAGGAAATCAAACTGGTTGAGATACATCTTGATGATCTCCTCCTTTGAATAATATCTCTCGAGTTTCACCGCTATCATCCACTCTATCGGTTTCTGCATGGCGCGTGTCAGCAGCCCCGAGCTCGAGGGAGAATAAAGCTGTTTGGCAAGTTGCTGGGTGAGTGTGGAGCCACCACCGGCATTTTTGTTGCCCATGAGAAGAGTCTTCACCAACACACGGCCGAGGCCACGCATATCAATGCCCGAGTGCTCTTCAAATCTCACATCCTCAGTTGAGATCAGGGCGTCGATGACATAGGGCGACACTTCGTCAAAGTCGGCATAGACGCGGTTACCCGTACCGGCAAAATAGCGGCCTATCTCCTTGCCGTCTGCCGAATAGAGCACCGAGGCGAAGCGGTCAGTCGGGTTCTTGAGTTCTTCGACCGGGGGCATGTAGCCTACCACACCATTATAGACGAGAAACAGGAACAGGAACACCGCCAACACTCCCACCACAAAAATGGTCCAAAGTGTAGCGATAAGACCTTTGCCTATGACGAACTTCTTCTTCATTTTACAAAATTACAAAAAATGTGCCGTAGTAGGAAAGAACGTCCCTAAAATTTAACAGACTTTGTGTTATTGATGGGAGACTCTGTAATAGAGCACCACAGCTATGATGGTGTAGAGCATGTTGGGAATCCACATTGCCACCAGCGGAGACGTAGTGCCAGAGATGGCAAATGTAGAAGTGACGGTCATGAAAAGGATGTAGCTGAAACTCAGCACAAGGCCTATGCCAATATTGACACCCATTCCACCTTTCACCTTGCGTGACGACAGAGCCATACCTATGACAGTGAGGATGAACGCAGCCGCAGTCATGGCATATCGGCGATAGTTCTCTATCTCAAAACTCTTGATGTTGGCCACCCCGCGCTCCTTCTGACGCGAGATATAGTCTTGAAGCGCAGGCGATGTCATTGTCTCATGATCACTCTTGGAGATAAGGAAGTCACGAGGCTCAAACGGGATCACGGTGTCCAGCCGCTGTCCTCGCCGGATTCGCTCGCGATGACCGTCGAAATCGCGTATCATATAGTCACGCACGGTCCAGTTATACATCGTGTCCCATCGGATGGACTGCGCCGTGAGTCGCGACACAAGACGCTTGTCGTCAAATGACTCGAGCGAAAACTTGTAGCCTGTCTTCTGCAGGTTGTCATAACGCGACATATATGCAATCTCACCTTTCGCCACCTGAAGCTGAATGTTCGCGCCATAGTCGACTCGCTTGTTCTTTACATAAGTATTAGTGTAATCTATGCGTTTGATATTGGCCGGGGGGATGATATATGCGCTGAGCAGATATGTGGCAATGGCGATGACAGCCGCACTGATCATGTATGGACGCAACAGGCGGTTATAGCTCATTCCCGTAGAGAGCATGGCGATAATCTCGCTGTTGTCAGCAAGTTTGGATGTGAAGAAGATAACGGCTATGAATGTGAAAAGCGGGCTGAACTGGTTGGCGAAATAGGGCAGAAAGTTCAGGAAGTAATCAAACACCGTCGCCTTGAGAGGGGCCTTGAGAAAAGCATCGAGCTTCTCGTTGATGTCAAACATCACCGTGATGGCCAGAATCAGGGCTATGGCGAAAATATATGTCCCGAGAAACTTGCGGATAATATACCAGTCAAGTATTTTCACTGTCTGTGATTATGGATTTTGTATTCGGAAGTCTATATCGGACGGCGGTCAGAGACGGCGGGTGACATTGACGACCATCTCGGTTTTCCATACCTTGAAGTCTCCGGCCATGATATGCCTCCGTGCCTCCCCTACCAGCCATAGATAGAAAGCAAGATTGTGGATAGAGGCTATCTGCATGGCGAGAATCTCGTCAGCTATAAACAGGTGTCGAAGATATGCTTTGGAATAAGCGCGGTCCACATAGCTCGGCCCATCCTCCTGAAGTGGCGAATAGTCACGCGCCCACTTGAGATTGCGCATATTCATAATGCCGTGGCGGGTGAACAGCATGCCGTTGCGCCCGTTTCTGGTAGGCATCACACAGTCCATCATATCGACACCGCGGTCTATCGCCTCGAGGATATTGGCCGGCGTACCAACCCCCATGAGATAGCGAGGCTTATCCTTGGGCAGGATGTCGTTTACTATCTCTATCATCTCGTACATCACCTCGGTAGGCTCACCGACGGCCAGTCCGCCAATGGCATTACCCTCGGCTCCGAGATCGGCCACATGGCGGGCAGCCTCACGTCTCAGCTCGGGATAGACCACCCCTTGAACTATGGGGAAGAACGCCTGACTGTGACCATAGAGAGGCTTCGTATCATTGAAATGCTTCCAGCCCCTCTCCAACCATCGTTTGGTGAGCTGCAGAGACTTGCGGGCATAGTCCAGATCGGCCGTGCCGGGAGGACACTCATCAAGGGCCATCATGATGTCCGATCCTATGATGCGCTGTATGTCCACCACCCTTTCAGGGGTGAAGAGGTGTTTCGAGCCGTCGATATGGCTGCGAAACCATGCTCCCTCCTCCTTGAGTTTGCGATTGGAGGCGAGAGAAAACACCTGAAAACCACCGCTGTCAGTGAGGATAGGTCTCTCCCACCCCTCAAACTTGTGCAGTCCGCCGGCTCCCTCCAGCACATCGAGTCCCGGGCGGAGATAGAGATGATACGTATTGCCGAGAATAATCTGAGCCTTGATGTCATCCTCCAGCTCATGACGATGCACAGCCTTGACTGTGCCCAAAGTACCCACTGGCATGAAGATCGGTGTCTCGATCGTGCCGTGGTCGGTGGTGATCAGTCCGGCCCTCGCATCAGATCCCGGCGCAGTGGCTATGAGTTTATAGTCCATGTCTCAGGGACGCACTTCGTAATAAGGGATGTCGACCAGTTTTACATTGAAAATCAGCGTGGAGTAAGGGGGGATATTTCCCACATTCTGTGCACCATAGCCCAGATTGTATGGGATTACTATCTCCGCACTGTCACCGACACGCATATCCTGAAGGGCGATTGTCCAACCGTCTATCACACTGTTGACCGACGTCCGGAAGATGCTGTCGCCATTGGTCTTAAGGTTGTATGACGAGTCAAACGGGGCTCCGTTATAGAGCCACCCCTTATACTTGACATCGACAGTCGACGTCAGGAGCGGCGACAGGTTGCCCTCCGTGAGGGTGCGGTCATTGAGGTAGCGTATGAGCACCTGTGCCGAGGTGTTCCACACCGGAGTGAGTGTACGATAGTAGTTGAGACCGTCCACAATCTTATATTGCTGCTCGGAGAAGTATGAAGTGTTGGCATTGCGCCACGTCTCGTAACGGTCCCAGATATTGTCATCGTCATCATTGCACGACGACATGGCCACGGCTAAGCCGAAAAAAGCCAAAACCGGCATGATGAGACGCATGCGATACTGTCTTGAAAAATTCATCATCAGGGATTGGATGAGGTAGAGGAGCTAAACGGTGGTCAGAATTTAACTTCAGGAGCTCGCTGTGCCGAGTCGTCGGCTCTGAACTGGGGCTCAGGCTGAAATCCGAACCACCCGGCATAGATGACGGTGGGAAATTTCTTGATAGCCGTATTATAGCCGGCCACAGCTTCGGTGTACCGGCCTCGGGCAGTGGCTATACGGTTTTCGGTCCCCTCGAGCTGCACCTGAAGGTCCTTGAAATTCTCATTGGCCTTAAGGTCGGGATAAGCCTCTGAGACAGCGAGGAGCGACTTGAGCGCTCCGGTCAGCTCGTTCTGAGCCGACTGAAAACGTGCGAGCGTCTCCTCGTTGAGATCATCGGCATTGATGTTGATAGACGTTGCCGCTGCACGTGCTTGGGTCACTTTCTCAAAAGTCTCGCTCTCATGAGCCGCATATCCCTTGACCGTAGCCACGAGATTGGGGATGAGATCAGCCCGACGCTGATACTGATTCTGCACTTCGGCCCACTGCTGCTCTACCCCCTGCTTCTGCTCCACAAGCGAGTTGTAGTTGCAGGAGCTGAGGGTGGGGAGCAATGCCGCCGTAATGAGGATGAGACGGAATATTTTCATCATCTATATATAAAATAGGTGTTTCCGCCGATCAGCCGAGTTTGCGGAGGAGAGAGTTGAGGCTGACGTTGGAGTGGATTATCTTGTGGAGATCGTCGACGCTCACGCGGGTCTGCTGCATCGAGTCACGCTCGCGGAGGGTCACGGTGTTATCCTCAAGAGTCTGATGGTCTACCGTTATACAGTAGGGAGTGCCGATAGCATCCTGACGGCGATAGCGCTTGCCGATGGTATCCTTCTCCTCATAGTGGGTAGCGAAGTCAAACTTCAGGTCGTTGACGATCTCGCGCGCCTTCTCGGGCAGGCCATCCTTGCGCACCAGCGGGAGCACAGCACACTTGACAGGTGCGAGAGGAGCCGGGAGATGGAGCACCACACGCTTGTCGCCGCCCTCGAGTTCCTGCTCCTCATAGCTCGAGCAGAGCACGCTGAGGAACATGCGGTCCACACCGATGGATGTCTCGATCACATAGGGAGTGTAGCTCTCGCCAAGTTCGGGATCAAAATACTGGATCTTCTTGCCCGAGAACTTCTCGTGCTGGCTCAGGTCAAAATTAGTTCTGGAGTGGATACCCTCCACCTCCTTGAATCCGAACGGCATCTGGAACTCAATGTCAGTGGCCGCGTTGGCATAATGGGCCAGCTTCTCATGATCGTGATAGCGATACTTCTCGTCGCCCAGACCGAGAGCCTTGTGCCAGCGGAGACGGAATTCCTTCCAACGGCCGAACCATTCCATCTCCGAGCCCGGGCGCACGAAGAACTGCATCTCCATCTGCTCGAACTCGCGCATACGGAAGATAAACTGACGGGCCACGATCTCATTGCGGAAAGCCTTGCCTATCTGAGCGATACCGAAGGGGATACGCATACGGCCGGTCTTCTGCACGTTGAGATAGTTGACAAATATACCCTGAGCTGTCTCGGGACGCAGATAGACGGTCATCGAGCCATCGGCGGTAGAGCCCATCTCCGTGCGGAACATGAGGTTAAACTGACGCACCTCCGTCCAGTTTTTCGTGCCCGAGATGGGGCAGACTATCTCCTCGTCCACTATGATCTGACGCAGTTCGTTGAGGTCACCGTCATTCATTGCCTTTGCAAAACGCTCGTGGAGGGCGTCGCGCTTGGCCTGATGCTCGAGCACACGTGGATTGGTCTGACGAAACATTGCCTCGTCAAACGTCTCTCCAAATCGCTTGGCAGCCTTGGCCACCTCCTTCTCTATCTTCTCGTCAATCTTGGCGATGGCATCCTCTATGAGCACATCGGCACGATAGCGCTTCTTCGAGTCCTTGTTGTCGATCAGAGGATCATTGAAGGCGGGTACACTTTCGAAACATGGATTGAGAGCTACAACCGCATGTTCAGCAACCGTAA
>CAZAWC010000003.1:0-550 GCA_964488595.1 uncultured Staphylococcus sp. | reverse complement strand
CGTGGAGCAGGGTCATGGCGTCCCACCAGTAACGCTTGATGTTGTTTTTGAGCTCTACACCGTTCTGGCCGTAGTCATAGACAGCCGAAAGGCCGTCATATATTTCACTTGACTGGAACACGAAGCCATACTCCTTGGCGTGGCTCACAATTTTCTTGAAAACATCTTCTTGAGTAGCCATTGTCTGTTTATCTGTATTGTGTTTAGTTGTTTGTTCGTTGTTGGTATATTCAAGTTGCAAATTTACGACATTTTTTCCAAACATCGGCTATTTCAACCCTATAAAAGTCCCACGCTCAATATTTATAAACTTTTTATAGCCCCGATAGGTCCGGACGACAACAGCCGGGGCCCTGCTGGGTCCCGGCTGCTGTTGTTGGGTTGGTGAGGTGATCACTGAGCTGTCTCTACCTCGGGGGCGATGAGCTTGTAGCCCTTGCCGTGGATATTGATGATCTCGATGGAGGGATCGTCCTTGAGATGCTTGCGGAGCTTGGTGATATACACGTCCATGGATCGGGCGTTGAAGTAATTGTCGTCGATCCATGTG
>CAZAWC010000002.1:0-59386 GCA_964488595.1 uncultured Staphylococcus sp. | reverse complement strand
GGCGAGATAGGCACCCTTCTTGAACGCCTGAACAGCGGCCGAGCCGTTGCAGCCCATGGCGTTGGTCGACAGGAAGAATGCACGGCCATAGCCGCCGGTGGCGAGCACCACGGCATGAGCGGCATAGCGCTCGATCTCGCCGGTGATGAGATTGCGCACGATGATGCCGCGGGCACGTCCGTCGATGAGCACGATGTCCATCATCTCGCGACGGTTGAACGAGCGTACCTGACCTTTCTGTATCTGACGGTTGAGCGACGAGTAGGCGCCCAGCAGGAGCTGCTGGCCGGTCTGACCCTTGGCGTAGAATGTACGCGACACCTGAGCACCGCCGAACGAACGGTTGGCCAGCAGGCCGCCATACTCGCGGGCGAAGGGCACACCCTGTGCCACGCACTGGTCGATGATGTTGTTGGACACCTCGGCCAGACGATATACGTTGGCTTCGCGTGAGCGGAAGTCACCGCCCTTGATGGTGTCATAGAACAGGCGATAGACCGAGTCGCCGTCGTTCTGATAATCCTTGGCTGCGTTGATACCGCCCTGAGCGGCTATAGAGTGGGCGCGACGGGGAGAGTCCTGTATGCAGAAATTCCACACGTTGAATCCCAGCTCGGCGAGCGTCGAGGCTGCCGATGCGCCGGCCAGACCTGTGCCCACCACGATGATGTCGAGGTTGCGTTTGTTGGCGGGGTTGACGAGCTTCTGGTGAGCTTTATAGTTGGTCCACTTCTGGGCGAGAGGGCCCTCGGGGATTTTGGAATCTATCTGAAATTCGGGGAGCTTCGACGACTCGATGTCGGCATAATCCTTCATGATAGGGGTAGAGTCGATCATTCCCTCGAGGTTCTTAATATCTGCCATATCTTATATATGTGTGATGTGGGTGATTCTTGTGATATTCTCGGGATTGAGGATTATTCGCCGGGGCACTTCTGACAGTCGGCGGTGCCGTTGCAGTTCTGACGGGGGCATAATCCTTCGACAGACTGGCAGCTGAAAGGCTCGCCGAGCGACTCGGAGTCGGTGTCGAGAGCATACTCCGATGCCTCCCATGTCCGATATTCCTCGAGCTGGGTGGCGAAGTCCTTGTTGTGGGCACGCACGGTGAACACGATGGCCTGAGCCACGAAAAGACCTACTACGACGGTGGTCCAGCATGTGCCGATGCACTTGAAGCGCTTGATCCATGTGTCATTGTTCCATCCGCACGACTGCATCATCGACCAGAAACCGTGGTTGAGGTGGAACCACAGGGCTACGAAACCTATGATATATACAATCGGTGTCCAGACCTGAGAGAAGGCAATCTGGATGAAAAGTGTGCCGGCTGTGGGGTCAACCTCCACACCCTGATGGATGTGCTTGTAGTCGAGGATCTCGGCAAGCTGCATCTTGGCCCAGAACTGGATCATGTGGACCACGAGGAAGGCGAGCACCACGATGCCGAGGACGAGCATGTTTTTCGACGACCATTCAACACCGGGTGTATGCGCTGTGACCTCGTATCGGTCGTTGCCGCGGGCACGGCGGTTGCGCACGGTGAGCCAGGTGGCATAGACGATGTGAAGGATGAACAGGGCTGCAAGGCCGACGGTGGCCACGAGGGCATACCAGTTGGCTCCGAGGAACTCACAGATTGCGTTGTAGCCCGAGGGCCAGAAAAGCGCGACGCCATTCATCAGACAGTGAAACGTGACAAATAGGACAAGACAGATGCCTGTGATTGCCATCACGAGCTTGCGTCCTATAGATGAACATGTTAACCACATAGTAGTTGATGGAAAAATGATTAAATGATTTATTTAGTGAAATTGTATCCTACGGTGAACGATGTTATGCCGGGGAGAGGCTGACGTCTGATTCAGCAATGCAAAGGTAATGCAAATCCACGGGCTACGCAAATTTAAAGAAAAATTTCATTAATGATTTTCAAAAAATGTGTAATTTTGTACTGTCTTAATCCTCAAACAGCTTATCTCTATGCTCACTGTCGCCCTCAGAATCTATCAGATCCTCGTGATGTGTCCGCTTATCATCGTCGCCACCATCATCACAGCCGTGGTCACGGTCATAGGCTCGGCTGTCGGTCTCGGCCGGTGGGCCGGCTATTACCCCGAGATCCTGTGGGCACGCCTGTTCTGTGTGCTCAACTTCGTGAAGGTGAGTGTCAGGCGCGAAGGGGTCGTTGATACCGACACGAGCTATGTCTTCGTGGCCAACCATCAGAGTGCCTACGACATCTTCACCGTCTATGGCTATCTGGGCCACAATTTCAGATGGATGATGAAAGCGGGGCTGCGCCGCATTCCCTTCGTCGGATGGGCTTGCGGATGGTCCAAACAGATATTCGTCGACAATTCAACCCCCTCGGCCACCCGTCGCACCATGACCGACGCCGAGGCTGTGCTGGGCGCAGGGATGTCGCTGGTGATATTTCCCGAGGGGGCCCGCACATGGGACGGCAAGATGCGCCCCTTCAAGCGCGGGGCTTTCAAACTGGCGCGCGAATTTGACCTGCCCATTGTTCCCCTCACTATCCAAGGGGCTTTCGATGTGCTCCCGCGCTGGCGCTATCTCCCCAATCCGGGCCGCATAACACTCACCGTTCATCCCCCTGTCCAGTTTGCCGATTTTGACGGCGATCTCGGCAAAACCGCCGAGGGTGTGCATGCCATCATCGAAAGCGGCATGGCGGAAAGCAAATAATTTTTCAAAAAAATACCCTTAAGGGGTGTGGCCGACGGAAAATTTTCGTACCTTTGCCATTGCTTCTCCTCCGTTTTGCAGAATCATCAATAAACCTTATACCATGAAACGATTTGCATTTAAGATGCACCTCAATCCCGGCTGCGAGGATGAATACAGGCGCCGCCATGCCGAGATATGGCCCGAGCTCAAGGCTCAGATCGAGGCCTCGGGTGTGAAAAACTATACGATTTTCCTCGACCCCGAGACGCTGACCCTGTTCGGCTATCAGGAGGTGACCGGCGACAATAACTCGCAGGACGCCGAGGCTGCCGACGAGATAACACGCCGCTGGTGGGACTATATGGCCGATCTGATGGCCGTCAACGCCGACAATTCGCCCGTCACCGAGCCGCTGGTCGAGATGTGGCACATGGACTGACACCCACATCCGCATCCGCAAACGACAATACCCTCGAAAAACTATACTGTCAATTACAGAATCACAACACAATGACATATCATTTTGCCGTAGACCTCGGCGCGACGAGCGGTCGCACCATCCTCGCCTCCTTCGACGGTGAAAAGGTGGAGATGGAAGAGGTGTCACGTTTCAAGCACCCGATGCTTCCCTTCGCCGGACACATCTATTGGAATCTCCCCGGCCTCTATCACGAAATACTCCTCGGCCTCAAGAAGGCCAAGGGCATCCTCGATGCCAGGGGAGCCACGCTCTCCTCCATAGGTATAGACACATGGGGCTGCGACGTGGCTTTCTTCAATGCCGACGGATCGCTTGCTGGACTGCCTCATTGTTATCGCGACCCCCATACGGAGGGGGCGGTTGACAAATTCCACCGCAATCTCACCCGTGAGCAGACTTATGCCCTCACAGGCATCCAGTTCATGGACTTCAACACGCTCTTCCAGCTCGACACCATGACGCGCAATGAGGAGGAGACCCTCAAGAAGGCAGACAAGATCCTGTTCATCCCCGACGCTCTGTCGTATATGCTCACCGGCAATGCCGTCACCGAGTATACCGTGGCGTCGACATCACAATTCCTCAACCCCACCACCGGCAAGCTCGACGAGACTCTGCTCAACGAGGCCGGGGTGAGTGTCGACAAGTTTGGCCCTCTGGTCAATCCCGGCCATGTCATCGGCACACTCACACCACAGGTGCAGGAGTTCACGGGGCTTGGCGCCGTCCCCGTTGTGGCCGTAGCCGGACACGACACCGCCTCGGCTGTGATCGGCGTACCCACGCCTGACGAGGAGTATGCCTATCTGAGCTGCGGCACATGGTCGCTGCTCGGCATAGAGAGCGGCACGCCCATCATCAACGATGCCTCGCGCGGCTATAACTTCACCAACGAGGGTGGCATAGACGGCACCACACGATTCCTCAAGAACATCTGCGGCATGTGGCTGTTCGAGCGTTGTCGCGCCGAGTGGACAGAGGCCGACGCACCCGTCAACGATGTGGCCGCACTGGCTGCTCTCTGCAACGAGTCGGAGTGCGACTCCATCATCAACCCCGACGATCCTACGTTCGATCATCCCGTCTCGATGACGGTGGCCATCCGCAGCTATTGCGCCAATAGCGGCCAACCCATGCCCGAGACGCCGGCCGACTATGTGAGGGTGATTTTCCGCAGCCTCGCCAACCGATATAAGGAGGTGACGGGCTGGCTCAAGGAGCTCCGTCCCTATCCCGAGGTGAAGCGCCTCCATGTGATAGGGGGCGGGTCGCTCAACGGCCACCTCATGCAGATGACCGCCGACACCCTCGGCATCCCCGTCGTGGCCGGACCGGCCGAGTGTACGGCCATGGGCAATGTGCTCGTCCAGCTGCGTGCCTGCGGCGAGCTCACCGACCTCAAGGATATGCGCAGGGTGTCTGCCGCATCCACCGAGACCAAGACATATATGCCGGCCAAATAATTAAACAGCAATTTCAAAACCCAAAAAATCTCAATATTTCCATGAAAGAAGCAACCATCAAGCAGGCTTATGAAATAGCCCGCGAGCGTTATGCCGAGCTCGGCATCGACACCGACAAGGCACTCGACACCCTTCAGAAAGTTCAGATCTCGCTCCACTGCTGGCAGGCCGACGATGTGGCCGGCTTTGAGTCGGCCGGCGACCTCACCGGCGGTATTCAGGTCAACGGCAACTATCCCGGCAAAGCACGCAATATCGAGGAGCTCCGCGCCGACCTCCTCAAGGCCCTCTCGCTCATCGGCGGACAGCATCGCGTGAATCTCCATGAGATCTATGGCGAGTTTGGCGGCAAGAAAGTGGACCGCAACGAGGTGACCGTAGAGCATTTTCAGGGCTGGATAGACTGGGCCAAGGCCAACGGTCTGAAGCTCGACTTCAACTCCACATCCTTCTCACACCCCAAGAGCGGTTCTCTCTCCCTCTCCAACCCCGACAAGGCCATCCGCGACTTCTGGATCGAGCACACTCAGCGTTGCCGCGCCATCGCCGACGAGATGGGCAAGCAGCTCGACGACACCTGTATGATGAACATCTGGGTGCACGACGGACAGAAGGAGATGACTGTCAACCGCATGCTCTACCGCTCATATCTCAAGGAGTCGCTTGACACCATCTTCAAGACCAAGTTCGACCACATGAAGGACTGTCTCGAGTCAAAGGTATTCGGCATCGGCCTCGAGGCCATGACCGTAGGCTCGAGCGACTTCTACACCGCATATTGCGCTCAGAACAACAAGGTGGTCACCCTCGACACCGGCCACTTCCATCCCACCGAGGTCGTAGGCGACAAGGTGTCGTCCATCCTCCTCTTCTGCCCCGAAATCATGCTCCACGTGTCGCGCCCCATGCGTTGGGACTCCGACCACGTGACTCTCATGGACGAGGGCACACTCGAACTCTGCATGGAGATCACCCGCTGCAACGCCCTCGACCGCGTTCACATCGGCCTTGACTACTTTGACGGCTCCATCAACCGTATCGGTGCCTATGTCATCGGTGCGCGCGCCACTCAGAAGTCCGTGCTCCGCGGCCTGCTCGAGCCCGTGGCCAAGCTCAGCGAGCTTGAGACCACTGACCGCAACTTCCAGAAGCTCGCGCTCATGGAGGAGGCAAAGGCAATGCCCTTCGGCGACGTATGGAACATGTTCTGCCTGCGCAACAATGTCCCCGCCGGTGCTGACTTCATCGCCGACATCGAGAAGTACGAGACCGACGTCACTTCCAAGCGCAACTAATCTCATTTGAAGTGTGAGGCACAGGGCTAAGGTCCGGCTACGGACCGCCCTGTCCTCACACTCTCTGTTTCGATACCCCCTATCAGATTATGCTGTTATTAGGACTTCTTATCATAGCCGTCGGAGCCTTCTGTCAGGCCAGTTGCTATGTGCCCATCAACAAGATCAAGCAGTGGAGCTGGGAGAGCTACTGGCTTGTGCAGGGTGTCTTCGCATGGCTCTGCTTCCCTCTGCTCGGAGCGCTGCTCGCCGTCCCCGCCGGCCATTCGCTCTGCGAACTTTTCACGGCCGACAACTCGTTCCGTATATGGATGACCATCCTGTTTGGAGCCCTGTGGGGTGTAGGCGGTCTCACCTTCGGCCTGTCCATGCGTTATCTCGGCGTGGCCCTTGGCCAGAGCATAGCGCTCGGCACCTGCGCCGGACTCGGCACCATCCTCGGCCCGGTGATGCTCAATATTTTCTTCCCTGAGGGTGACTATCTGAGCAAACTCACTGCCTCTGTTATAATAGGTGTGGTGGTGACCCTCATCGGTATTGCCATCATCGGCTATGCCGGTGCTATGAAGGCACGCTCGCTCAGCGAGGAGGAGAAGAAGAAGGCTGTGGCCGACTTCAATTTCCCAAAAGGAATAGTCATCGCTCTGCTTGCCGGCGTGATGAGCGGATGCTTCAACGTCGGCCTCGAGTTTGGCTCGGACATCACATTCGAGGGCTCGGCCGAGATATTCAAGACTCTCCCCGCCACATTCCTCGTCACGCTCGGTGGATTCGTGACCAACGCCGTCTACTGCCTCTATCAGAACTCGGTCAACAAGACTTTTGCCGACTATGGCAAAACGTCGCTCTATGCCAACAACATCTTCTTCTGCGCCCTCGCGGGTCTGCTGTGGTATAGCCAGTTCTTCGGGCTCGCCCTCGGCAAGGGATTCCTCACCGACTATCCCGTGCTCCTCACCTTCTCGTGGTGTATCCTCATGGCGCTCAATGTGGTCTTTTCCAATGTCTGGGGCATCATCCTCAAGGAGTGGAAGGGATGCTCCAAGCAGACCATCGCCGTGCTCGTCACCGGCATCATTGTCCTCATCATCTCGTCGTTCCTGCCGCAGATGCTCTGAGGTCAGCTTTATTCACGTCAACAGACTGTAAAACCAATCAAATCAGATAAAAACAACTATGTCAATTTTAGACAATCGTCCCGCTCTCGCCCGTGAGGTGGAACAGGTGGCCGAAGTGGCCGGATACCTCTGGCAGAAAGGGTGGGCTGAACGCAATGGCGGCAACATCACCGTCAATGTCACCGAATACATCGACGACGAGATACGCGACATGCCTGCCATTAGCCCCGTCTATCAGATAGGGGCCACGCTCCCCAATCTCAAGGGTTGCTACTTCTTCTGCAAAGGCACCAACCGCCGCATGCGCGATCTGGCCCGCTGGCCCATGCAGAACGGCTCGTTCATCCGCATCCTCGACGACTGCGCCAGCTATGTGATTATCGCCGACGAGCCTGTCAAGCCCACGTCCGAGCTCCCCTCGCACCTCGCCGTCCACAACTATCTCATAGGCAAGGGATCACCCTACAAGGCTTCGCTCCACACCCATCCCATCGAGCTGGTGGCCATGAGCCACTGCAAACGATTCCTCGAGAAGGATGTTGCCACACGTCTGCTCTGGAGCATGATCCCCGAGACCAAAGCGTTCTGCCCCCGCGGTCTGGGCATCATCCCTTACCGTCTCCCCGGCTCCAACGAACTCGCTGACTCCACCATCCATGAGCTTGGCGACTATGACGTGACTCTATGGGAGAAGCATGGCGTATTTGCCATCGACACAGACATCATGGCTGCGTTCGATCAGGTCGACGTGCTCAACAAGTCGGCCCTCATCTACATTGCCGCCAAGAATATGGGCTTTGACCCCGAGGGTATGTCTGACGAGCAGATGGCCGAGATGACCGTAGCGTTCAATCTCCCGAAATAATCCGCCGTACATATCGGCATCATGTCACCGCTCTCCTCATCCTCCGCAGGGTGAGGAGAGCGATTCGTATGTTTGCACACCACGTCGCGGCTGAACAAAATCGCCGGGCGGATTGTTATAAGGTCAAACGTTAAAACTATATTATTATGGATACTTTCGGAAAGGGACTTTTTTGGCTCGGATTTATAGTATTGATAGGTGTGGTATTCGCCTATCTGATCATGATAATAGCCGGAGCCGTAGCGGTGGCCACCACATCGGTGATGCTCACCATCTGCGCCGCCATTCTCGTGGGTGCATTGCTGATGCTCCTCGGTCGCTCCTACGAGCGCCACGCCGAGCGTAAGCGCCGCGCCGAGGCTGCCGAGACACTCGACACCACCAAGTGACGAAGATCTTTCAATACCTCAAGATATTTCCGCACATGAAAATCCGCCCCCGGTGAGCCGTGATGCTCGCCGGGGGCGGTAACTGTCTTTCGGGGTGTCTGGTCAGACTCTCATCAGAACACTACCTTTGCCACGGTGGCGTTGCCGTTGGCGTCGACAGCCTTGGCCACATACACACCGTTGCCGAGGCCGGTGTTGACTACCGCACCGGGATTGGCGGCCGAGTAAACCTCGCGACCGTTGAGATCATAGACGATGATCGAAGCAGCATCACCTGCTATGGTGAACACACCACCCTTGGCAGCCTTGATGCCCAGAGTCGAGACTCCGGCGGCAACATTCTTCAGGCCAGAGGTGCTGATGCCGGTGAAGAGATAGGCGTTGTAGTTATACTCGTCTTCCCACTGCGAAGTAACAGTGGTGGCGAGCACCGACATATTGGCGTTGCACACAGGGTGGCCGGTGACGATCATATTCTCGATGACAATGGGATCGTAGGTCTCGGGGTCGTAGGAGTCTACGTCAAACGCCATGTTATTCTTGATCCACTCTGCGATCTCGGGCTGAGTGGTCTGGAAGTAGTCGTAGAGGAGTGTGTACTTCTCAGCACCGGGTGTGTAGATGTAGGCCTGCACCGGATCGGGCGAGGTGAAGCTGGGATAGGGTGAACCGAGCATTGTGCCGTCATTGAGCAGCTGCGAGCATGCCACGTTCTGATCGGCAGGCATGGTCTTCACGGTGCCGTTGACCAGATCAAACACAACTGTATAATATATCGAGGGATCAAAGAATGTTGCGCCGGGTAACTCGGCGTTCTGTACCATCGTGTTGCCGTCGGGCGAGAGGTAGCAATCGTTGAATACGTAGAGCACCGAGCAGGACCTGATCCTTTCGAAGGCCTCATAAAATGCCATGAACTTGTTGTTCCACTCCTCAGCCGCGGCATTGTATGCATCGACAGCTGCGTTGTAGGCAGCTATCTCCTCGGGGGTCATATAGGAAGAGGGATTGGGATAGAGTTCGTCCGAATAGCCGTCTGCAGCCCACGCGTCCAAGGCAGCCTGATATTCGGCAGCCTCTGCATCGGTCATAAATTGCTCAGGCATAGGCATCTCGGGACTTTCACCGGGATCTTCGGGTATCTCGATTTTCTCCGTGTTGAAAAGCTCTATACCGGGGTAGGAGTAAGCCCATTCGCCACTCTCGTTCTTGGCCCACTGGATAGGGTAGTTGAACTGGCCGGAATAGTCGACCACCTGACCGAAGATCTTTGAGCCATCGGGATTGACGCAGAGTGCGGTGATGTACTGAGGTGCGCGGTTGAAGAGGTCGAGCGAGGGATAGGGGAGGGCGATCTCGGTCTCATATGTGCCGTCGCCGTCCTTATCCTCCCATGCGTAGGGATAGAGCATCGTGCCGTCCATGCTGACATCGGGGTGGTCGAGGGGATTGGCGTCGCCGACGATCATGCGACCATTGGCCGAGATGCCGTTGGTGTAGACTCGCGAGAATTTCTCTACGCCCTGCACTGCATACCACTCACCGTCTTTCCAATAGTTGCCACCACCGTTGGTCAGGGTCGAGCCGACGAAGATGCCGTTGTCCGAGAATGCGTTGCCGTGCCCCGAGGTGTACTCATAGAGGTCATAGTCTCCCACGTAGTTCATCTTGGCGCCGGTCGTGATGTCGATGATGGTCATGGTGCCGTTCATCTCCGAGACCATATATCGGCCGTCGGGCGACATCTTGGAGATTGACATCCCGGGGAGCTTCTCGGGAGTGAAAGCCGACATCGAGCCTGCGGCAAGCAGACCCAGAGCCGATAGGAGTAAAGTTTTCTTCATTGAAAAACGTTTAAATGATAAATTGCACTTTGTTTGTTTTACTCGGCAAAGTTAAATAAAAAATCAATATATATTGAGATTTTTTGAGTAAATTTTATTATTTAAAATTATTCTCCAATGAAAGCAGGGCCGTTTTCATCCCAATTCCTACGGCATATCCCCCGATTCCACCCCCGCTTGCCACCACTCTGTGGCAAGGGATGATGATAGGATATGGGTTGCGTTTACAGGCCTGTGCTACAGCTCTGTAAGCGCCGGGATGGCCGATGCTTTCTGCCAGCCGGGCATAGGTCACGGTATCTCCGTAGGGGATCCGAGTCAGCGCTTTCCACACACAGCGCATGAATGGAGTGCCGACACGGATGTCAGGGATGGTGAACGTGGGGCGCCCTCCTGCAAAGTAGTCATCGAGCTCCTCGAGCAGTGTGGCCACTCCCACTGTGATCTCTCCTGCCGATCGGGCCTCGGATGGGTTAAGATCAATGCGGATAATCACCTCATTGTCAAAGATTATTCCGAGTCTGCCCGCCGGTGAGTCATATATATAGGTATGATAGGGGATATTTTTCATGCCGGCAAAGGTAAGACTTTTGTGTAAAAAATGGATGAGGAGGTTTGCCTGTGATGAAGATTTTGATTAATTTTGCACCGTGAACGACCTCGCACTACATATAGAATACCTGCTTCTGACTCACGATTGTGTCATCGTCCCCGGGCTCGGTGCTTTCCTTGCCCACTCAGGAGGTGCTCATGCCGATAGTGAGACAGGAGTGATCTATCCCCCTTCGCGTTCGCTCGGATTCAATGCAGACCTCACTCACAACGACGGCCTGCTGGCCGGGAGTGTGGCGCGCCGTGAGCGCATATCCATCGATGCCGCTCTTGCCGAGGTGGAGCGTGCGGTGGCTTCGTTCCTTCGTCAGCTGGCCGAGGCCCGTTGTCTGCCCGTGGGTGAGATAGGTGAGCTCTCCATAGCTCCTGATGGCGGCACTCTGCTGTTCACCCCTTCGCCCGCGTCTCTCCCTGTGACGCTCCCCACCCTCGGGCTTCCCGTGGTGAGGATGACACCGATTGCAGCCGAGAATGATCTGGCAGCCCGTGACACCGTCACTGCTCCCCGCCGCTCCCCGCTGCGCCGTGCGGCTGTAGCCGTGGCCTCGGTTGTCGCCGTCATCCTCTGTCTCGGTGTCATGCTGACACGCGACTCAGGACCCGGATGCGACAGCCATTATTTCGCATCCATGAATCACGGTCTTGGTGAGAGTGTCGGCCGTATGGTGACCCCGGTGGAAACTGAGGATACCATACCCTTGTCGCGTGACATTTGTCTGAACATAGCCGCTCCCGCCCCTGAGGAGCTCCCGCTCCCCACCGAGACCCTCCCCGGCCGCTATCTCCTCGTGGTAGGTTCGTTCCCGTCGGCCGCGGGTGCCGCTCAATTTATCGGCGCTGAACGCAGGCTGCGCACCATTGAGATGGATGGCAACTACAGGGTATATGTCTCCTCGGCCCGCACCATCAGCGAAGCGCGGGCCAAGGCCGACAGTCTCGCCCCCGAGTATCCATCGGTATGGATATGCCGCCGCTGACTCTTCGGCCTTTACACCATGGGCACAGAGTGTCCGTCTACCTTAAATAGAAGTAATACTTTTGAAAATATAAATGGATATCCATCAACTTTTCATAGAGCGTCGCAGCATCCGCCGCTATACACCTGAGAAAATTGATGCAGGTGACGTGAAGCTCATTCTCGAAGCCGCGCTGCTCTCGCCCACGTCCAAGTGTGCGCGTGCATGGCAACTTGTCGTGGTGGAGGATGCCGATACCATGGCTGCGATGGCCGATTGCAAGCCCGCAGGGGCCGTCTCGCTCAAGAGTGCACCTCTCGCCGTCGCCGTCACCGTCGACTCCACCAAGTCTGAGGCGTGGATTGAGGATGCCTCTATTGCGGCCTATGCCATGCAGCTTCAGGCTACCGCTCTGGGACTCGGCTCATGCTGGGTGCAGGTGTGGGGGCGTTTTGCTGCAGACGGCACCCCATCGGAGGAGTTTGTCCGAAATATCTTGGGTATTCCCGAGGAGTGCCCCGTGCTGTGTGTCATCACGTTCGGGCATCCCGCCGAGGAACGTAAACCTCAGGACACCGAGAAGCTCAGATGGGAGAACATCCACATAGACAAGTGGTGAGGACTCCACGGGCACGTCTGCCTCGTATAGTGTCCATCGGGGCCGGCAATGTCGCCACCCACCTCATCCCCGCCCTCGAGGGTGCCGGGATAGGTGAGGTCATACAGGTCTATTCGCGCACCATGCGCTCGGCTTCGGCCCTTGCGTCGAGGCTGTGGAGGGCTGTCCCGGTGAACGATCCCGCGGCCATAACAGATGATGCCGACATCTACATGGTGAGTCTTGCCGACAATGCCGTGCCTGAGATCCTCGCAGGTATCAAGCCCAATAATGCCCTGTGGCTCCACACTTCTGGCTCGCTCCCCATCGAGACGCTCGCCGGCATCAGCAAGAAGTGTGGCGTCTTCTATCCGCTGCAGACATTCTCGCGCCATGCGGTGGTGGATATGTCCAAAGTGCCCGTCTTTATCGAGGGGTCGACCCCCGGCGTCGAGGCCCGCATCCGTGAGATGGCAGAGGGCATCTCTACCCGTGTGCTACATGCCGACAGCGACTTGCGCCGCAAGATGCACGTGGCTGCGGTCTTCGCATGCAATTTCACCAACTATCTGTGGACAGTGGCCGATGACCTGCTGCGTCGCGATGGCCTCGACCTCAGTGTGCTTTATCCCCTGCTCGAGGAGACCCTGCGCAAGGCCGAGACATCTGCCGGAGGTCCGGCCTCGGGTCAGACCGGCCCCGCTGTGCGCGGCGACCGTAAAGTCATGGAGGCGCATGCCGCCATGCTCCCCGAAAATCTTGCTGAAATCTACCGTCTACTATCTCACTCCATATCCATCCGTCACAATGAGCAGGATTGACTATGATCTTAGATTGATAAAAGGTATTGTCTTCGACATGGATGGCGTGCTCTCGCCCTCCACAGTGGCTGTGCGCGAGGATGGCACATTGCAGCGCCATTCCAATGTCAAGGACGGATTTGCCATCCAGTATGCCTTGCGTCGCGGGCTGCGCATCGCTGTCATCTCCGGCGCACGTGACGAGTCAATGCTTCCGGCTTACAATTCGCTGGGCATCAGGGATGTGTATTTTGGTGTGTCCGATAAGGAGGTTATGCTGGCTTCGTGGATGAAGCAGTGTGACCTCCATCGCGAGGAGGTGGCGTTTGTGGGCGACGATATTCCAGACCTTCCCGCCATGCGCATGGTGGGCCTGTCCGTGACACCCCGTGACGGATCTGACGAGACCAAGGCTGAGGCTCTGTATATCTCACCCTGTCACAGCGGCTATGGTGTGGCCCGCGACCTTATACAGCAGATCCTGTCGGCAAAAAATCTGTGGCTCACCGACGGCGACTACAGTTGGTGAGCGTTCATGATGGATTTTCAGTCAACATCACCCGACAATCAGGGCTGGAGATAGAGAGGCAGACAGCGGATCAGGTATTCCCGTGCACGTGACCATGGCAGGTAGAGGTCCGTACTGCCCGGCATGAGAGGAACGGGAGTCTCGTTGAAGTCGGCACGCAGGTAGTAGCGCCCGGAGTCGGCGCGAAACAGCACCAACTGAAGGTTGGAGGCCATGGGCACCACATAGAAGTCGCGCCAGTGTAGCCCCACCGTGTCAAAATAATTGGTGATATAATAGCAACCTCCCAGACGGATGAGAGCCAGCAGCGGCATCATGGTCTCGGCGTGCCCGAAACGCAGCTGCGCACCATACGTCTGCATCCCCTCGGCTGCCTTATCGAGGTCTTCCACCATGTCGTTGAGCAGAGCGGCGGCAAGATCCATCGGGGCGGATGACAGTGTCGAAGCCGAGTGGGTGAGATAATGTTCGAGATTGCCCACCGACCACAGGGCGTTATACTCCTCGGGCGTAAACCAGTCTCCAGCGTTGATGCTAATGCCGAATGACGCGCAGCTGCTCACCACCTTATAGAGGTTGAGGGCAAAGTCGCGGCGACGTCCCTCGTCCATCGAGGTCGCGTCTGTGAAATATCTGTCTGCTACGGAGAGGGGTATCTGACTGTCGGCATATCCGTCATACACCTTGCGCCATGCCTCACCATCCTTATATTCCTTATAGTCGGCATCTTTGGCCCATGGGCGGAGCAGATCGTTATTCTGTCTGCCGGACGAAGTGTAGATCTCTATCTTGTTGTCCATCCTCGACAACTGGTGGGTAAATTCGTCCATCGAGGCTATGCAACGAGGCACGTAGGAGGCGATAGCGCCGACCGTGCGGTAGCTGAACAGCATGGGGAATGCCTGCCATGTGCGGGCTGCGATGCCCCGTTGCTCGGCCATCCCGAGCGAGTCGAGCGCACCCCAGCGTCCGGCTGTCACGCCCTCCACCCGCCTGCACAGCTCGACAGCCGCCTTGCCGCGTGGGGTGAGTGAGGGGTGATCGGCGAGTTCGCGGGCGAGGGCGGTGGTGTATTTGGAAGACGAGAGAAATCGAGCACCGTGGCGCCCGATATGTGATATGAAGACCGGCTTGAGCGAGTCGGGATATGTCCTGAGGTTGGTGGCCGGTACCGGATAGGGCATCGCCGATCCTTGGCACTCGGCCATCGTGTAGTGTGTGGCAGTGGGATCGGCGGCGCTGGCGGTGACACCAAGGAGGAGGAGAAAAGCTGAAAATAGTATCTTCATCGTTGGAGATTTAGGATGGAATCTGTAGATTTGCACCCGCAAACAGATTAAACGATAAAACCTGATATGATAGACCTTGAAAAGATCGGGCAGCTCGCTGCCGGTGGGCACACGGATGAGGCACTCGACATGCTGACGGCTGCCATAGCCGAGCAGCCGGCCGATGACCGACTGCTGTTCATGCGCGGGAAATTATATTGGCGTCTGGGGATGAGGAGCGCGGCGACGTCAGACTTTGCCAAGGCTGTCGAGGCTAACCCCGATTCGCCTGCCGCCCGTGCGCTCGAACAGGCACGCGACGTGGCCGACTTCTTCAACCCCGATCTCTACAACCCCTGAACGCTCACCCCTCCACGCGGGGAGGGGTGTAGCGGGATCAGAATTTGTATGAGAGTGTGAGCACCACCGAATTGTTATTGTCGGTGATCTTTGCCATCGGAGCCTGCACGAGAATGCCCGTGGAGTTCTCATTATAGTCTGTGAAAGCGTGATAGTCGCTCTTGCGGGCGTGGTTCACGTATGCAAGGTCGGCTGCAAAGGCCTTGTAGCGGTAGCCCAGACCGAGAGTGATGTACTGGTTGGAGCGGTTGAACGTGTATGCCGGCTGAGTCTCCGTGTCATCAGGTCCTGAAGTGTAGATATAGTTGGCCTGACTCCCCGTGGGGTCGAGGATCTCCTTCTTTACGGGCGAGTTCTCATAGCTGTATCCTGCGCGGACGCTGAACGAAGGGGTGATCCTGTACTCAGCTCCGACGCGCACGGTGCTCGCGCCTTGATAGTAGGTCTTGACGTCGCCGGTGATGTCGTTATACTCATAGCTGTCAGAGTCCTGCACCTTCATGTCGCCATACGCGCGATACTCATAGTCGGCCGAGATGATAGCCCTGCCACCTATCACACCGGCAGCGCCCACCATGAATCTCCACGGCGAGACGAGATTCCACTTATAGCCATCGAAGTCAGAGGTATAGGTGTTGGAATAACGCTCACCCTCGGGATATGACGGAGAATCATAGTCATAGCCCACTGTGGCCTGACTCTCTGTGTTTAGATAGTATTTGGTGGGGGTGTGGACAGCCAGACCGATGCGGAATTCGTTGATGGGCTTGAATATGACGCCTATCTTGAAGTTGACGCCGCTGCCCCAGATATGTTTCCAGTTGGTGAGGCCCCACGAGGCCGAGCCTGATGTGTAGGAGTCGGCCGACGTGTCAGGCACATTGGCGTTCTCAAACCCTGTCTCCTCGTAATAAGCCGTCTGTCGGAAGTCAAGGTCGGTGATTCCGAGCCCGAGTCCCCAGTAGACCATATTCACGAAGTTGCCTCCGATGTTGATGCTGTACTCGTCGATATATCCTTTCTCGTCGATCTGATAGTAAGCCGTGCCGGGGGTCGTGGCATCGTAGTTGTAGAGGCCTGTGTAGCTGTCTGCGCCGGGCGACACGGGGTTGATGCCATAGGCGTTGTAGAACAGGATGCTCGACCACGGGGCGTAGGTCTGCTGGAAAGGATTGAACGAATTGCTCTCGGCCATATCCTTACCCGGAATCTTGTCGGCAGTGGTATAGTCTGCCACGAGATTGGTGTAGGAGGTCTGGAGATTGTTGGTCAGCGGTCCACGGTAGTTGCGGTTGAGGCTGGCCACACGCGAGTAGCTGAATCCCCAGTTGAGAAACGGCAGTATGTCATTGCCCAGACGGGTGGAGCCGATATAACCGATGTCATTGAACGAGAATTTGGTCTTGTTGACCGTGTTGCTGAATCCATCGGCCTCGGACTTAGACGAGTTAAACTGCAGGTCGGCCGTGAGACTCACCTCGCTGCTGCGGTAGATGCCTATACCTGCGGGATTCTGCGTGAGTGTCGATATATCGCCGCCGAGAGCGGTGAAGGCTCCGCCCATCGACATGAATCGGGCTGTGCCGCGCAGGTCGCTCTGCGTGATGGAGAGGGCATCCACAGCCGTCTGTGCCGACAGCCACGCCGGGAAAGTGGCCACAAGTGCCGCCATGAGAGTCTTTTTCATAAATATGAGTCGGGTGTGATTGTGTTACGATGAGTGATGTGTGAGGCGAGAGGATGGTGGGAGGCCCGGAGGTATCAGTGGCGACCGCGACCACCGCCGCTCGACCGTCCGCCGCCGCTCGAGCGACCTCCGCCGAACGATGAACCGCTCGACCGGCTGCCGCCGTATGACGAGCCCGAGTTGTTGTACCCGCCCGTGCGACCGCCGTTGCTCACCGAGGGGCGCGAATAGTTGTTGTTATTGCTGTTGCCGGTAGAGGGACGGGTCGATGTTCCTGACCCGGGATTGCGGTTGGTCGTTGTTCCTATGCCCGGACGTCCTGTCGCGGTGCCGGTGGTGCCGGGGCGATATGTGCCGCCAGTATTGCCGGGACGGTAATAGCCCTGAGCCCCCTGATGGCGTCCTGCCGAGGTGTTGCCCGACAGTCCGGGACGGCCCGAAGTGCCGGTGGGGCGTCCGGCTGTAGCGTTGCCATATCCGGGACGCACACCTCCGCCATATCCGGGGCGTGCGCCGGGATGGCGATAGTTGGGGTAGGGCCGCGCCCAGCCCCATGAGGGTGAGGTCCATCCCCATCCCCACGACGGGCCGCAGCCCCATCCGGGTCCCCAGCCCCAAGCCGGACCAAAGCCCCAGTCCCATCCCCAGTAGGGATCATACCATGAGTTCCAGTACCAGCTCGATGCCCATCCCCACGATGCCGGGCGCCAGTAGGGTGACGAATACCAATAGTAGTTGGGGTAGAAATAGTCATATCCCCAGTAGGCCGAGGGGGTATTGATGTAGATATTGACACGCTCCGGCTCCATATAATATATGTTTGCCAGCTCGGCGTCGCCGCTGCCGCTCACGATGTCGGGGTTGTAGAACTGCTCGATGCGGCGCGTGTATGTGAAGTCGGTGGTTGTGGAGTCTGTTGACAGGGAGTCGGTGGCAAAGATGCCACGGCGGTTGTAGTCGTCGACGCTGATGGTGCGGGTGCCCGACACTGTATAAGTGTCAGACGATGGAAATTCGGCCACTACGGTTGCCCCGGGTGTGACATAGGTCTGCCGCGTGGTCTGCACTGTCGAGGGGGCTGCCTGCTTGGGAGCCTTGGAGGCGTCATAATATATATCGTCGTCGTAATATGACTGTGCTCCGGCTATCAGCGGCAACGCGGCTATAGCCGTCAGTATTGGAAGGCGGAATCTTGTTGTCATAACGTAATGTCGGGTTAAATGTCTGTTTTGCTTAGTTAGACGGACAATTTGATGTAAAGTTTAACCGGCTCGGCGGAGCGGCTAAAGGTGTACAAAGATAAGCATCCTGCTCGTAATTATCAAGTGTTTGCCACCTTTATTTATAGATAACAAAAAAAACGGCTCACGGTTGGGCCGTAAACGGGAAAAAATTATTATCTTTGTGGGAATTTTCCACCGCGGTGGGCCCGCTTCTCCTCCGAGTGTGCCGCACAATATATTCACTTTTTATAATTTGTATGGTTCAAGACGACCGGATAATAAAGATTGATATAGAAAACGAGATGAAGAGCGCCTACATCGACTATTCGATGTCGGTCATCGTCTCTCGTGCGCTCCCCGATGTGCGCGACGGCCTCAAGCCTGTCCATCGCCGTGTGCTGTTCGGGATGAACGAGATGGGCAATACCTCGGACAAACCCCACAAGAAGTCGGCCAACTGTGTCGGCGAGGTGATGGGTAAATATCACCCCCACGGCGACTCGTCGATCTATGGCACGGTGGTACGCCTCGCACAGGACTGGGCCATGCGCTATTGCCTCGTTGACGGTCACGGCAACTTTGGTTCGGTCGACGGCGACGGTGCAGCCGCCATGCGTTACACAGAGGTGCGTCTGGCGCGCCTCGGCGAGGATATGCTCTCGGATATCGAAAAGGATACGGTTGACTTCCAGCCAAACTACGACAACTCGCGCACCGAGCCTGTGGTGCTCCCCACACGTTTCCCCAACCTGTTGGTAAACGGTGCATCGGGCATCGCCGTGGGTATGGCCACCAATATGCCCACCCACAATCTCGGCGAGGCTATCAACGGCTGTATAGCCTATCTCGACGATCCGGATATAGATGTGGCCGGGCTCATGAAGTATATTCCGGCCCCCGACTTCCCCACAGGCGGTACCATCTATGGATACTCGGGCGTCAAGGAGGCCTATGAGACAGGCCGCGGACGTGTGATAATCCGTGCAAAGGCCGAGATCGAGTCTGAGGGCAACCATGAGAACATCATCATCACCGAGATACCTTACAATGTCAACAAGGCCGAACTGATCGAGTATATCGCCGACCTTGTCAACGACAAGAAGATCGACGGCATTGCCGACATAGCAGACCTGAGTAACTACAAGGGCATGCGTATCGTCATCAAGCTCAAGTCTGATGCCAATGCCAATGTGGTGCTCAACAAGCTCTACAAGCTGACTCAGCTTCAGGCATCGTTCAGCGTCAACAATGTGGCCCTCGTCAACGGCCGTCCCCGTACCCTCAATCTGCGCGACCTCATCAAGGAGTTTGTGGAGCACAGACACGAGGTGGTGGTGCGTCGCACACGCTTCGAGCTGCGCAAGGCCCGCGAGCGTGCCCATGTGCTCGAAGGCCTCATCATCGCCTCACAGAACATCGACGAGGTGATCAAGATAATCCGTGCCGCCGCCGACACTATGGAGGCTCGCGAAGGTCTCAAGGAGCGTTTCGGCCTCACCGATCCTCAGACCGCTGCCATTGTGGAGATGCGCCTGCGTCAGCTCACAGGGCTGGAGCAGGACAAGCTGCGTGCCGAGTATGAGGAGCTTGAGAAGGAGATCTCACGCCTCGAACTGATCCTGACGGACGACTCCGTCTGCCGCGAACTCATCAAGACAGAGCTCGCCGAGGTGCGCGACAAGTATTCCGACCCCCGCCGCACGGCCATCGACTATACCGCAGGCGGCGACTTTGACGCCGAGGACTTCTATGCCGACGACGACATGATCATCACCATCTCGCACCGCGGCTACATCAAGCGTACGCAGCTCAGCGAGTTCCGCGCACAGAACCGCGGCGGTGTTGGCTTCAAGGGCTCGGACACACGCGACGAGGACTTCATCGAGCACATCTACACTGCCTCGATGCACAATTATATGCTGTTCTTCACGGCAAGCGGACGCTGCTACTGGCTCAAGGTCTATGAGCTCCCCGAGGGTGCACGCAACGCTAAGGGACGCGCCATACAGAATATGCTCAACCTCGAGCCGGGCGACTCCATCAAGGCATTTATCTGCACCAAGTCTCTCGGCGATGAAGAGTTTGTCTCGACTCACAACCTCGTGTTTGCCACCAAGCGCGGTCAGATCAAGAAGACATCGCTCAAAGCCTATTCCCGTCCGCGCTCGCGCGGCGTCAACGCCATCATCATCCGCGAGGGTGACGAACTGCTCGGCGTGGAGATGACCGACGGCAACTCGGAGATCCTCATGGCCAACCGCAACGGCAGAGCCATCCGATTCCACGAGTCGCAGGTGCGCGAGATGGGTCGCGGAGCTGCCGGCGTGAGAGGCATGGCCCTCGACGGTCCGGACGATGAGGTGATCGGTCTGATCTGCATGCCGCAGGGCACAGCCAACGACGTCATGGTGCTCAGCGAGCGCGGCTATGGCAAGCGCACGAAGCTCGACACCGAGGTGAACGGCGAGAAGGTCCCCGTCTACCGCATCACCCGCCGCGGTGGCAAGGGCGTGCGCACGATGAATATCACCGAAAAGACCGGCTCGCTCGTGGCCGTGGTGAGCGTCAACGACGGCAATGACCTTGTGATCATCAACAAGAGCGGAATCACCATCCGCATCCACGTGGCTGACATCAAGCTGCAGGGACGCAACACTCAGGGCGTCCGCATCATCAATCTTGACAAGCGTCAGGACACCATAGCCTCTGTCTGCTGTGTGGACACCGACCCCGAGGAGGAGGTTGAATCCGTGGAGGAACAACCGGATATAACCGATCAGGCAGATGTGGAGGAGGAGCTCGAACTCGACGAGGAGATTGTCGACGACGAGGATACTCCCGCCGATGAGGAGACCGACGAATGATGAACCACCCCGAAAGAATAGAAGATATTTCAAAAAATCGTCATACCTAATACACTATTACTTATGAAAAAAATCTGTGTCGTGACTCTCGGACTTCTCGCCGGTATGTCACTCTCGGCTCAGGTCACCGTGGTCAAGGAGGCCGAAAAAGCCGTCAAGGGCGCAAACTCCTACGCTACCTACGTGAAGGCTGTGGAGACTCTTACTCCTGCGTTTTCAGACCCCGAGACCAAGGACAACTCCCAGACTTACTGGATCGCCGGCAAGCAGGCTTTCAAACTTGCCGACGATATCTCCCTGCAGCAACAGCTCGGCAAGCCGGTTAACATGACCGAGATGGGCGACCTGCTCCTCGATGGCTACAAATATGGCCTGAAGGCCCTCGATGTCGACACCGTGACCGACGCCAAGGGCAAGGTGAAGACCAAATACTCCAAGGAGGTGGCCGGTGCCATCGCCGGACACATGAACGACTTTGTCAATGCCGGCTCGGCATTCTGGGATGCTCAGGCTTACCCCAAGGCCTATGAGGCTTTCTCGGCCTATCTCCTCATCCCCGAGAATCCCCGCCTCGGCGCTCTCGCTCCCAAGGCGCTGGCCGACTCGACAGCTGCCCAGATCCAGTACTATCGCGGTCTCGCCGCATGGCAGGCCGAGATGCTGCCTCAGGCCGCCGAGGCATTTGAGACCATGATGAATCTCGGATACAACGACATGGCTGCATACGACTATGCCTATTCCGTAGCTTATCAGATGGGCGACGAGGCCAAGAAGCTCAAGTATTCCCAGATCGCGTTTGACAAGTTTGGCTCTGCCAAGCCCGACTTCCTGCAGCGCATCATCCAGTCATACATCGCCACCAAGGATTATGACAAGGCTATGAATACCCTTCAGAACGCCATCAACGCCGAGCCCAACAATGCCAACTACTACTATCTGCTCGGTGTGCTCTACGACGATCAGAACGACAAGGCCAAGTCGAAGGAGCTCTTCAAGAAGGCTCTTGACCTCGATCCCGAGGGCGCGCTCTACAACTTCAGCTATGGCACCGCTATCCTTCAGGAGGCCGAGCGTCTCGACGAGGGCACCAAGGATATGACTCAGGCCGAGTATAACAAGTTTGCCGCAGAGACCCGCAACCCCATGCTCAAGGAGGCTGCCGGCTATCTCGAGAAGGCCTACAAGCTCGATGAGGATAACATGCGCAACGCGCTCAACAACCTCAAGCTCATCTACTACAATCTCAACGACGGCGAGAATCTGAAGCGCATCGAGACTCTGCTCCTCTGATGCCGAGACCCTGCTTCGGATAAACCCTTCCATCACACCGGGGCTGACCGGTCGCTCCACGCGCCCTGTCAGTCCCGGATTTATTTACCATCACCGACTTCATCACACAGCCCATCCCATATATGAACACTCTCGATCAGTTTGACACGGCATTGGCCATGTGTCGCGACATATTCTCGCGTAAACTTCAGGATTACGGTGCGTCATGGCGCATATTGCGACCCCGCTCCGTCACTGATCAGCTCTATATCAAGGCTAAACGCATCCGTACTCTCGAGGAGGGTCCCGCCATGGTGGCCGAGGGTGTGACTGGCGAATTTATGGCGATCGTTAACTATGGTCTGGTAGGGCTCATTCAGCTCAAACATGGCTATGCCGACGAGGTGGACATGACTGCAGAGGAGGCTCTGCGGCTCTATGACGCTGAGGCCCGCGCGGCCCGCGATCTTATGGCTGCCAAGACGCACGACTACGGCGATGCTTGGAGGGGCATGCGCGTCAATTCATATACGGATTTCATACTTACTAAGCTCCAGCGTGTCAAGGAGATAGAGAGCCACAACGGGCGCGTCACGGTGAGTGAGGGAATTGATTCAAACTATCAGGACATTATCAACTATGCCATCTTCGCAATCGTCAAGCTCACGGAGGCAGGGGAGGCTGTCTGAGATTCCGTCCGCAGGGTGGTTGATATGGACGGTGCGTATCCTCACCGGTGCCCTGTTTGCATTCTCGGGATTTGTCAAGGCCGTTGACCCGTGGGGTAGCATCATCAAGATCGGCGAGTATTTCGACGCATGGAGTATCGCCATGCCCGACACGCTCATGGTGTGTGCCGGTTTTCTCCTCGGCGCCTACGAGTTCGTGTGGGGCGGTCTGTTGCTGTTGGGTTGCTACAGGCGCGCTTCGGTGATCTTCCTGCTGCTGCAGATGGCTGTGATGCTCCCGCTCACGGCCTATATCATGATATTCAATCCCGTGGACGACTGCGGGTGCTTCGGGGACGCTTTTGTCATTTCCAACACTGCGACTTTTGTCAAGAATATCATCATCACACTTCTGCTGGTCTACCTGCTCATTTACAATACCCGCATCTCAGGGCTTTTCATCACCTATGTCCATTGGATAGTGGGCGGCATGCTCACTTTCTATATCCTCGGGGTGGAACTGTATGGCTATAACATCCAGCCGATGCAGGATTACAGGCGTTTTCCCGCCGGCACCATGCTCGTGGCCTCGGATGATGATAATGCTGATGAAGATGAAGACGGCGGAGTGGAGATGGAGTTTATCTATGAGAAGGATGGCCGACGGGAAGTCTTCGGCATGGACAATCTGCCCGACTCGACATGGACATTCGTTGACAGGCGCATTGTGGGTGGCGAGACTGACACAGAGGATGGATTTCCCATCATTGAGGATGGCGAGGATATTGCCCCTGATCTGATTGACAATGACGTGCGGATGTTTGTGGTCACCATCCCTGACGTGCGCACGGTCGACCTCTCAGTCACTTATGTGCTCAATGAACTCAACGATTTCATCACGTCGCAGGGAGGTGGGATGATAGCCCTCGTGGGTAGCGGCGACGAAGGGATAGACTGGTGGCGCGACATCTCGATGGCCACTTATCCCGTGGTGCACGCCGAGCCCAAACAGCTCAAGGAGCTGGCCCGCGGCAATGCTGCCATCGTGTATCTCGATCACGGCAAGGTGGTGTGGAAACGCACCGCCAGTTCCGTCACAGGCACCGTGGTGCGAGAGACTCCGCCAGACCGTCTCCTCTCTGTCCTCGACCCTGATTCAAGTGTTATCTTGCGCTGGTGGAGCATCTGTTTCGGAGGCGCACTTGCCGTGCTATTCCTCCTCGACCGCAGCGGCAAGTTGATCAAATGGCACCTCAGTCGTCGCAAAGCCTACACGCAGAGCGAGTCGCGGGTCACGCCGTCGGGGAGTGAGGAGTAGGGCACGAGGATAAACCTTATCCCGCGTGTGCGCAGCAGGTAGATGACGGCTGTCTTGCCAAAATCTGTCCGGCTCACATCGGATGCTTTCACAAATTCGTCGGGGATCTGACGCGGCTCATCACCATCATCAACCGGGGGTTGCGGCTCATATATGAGACGCAGGCCCTTGCCTTTGTCGATCTCTACACGCTTGGGGAGGATGGCCTGCCGGGCGTCGGGAGTGAGCATATAGTTGGTGTAGAGCCACGACATCCCCATCGGGATAATGATGAATACGAACATCAGGGCTATGAGGGTGAATCGCCAGTCGTGGAGCGCTGCCCCCAGCCCCGCAAGGATGGCCGGCGGTAGCACGGGTATCCACCAGTAGCGACGCAACCACATACCCATGAGGGTGCCAAGGTATTCGCCGGATGCGGTCTTGAACACCGCGGTGGTGACGGTAGACATATGTATCTGTCAGTCGATATATCTGCGCAGTATCTCCGTGTAGCTGTCTATGCGTCTGTCTCGCAGGAATGGCCACCAACGGCGCACGTTCTCGCTGCGTTTCATGTCTATATCCACTATGGCAGTCGCCTCCTTGTCGTCGGGAGCCTGAAAGAGAAATTCTCCCTGAGGGCCTGCTACGAAGCTACTGCCCCAGAATGTGATTCCCCCTGTGGATCCCGAGGGGTCAGGCTCGAGACCTACGCGGTTGACGGTGACCACCGGGAGCCCGTTGGCCACAGCATGGCCCCTCTGCACAGTGATCCACGCCTCGCGCTGGCGCGCCTTCTCGGCGTCTGAGTCGCTGCTCTCCCAGCCGATAGCAGTGGGATAGATGAGCATCTCAGCCCCTTTCATGGCCATGAGACGCGCTGCCTCGGGATACCACTGATCCCAGCACACCAGCACACCGAGTCGCCCCACGAAGGTGTCAATGGGCTCGAATCCGAGATCACCGGGGGTGAAGTAGAATTTCTCATAATATGCCGGGTCGTCGGGTATGTGCATCTTGCGATATTTGCCGGCTATCGAGCCATCCTTCTCAAACACCACCGCTGTGTTGTGGTAGAGCCCCGCGGCTCTCCGTTCGAACAGCGACGTAACGAGGACCACGCCGGCCCGACGCGCCACATCAGCATAGAAATCGGTGCGCTCCGAGGGGATACCTACGGCGAGATCAAAGAGGCTGACATCCTCTGTCTGGCAAAAATAGAGCGAATCATGGAGCTCCTGAAGCACCACAAGCTCCGCTCCGTCCGAAGCGAGAGCCAATATCTTGTCGGCAAGACGGGCGCGGTTGTCATCGATATTGCCAGTGTTGCGCTGCTGTATTATTCCTATTTTCATTTGGGTTGAGGCATCTGCATGGTGACACAATGGAGTGATCCGTGCTGCCGGATGAGGGTGCGGCAGTCTACGGTGACGATCTCGCGGTCGGGGAATACGCTTTTGAGCGTCATGGCGGCGAGGGTATCCTTACGGGCCTGTCCGTAGACGGGGAGGAGCACGGCGCCGTCAGTTATGAGGAAATTGGCATAGGTGGCCGGGAGTTGCATACCGTTCTCATCATATATGGGGTCGGGGAGGGGCAGCTCCACAAGGTGATAGGGGAGTCCTTCGGCCGTCCGCAGCGTCGTGAGTTCGGCACGCATTGCCTCGAGTTCAGCATTGTCAGGATCATGCTCCGCGCCTGTGCCGCAATAGATGATGGTGTCGTGGGGAGCAAACCGCGCCAGCGTGTCTATGTGGCTGTCGGTGTCATCGCCGGCCAAGGCTCCGTGGCTCAGCCACAGCACTCTCTCGGCTCCGAGCGCCGATCGGAGATAGTCCTCTATGTCGCTGCGGGTCATGTCGCCGTTGCGGTTGGGCGACAGCAGACACTCACAGGTGGTGAGGATGGTCCCCTTGCCATCGCTCTCGATAGAGCCGCCTTCGAGCACGAAGCCAAGACGGTTTTCCCTCTCTGCCGGCAGATGGCCGCTGCGTTCCAATGCCATGTTTATGAGATTGTCCCTGTCGGCGGCGAATTTGAGACCCCACGCGTTAAACTTGAAGTCAAGGCATTTCAAGCCCCCGGAGGTCTCCACCGTGACAGGACCGAAGTCGCGTGCCCAAGTGTCGTTGGTCTCAATGTCTACAAACTCTACTCTCGACGTGTCAAATCCCGACGCTTCGAAACTCTCGCGGCATGCGCGCCACGGCCCTACGATGGTGACGGGGACATAGTGCGACAGGTTGCCGATGATGTCGCGATAGCATGCTACAGCCTCGTCGAGTATGGGCTCCCAGTCGGTGCCGGCATGTGGCCATGCCATGAGCACACCGCACTGAGGCTCCCATTCAGCGGGCAGCCGGCGATCAGTCATCTTCATATTCATCTTTCAGATTGTCCCAGATATTGTCCTGCGACTCAAGATACTCCTCGCAATAGTCGAGGAATCCTCTTTTCTCGGAACTACCCACTTCGTGGCACCATTCGCGGTAGCGGGCACGGAGCTCCGGGTCCTCGTGTATCTGTTTCTTGAACTCAGCCTCGGCAATGTCAATACTGCCGTACTGTTCTATCATGGTGTTGAAATATTCGGTAATGTCGTCCATCTCTCTGTGTTAATCTGAATTAGTGGGAGATAAGATAATGGTCCAAATTTATGAATTAAGGCCGAGACTGCCAAGAATATCTCTTTCAAATAACTCTGAAATTTCAACATTTTCACATTTCGGAGTGTTTTAGTATAAATATTTACAAATTTCAACAACACGACCCTATGAAAAAGCTGTATGGACTACTCTCGCTGCTGGTGCTTGCGGTGATGACCGGATGCAGTCCGTTCAATCTCATTAACTCTACCACCTACAATGGCGCCGATCTGTCGAGCTACTCGACATTCCGTATCGTCACCCCCGAGGAGGGCAAGCTGCCCCCCGGCATGGAGATGGTGACTTATTATAACATCGCTGCCGCTATCCGTGAGCAGATGACCGAACGAGGTTTCAAGGAGGATCCCACGTCGCCTCTGCTCATCAACATCGGTCTGACAGTGCGTCGGGAGATAGCCACCGAGCCGGCACTGCCACCGGGCGGTTTCCCATATGGCGGTCCTTATTACAACGGCGTAGGCCCGTGGTTCATGTATCCGCGCGGTTACTACTGGCCTAACTACTCGTATGCCAACTATCTCAATAATTACTATTCCAATGCGCAGGTCATTACCGGGATCTACCGCGAAGGCGTGCTGACGATGGATATGGTCAATATCACCGACAAACTCCCTCTCTTCTCGTCGTCGGTAGGGACGATTCTCGAGAATGGCGACTCGCAGTTCCGCAATCTGCAGGGTATAGCTCAGGCTGTTGACGTGCTTTTCAGCAAGTTCCCCGTACCTCTGCTGCCTCAGTACAGGAATCAGAAGTGAGTCAGCGGGTCAGGGTGACGAATCTATACACAGCTCCGCTGCGCGGGTCGGTGGCGGCATCGCTCACCTCCACCGTTCTCCACTCCGGGCCGATGACCGGAAAGAAGGTATCGGCATCCGCGCGACTGGCATCTATGCGGGTCAGCTCGAGGGTATCGGCCATACCGATCGCCTCGCGGTAGAGACTCTCGCCACCGATTATGAAGCACTTCTCCGCGCCTTCACATAGCATCACAGCCTCGTCGACAGACGGGGCTGTTTCTGTGTCCTTGGCACAATAATCAGGATTGTGTGTCACGACGATGTTGCGTCTGCCCGGAAGTGCTCCTGATGGAAGCGACTCGAACGTCTTGCGCCCCATAATGACAGGGTAGCCCATGGTCAGGGCTTTGAAGCGGCGCAGATCCTGACTGATGTGATAGAGCAGATCGCCGTTTTTGCCGATGGCGTTGTTCTCGGTCAGCGATGCTATCACCACGATCTCGGGCTTCATACGGCCACCTCCCCCTTGATGTGAGGATGCGGGTCATAACCCTCGAGTGTGAAATCTTCGTATGTGAAGTCGAAGATATCCTTGACGTCAGGATTCAGTTTCATCACCGGCAGTTTGCGTGGCTCGCGGGCGAGTTGCGTGTCTACCTGCTCGAAATGGTTGCGGTAGATATGAGCGTCGCCCAGCGTGTGGATAAACTCGCCGGGACGCAGACCGGTCACCTGTGCTACCATCATGAGCAGCAGGGCATAGGATGCGATGTTGAACGGTACGCCGAGAAAACAGTCGCCGCTGCGCTGATAGAGCTGGAGCGAGAGACGCCCGTCGGCCACATAGAACTGAAACAACACATGACACGGCGGGAGGGCCATGCCGGGGAGATCGGCTACGTTCCATGCACTGACAATGAGGCGCCGTGACTCAGGATTTGTCCTGATCTGCTCTATCACCTCCTTTATCTGGTCGATATGGCCGCCGTCATAGTCGGGCCATGACCGCCACTGATAGCCATAGATGTGGCCCAGTTCGCCATCAGGAGCGGCCCATTCGTTCCATATCCTCACGCCGTTGTCCTGAAGATACTTCACATTGGTGTCACCCTTGAGAAACCACAGGAGTTCGTGGATGATGGACTTGAGATGAAGTTTTTTGGTGGTGACGAGAGGA
The DNA here is from genome assembly GCA_964488595.1 of uncultured Staphylococcus sp. GTDB lineage: Bacteria > Bacteroidota > Bacteroidia > Bacteroidales > Muribaculaceae > Duncaniella. Next base: position 30,526 of record CAZAWC010000002.1, on the reverse strand, counting down.
AAACCCTCCGAAAGGTCAAACCGCATCTGGTGGCCAAACACACTGCGTGTGCCGGTGCCGGTGCGGTCGCCTCTGTCGATCCCCTCGTTCTTGATGCGGGAGAGCAGATCGAGATATTGTTTCATGTTAATCCGTTTACGATGATGGCTTTTATCGGCTTGGCGGGACAGACATACTGGCATGCACCGCATCCGATACATTTCGACGGGTCCACTGTCGGAAATTTGCGGTAGCCGCGGCTGGGGAATGCCTCCATGGTCAACGCCTCAGCGGGACACGCTCCGGCACACCTGCCGCATCCGACACACTGTTCATAATCCACCTTGGCAAGCCCGACAGAGAGATGATACTTCTCCTCCTTGGTGAGCGGTTTGAGCGCTCCCGTGGGGCAGACATGAGTGCAGCGTGTGCATCCGTAGGCACAATAGGCTCTGTCATAGTCTTTCACAGGATGGAACATGCGCAGCAGCCCATACTCGTCGACCGATGCCTTGAGCACCTTTGTCATGCAGTGAGAGACACATAGCCCACACCCCGTGCAGCTATCCATGAACTCCTTGCGTATATAGACCCCCGGAGGAGTGACGGCCACCGATGGGCTGACCGGGGTCTGTCCAGCGAAAAGACCCCCCTCGAGCGCGGCACGCTTTTTCTTTGCCGCCGAAAGGGCTGGAGAGAGAGCGATGATCGCTCCGGTGGCGAGAAACGCCCTGCGGTCGAGCAGCGCCGGGCCCTCTGATGGGTGAGGGGCGGTGGATGAATTGACACGGTTGTCGCTGAATCCCGTGGCGTCGCCGGCAAGCGGGCCACACGTCTTTTGCATCAGAGGCATTGACAGGCGGTGGCGGTCCGAGGTGTAGTGGATGGCGTCGTTGGGGCAGACCGGCACGCAGTCGAAGCAGACCACGCAGCGCGACGTGTCCACAACATGCGACTCCATGTCGATGCAGTGAGCCTTGCACACATGCTCGCACTTGCGACACTGGATGCACTTGTCCGTATTGATGTCGATGTGGAAGATGGCATGCCGTGACACGAATCCGAGTGTGGTGCCTACGGGGCAGACCGTGTTGCAGAACACCCTGCCGCTCCGGGCCGCGAGCCAAGAGATGATGGCTATGGTCAGCGTGCCGACCGTTATGCCAGTAGCCGAGGCAGCGGCCAACCGCCCGGGGACCGTGGTGAAGAAGTCAGTGAACCGGATCCAAAGAGGCTTGACGGTGTAGACGCAGAAGCGCGAGTAGATGGAGAACGGATCAAGGAGCGAGGTGAGCAGAGTGACGCCAAGCAGCAGTGACAGCACGATGACAAACAGGGAGATGTTGCGCAGCGAGCTGTTGGCCGGCTTGTAGGAATAGACACGTCGACGGGCATTGCGTCCCATCCTCGGGAGTCGGGCGGCGGCATCCTGCACGGTGCCAAGCGGACAGACCGTGGAGCAGTAGACACGTCCGAATATCAGGGTTATGATCAGCCACACCACAATGGTGGATATGCTGAAGGCAGCTGCCGCGGGAAAGAACTGTATGCGGGCGAGGAATCCTGCCATGCGTACGGACTCCATGCCGTTGCTCACAAGCACCCATGTGAGCAGCGATAGAGCCGTCACGGAGACAGCTATACGCAACCATCGGAACATTCCCTGCGACTTCGAATCCATGACTTTTACCTTTCTGTGACGGTCGCCACTGCCATTGCTGAGATCCCCTCGCCACGACCCTCGAAGCCGAGATGTTCGGTGGTCGTTGCCTTTACCGAGACATATCGTTCGTCGATGCCGAGGTCTTGGGCGATGTTGGTTATCATCGCCGGGATGCGTGCCGCCATCTTTGGCCTCTGGGCTATGATGGTGACGTCGACATTGTTTATCTCAGCTGTTTCCCTGACTATACGTGCCACCTCGCGCAGAAGCATCCTCGAGTCGGCTCCCTTGTAGCGGGGATCGGTGTCGGGAAAGTGGAAGCCTATGTCTCGGCGGGCCACAGCCCCGAGCAGGGCGTCCGAGAGGGCATGCAGAGCCACGTCGGCATCACTGTGACCGAGGAGCCCCAGCTCATAATCCAGCTTTTCGCCGCAGATTATCAAATCCCTGCCCTCCACGAGCCTGTGCACGTCATAGCCCGTACCTGTCCTGACGATTCCCATATATCAAGGTTGATTAAATGATGGTATATTGGTGTCGGCAGCCGAGATCATCGCTTGCCGAAGATATCTTTCAGACCGTCCATGTCGAATGTGAGCGAGAATCGGAGAGTCTGGTCGAGGGGCGAAGTCTGTGCGGTGGAAAGCATGTAGGAGGCATCGAGGCGCACCACATTGAGCGCGAATCCGGCACCGACACCGAAATACTGGAGGTTGCCTTTCGAGGGGTGCTGATAGGAGTAGCCCGCACGGAGGAAAAACTGCTGATTGTAGTTATATTCCGCACCCAGCGACCACTGTATTTCCTTGAGCTCCTCCGAGAATCCGCCCGGGGCGTCGCTGAACGACTTGAAGATACCCGTGATCGACGACATGTTCTGCCAGTCCTCGTAGGCCTTGACATACTGCGTTTCGCCCTCTATGTCCTCGGCATAGTCGCTGCGGCGTGGCATTGTGGGCACAAGGAGCTTGTTGATGTCGAGGTTGAGCGAGAGGTTGTGATAATCGGCCAGGGGGAAGGTGAACGATGTGCCGAGGCGCAGGTTGGTGGGGAGGAAGGCCGGATCGTCGCCGTTGTTATAGTTGACCTTCGAGCCTATGTTGGATATGTCGAATCCCAGCGACCACTGACACTCGTTGCGCCCGATGATGGGATAGGTGGTGTAGTAGCCGGATATGTCGGCCGAGAATGCCGATGCACCCGTCTGTGTGTCACCGGCTTCTGACTCTGAGAAGCTGAGGTCGGAATAAATATAGCGGAATACCACACCCATCGAGAATTTCTCGGACAGCTTGCGCGAGTAGCCGAGATCGATAGCCATCTCATAGGGGTTGATGGTCTGACCGCCTGTATCGCCGGCATAGTCCATCGACACCTCGCCGAGCGAGAAATAGCGCAGTGAGGCCGATATGGCCTGATTGTCCTCTGAGCCGAGCTTCCAGTAGCCTGACAGGTCGGCAAGGAAAATATCGTTGACCAGTTTGCGGAGCCACGGTGTGTAGCTCAGCGACACTGCGCCACGGCTGTAGGCAAAAGCATATTTCGAGGGATTCCAGAACTGCGAGTAAGCGTCGGGCTCGGTAGCCGCGCCTATATCGCCCATGGAGGCACCTCGCGCATCGGGGGCGATGCCGAGCGAGGTCACGCCCGTATTGATGGGGTTGAAATCATCTTTGCTCTGCGCACCTGCCACGCCGGTGGTGATGGCGGCCAGCAGCAGTGCGGCAAGTATCTTGACTGTGTTGTTCATTTCTGAGTTCATGTAACTATACTTCTATATAACTGCCTCCGGCCTCCGTTATTGCACGAAAAGGGTTAAAATCGGTTTACACGCATCCTCCGTGCCCAGATGGAGGCCGCGAAAATTCTCACGGATAATTCCTGCGGAGGTGTTGCGGAATTTCATATTTTTTGTGTACTTTTGCCGATTATGAAGAAGATATTGATATTTGCGGCTCTGTTGCTCACGCTCGCTTCAGCCGCCCGTGCCGACAAGAAGAGTCTCTCGATCCTCGGCGACTCTTACTCGACTTTCGAGGGCTATGTGCAACCCGACACCAATCTGGTGTGGTATCATTCGCCCCGTCACAAGACTACGGACGTGGATAGCGTTCAGCAGACATGGTGGGGCATCCTCACAGCCCCCCGGTCTCCATTCAGGCTCGACACCAACAACTCCTATTCGGGTGCCACGATCTGCTATACCGGCTATAAGGGGGATGACTACAGCGACCGAGCTTTCGTCACCCGCATGGACAATCTCGGTAACCCCGACGTCATTCTGGTGTTTGGCGCCACCAACGATTCTTGGGCCGGCTCGCCGATAGGAGAGTATAAATATCAGGACTGGACTACTGAAGATCTCTATCAATTCCGCCCCGCCATGGCCTGCATGATGGACGGGCTGCAGCGCTATTATCCCGCAGCCAAGATCTATTTCATACTCAATACCGATCTGAAGCCTGAGATCGTGGAGAGTGTCAACACCGTTTGCTCTCATTATAAGGTGAAAGTGATACCTCTGCACGACATCGACAAGAAGTCGGGCCACCCCACGGTGAAGGGTATGGAGTCCATAGCGCGGCAGGTGTCTATGGGGATAGGGTATTGATGACCGACGACAATCTATTAATTAAATTTCATATAAATATGGCAAATATCTATGACTCGCTCACAGCGTTGATAGGCCACACTCCTCTGCTGGAAGTGAAGAGGATTGAGGAGGCCGAGGATCTCAAGGCGCGTGTGTTGGTGAAACTTGAATCATTCAATCCGGGCGGCAGCGTCAAGGACCGCGTGGCCTATGCCATGATTGAGGACGCCGAGCGCCGCGGAGTGTTGCATCCCGGGGGGCTGATCGTCGAACCTACGAGCGGCAACACTGGCATAGGCCTCGCATGGGTGGCGTCTGTCAAAGGTTACAGAATCATTCTCACGATGCCCGACACTATGAGTCGCGAGCGCATGGGGCTCCTCAAGGCCTTGGGTGCCGAGCTGGTGCTCACCCCCGGGGCTCAGGGCATGAAAGGCGCCATAGCGAAGGCCGAGGAGATCCTTGCCGCCAATCCGGGCGCTTGGATGCCGGGGCAGTTTGACAATCCTGCCAATCCCGCTGCTCACGAGGCTACGACGGGCCGTGAGATATGGGATGATACCGATGGCAAGGTCGATATTTTCGTGGCCGGTGTAGGCACTGGCGGTACACTCTCAGGCACGGGACGCGGCCTCAAAGCCAAGAATCCCGCCCTGCGTGTGATAGGGGTGGAGCCGGCAGACTCGCCCGTACTGTCGGGCGGCAAACCGGGCCCCCACAAGATACAGGGTATCGGCGCAGGCTTCGTGCCGGGCAACTATGATGCCTCCGTGGTTGATGAAGTGGTGCGTGTCACCTATCCCGAGGCTGTGGCGGGAGCACGACTGCTGTCGGCCCGCGAGGGTGTCCTCGCCGGTGTATCCTCGGGTGCCGCTTTCCACACCGCCCTCTCGCTGGCGCGCCTTCCCGAAAACGAGGGAAAGACCATTGTGGCCATCCTTCCTGACACGGGTGAGCGCTATCTGTCGACGACACTTTTCGTCGACGAATGACGGCACATGAGTGAACAATAGAAGACAGAAGGGAGTTATAAAGTCAGATGACAATTAACAGTCAAAACTTTATAATTCCCTTCAGTTATGAAAAAGACTTTACTTTTTTTGATGGTCGGCTTATTTGCCGTGTTGGCGTGGAGCTGTTCTGATGATGACAAGGATCTGCCCATGTCCTACGAGATGCTTCCGCAGCAGGCTCAGGAATTTGTCTCCACATACTATCCCGGCGCCAAGGCTGTCAAGGTGACCAATGAGAAGGAGCACAATACCACATATTATGAGGTGATGCTCAACAATGGCCACGAGATTACATTTGACGCCAAGGGCGAATGGATCGAGGTGGACGCCCCCTCGCAGCAGTATGTCCCCTCGGCCATAGTCCCGACAGGCATTGCCGATTATGTAGCCCAGACGTTCCCCGCCTATGGTGTCAATGAGATCAAGAAGACCTCTGACGGCTATGAAATCGAGCTGACCAACGGTCTTGACTTACGGTTTGACAGGGAAGGTATCTTCGTAGGTCAGATCTGACGTCTCTGCGCGAGGCGCAGATGATCCATCACGACGAACGCGAACGGGCGCTCGTCATAGAATCGAAAACCGCATTTCTCATAGAGGCGGCGGGCCGGATGGTTCTCTTTTTCCACAAGGAGACCCAACGGTTTGCCGCTTTTTCGTGCCCTCTCGGCAGTGGCTCCTATCAGCGCCTGTGCATATCCGCGTCCCCTGCGGTCGGGCACCACTGCGAGAGTGTCGAGATAAAACTCGTCGGGTGTACACTCATCTTCCATAGCGCTCATCTCTTTGCCGAGATGGCGGCGTGCGGCGTCGAAGAATAACTCGCGCATCTCGTGGAGGCCGGCACCGTCATATGCCACGGCCACACCGGCGGGAGTGCCGTCGGGGTCGGTCACGACAAGGGTGTTGCGATAACTGTATTGCGTGTCGTCGCGGCGAGCCAGTTCGGCAAACATCTCCACGACATCTTCACGAGTGTGGTCGGGCGCGGCAAGCGAGTCAGTGATCTCTTCACCGATGGCCTCGGTGATGCACAGACCTATCAGGCGCGCGTCGGCGGGAGTAGCTTCTCTGATGTTCATTTGAGTAAAAATATTCGGTTGCCGTCGAGTTCATACTCACTCAGCGGGGTGATACCCGCCGGCAGGGAGGGCGCTTTGACATGGCCGTGGATGTGCCCGGGCGACCGTTCGATGCGGATGCGGTCATACAGCCCCTCGTCAAGAAATGATCTCAGCACCTCGGCTCCACCCTCGACAAGCAGAGACGTCACCCCGCGCTCGTAGAGGCTGTGCATGGCATCGGTGAGTGTCGGATAGTCGCGGAGCAGAATGGTACGGTCGTCGGCCTCACCGTCGGAGATCCTCCCCCTGCGGTCGAGCACCACGCGCAGCGGCGAGTGTCCTGCGAAATGGCGAGTGGTGAGCGACGGCTTGTCGGCGAGCCATGTCCCGCTACCCACGAGGATGGCGTCGTGGGTGGCTCGGAGGTGATGCACCTCCACGCTCGTAAGCGGGGTGGAGATCTGCCCGTCGATATATCCGTCGGCACTTTCGGCCCATTTCAGGGTGATGAACGGGCGACGCAGCGTGTGGGCGGTGAAAAACTTGTCGTTGATTGCGGTACACTCGTCGGCCAGCATCCCCACGGTCACCTCAACACCGGCCTCGCGCAGCATACCGATGCCACGCCCGGACACCTTGGCGAATGGATCCACCGTGCCTACGACCACCCTCGGGATCCCTTTTTCGATGATGAGGCGGGCGCATGGAGGAGTCTTGCCATAGTGAGAGCACGGTTCGAGTGTCACATACATGGTGCAGTCCGTGAGAAGCGACTCGTCGCTCACCGATGCCACGGCATTGACCTCGGCGTGACCTTCACCGCAGCGGCGATGCCAGCCCTCGCCTATAATCCTCCCGTCGGGGGCCACGATGACGGCTCCGACCATGGGGTTGGGCGACGCATCGAGCTCACCGTGGCGGGCAAGCTCGATGGCGCGTCTCATATATGACGGATCGTGAGCCGGATTCATTTTTCGTCGGGTTCTTTCCAGTCGCCGTTGGCCTTGATAAGCTCTATCAGGCGCGGGATAGCCTCGGAGGCCGGGATATTTTTGACAATACACTCCTTGTTCTTGTAGAGGCTCACTCTGTCGGGACCGGCTCCCACATATCCGTAGTCGGCGTCGGCCATCTCGCCGGGACCGTTGACGATACATCCCATTATGCCGATTTTCAGCCCTGTGAGGTGTGAAGTGGCTTCCTTAATGGCACGGATGGTCGACTGTAGGTCATAGAGCGTGCGTCCGCATCCGGGACACGAGATATATTCCGTCTTGCTGATGCGCTGCCGTGTGGCCTGAAGCAGGTTCAGGCTCAGTGTGTTGAGCTCATCACGGGTCATGGCGGGGTTGACAATGTGGATTGCGTCGGAATATCCTGCCAGCAGCAGTGAGCCTATGTCGATCGAGGCGGCGATTGACGTGGCGGTTGAGTCAAGCCCCGTGTAGTCGCGTTCGATGATCACGGGATTTTTCAACCCCAATGTGCGCATGCGGCTCAGGAACGAACGCATCAGCAATGCTCCGGCCGGGACGGGAGCGGTGAGGCGTATGGTGGCCGGATTGTCGCGGTCGAGCGAATCGAGAATGGCGTCGTGGTCATCCACTGTGAGGTCGACTGCTATGACCTTGCCGCCGAGTGTCTCGGCCGTGAAGTCGAGCCCTTCCACTTGTGGCAGACGGTCGCTCCACAGGCTCACGCGTCGTCCTGATTCTTCATCATTGCCGTCAGGGATGGGAGTGGGATCAGCCGCCACTCTGTCGATGTGGGCCAAAATAGCCCGTGCGGGGGCTATCTCACACGCAGGATCCTCGCTCAGCGACACACGGATAGTGTCGCCGATGCCGTCGAGCAGCAGCGAGCCTATGCCCACCGCGCTCTTTATGCGTCCGTCCTCGCCGTCGCCCGCCTCGGTGACACCAAGGTGCAGTGGGAAGTGCATCCCCTCGGCATCCATGGCGCGGGCCATGAGGCGCACGGTGCGGGTCATGACCACGACGTTTGAAGCCTTGATGGAGATGACGACGTCGCGGAAGTCATGGGCCATACAGACGCGCAGGAATTCCATAGCGCTTTCCACCATCCCCTCCGGGGTGTCGCCATAGCGGCTCATGATCCTGTCCGAGAGCGATCCGTGGTTCACGCCGATACGCAGGGCCGTGCCATGGGCCTTGCAGATGTCGAGGAGCGGCACGAGGCGTTCGTCGATCTTCTTTATCTCATCGGTATATTCGCTGTCGGTGAACTCTATCTTCTTGAACACGCGCCCCGGGTCGACAAAATTGCCGGGATTGATGCGCACCTTCTCGACCCTCGAAGCGGCCGCAAAGGCAGCCTTGGGGTTGAAATGTATATCGGCCACGAGGGGAGCGTCTACGCCGAGGGAGCGGACCATGTCGCGAATGGGGGTGAGGTTTTCTGCCTCGCGGACCCCTTGGGCCGTGAGACGCACTATATCGCCACCGGCAGCCACGATGTCGGCTATCTGACGTGCCGAGCCTTCGGTGTCCATGGTGGAGGTGTTGGTCATCGACTGGACAGCCACAGGATTGTCACCGCCGATGATGACACGTCCTATCCTCACCGGCCATGTGTGTCGGCGTGAATATGCGTAGCGGGCCATCGGTTCAGTCTACCTTGAAGTCGTATTTAACCTCCTTGAGCTCTCTGTTGGCCTTCACGATCTTGTCCGAAAGCGAGGCACGGTAAGCGGCATACCGCCCGGCCAGAGCGGGATCGGAGAGGGAGAGGATCTGAACGGCGGTGACGGCGGCGTTGAGGCCTGCGTTGATGCCGACGGTGGCGACCGAGATGCCCGGAGGCATCTGGACGATAGAGTAGAGGGCATCCATGCCTGAGAGGGTTGAGTCAATGGGGATACCTACCACCGGCAGGGGAGTCATGGCGGCTATCACGCCGGGCAGAGCTGCGGCCATGCCGGCAGCGGCGATGATCACCTTGATGCCGCGTTGCTGAGCGCCGCGGGCGAATTGCTCCACCTCGGCCGGAGTGCGGTGGGCCGAGAGGGCGTTCATCTCAAAAGGCACTTCCATCGAGTTGAGGAAATCAGCAGCTTTCTTGAGAATCGGGAGGTCGCTCGTACTCCCCATGATTATGCTTACTAATGGTGTCATGGTGTTGGACTATGAGTGATATGTTGATTTATCTTTATCGTATAGTGTGATGTGACAGGGGATTCAGAGAGAAGATATGATCCACACGCAGAGGGCGCCGTTGGCCGCCCCTGCGAGCACCTGAAGCAGCGTATGGCGCCCCATGTAGACACGTGCGGTCATGACGAGCCCGGTGGCGAGAACGGCGCCTGTTATCCAGCCGTCGAGGCTCACTACATTCTGATGTACTGCCACGAGGCGCAGCAGCATGGCGATGAGGCCGGCCATAGCTGCGGCATGTGCAGAGATTTTCCACCACTTGTTGACAACGAGGTTGATGAACGAGGTGGCAAGGGCTCCGAGAAAGAATAACGGAAGCCAGCCGGGGGCGCCGGCACGGGTGAGGAAATAGGCACATACCCCGTAGCAGAGCATCACGATCATATAGGGATAGGCGCGTTCGCCGCGGTTGTTGAGCCCGGGATCAGTGACCAGACCTGCGCGCTGGAGGGTGAGGATGCCGACTGCCGGGACAATCGCCGTGATGAGAAACACCACCCCAATGGTGGCCCACAGCGCCCCTGTCGGTATAAAGGAGAGGACCGAGATATAGGAAATGAGGATCATGGCCCATGTAGGCACGAGCAGAGGCGAGAAAATGGCCGAGATTATTTTGCAGAATTTATACATGCTGTCTGTCGTATTGAGGAGTGAGTAAAAGAGTTCAAATTTTCTTGCGCAGTCTTGCCGGGGGGATGCCGAGCCGGTCGCGATATTTCGCCACAGTGCGCCGTGCCACGCTGTATCCCTTCTCCTTCAGAGCCTCGAGGATGGCCTCGTCAGTGAGAGGTGATCCGGGGGGCTCGGCCCCTACAAGCTCGCGGATGGCGGCGGCAATGGCGCGCGACGATTGCTCACCCTCGGCATCTGTGCCAACGCCCTCGTTGAAGAAAAATTTCAGCGGGTAGATTCCCGAGGGGGTTGCCACATATTTTCCTGACGTGGCACGGGAGATCACAGATATGTCATATCCTGTCATAGCCGCAATGTCCTTGAGGACCATAGGGCGAAGGTCACTCTCGTCTGAGGTCAGGAAAAAGTCGTGCTGTATGTGGACTATAGCCTCCATCACCCTGAGCAGAGTGTCGCGACGCATCCTGAGGAGGTCGATAAAATCGGTTGCCTCCTCACGTTTGCGTGTGATGAACGACAGAGCCTCGTTGCGCCGTGAGTCTGACGACGATTCGGCGGCTTTGTGCGCAGAGTCTACTCTATAGTTCTTCTCGATGGCGAGTTCGGGGATATTGTTTGGCATGCTCACCGTGAGGGAGTCATCGCCCGCAGGCTCGACGATAAAGTCGGGGATTATGTGGCGGGTGCGGTCGTCGGCGGGGTCACCGAGTTTGCCGGCCGGTTTGGGATCGAGCGAACGGATCACTTCCTCCGCTTTTCGCAGGCTTTCTCGATCGGTGTGCATCATGGTCTCCAGACGGTCGAAACGGCGCTGCGAGAAGATGTCGAAGTAGTGGGTCACAATCTCGGTGGCGAGATCGACAGGAGGACTCGGCGGGAGGCGTTTCAGTTGAAGCAACAGGCAGTCACGCAGGTCCATGGCCCCGACGCCTGCGGGGTCGAGGGCACGCACTCGGTCGAACACCTCGCGCACACGGGCCGGGCTCACGTCGATCCCAGCATTGAATGCCAGATCGTCCTCTATCTCGGGGAGAGTGCGCGTCATATAGCCGTTGTCGTCGAGATTGCCGATGATATATGCCGCCACGGGCATCTCATCCTCGGGTATATCCGTCTCGGCAAGCTGAGCCATGAGGAGATCCATCATCGACCCTTCGCCCGCGGTCGCCACCGGTTCATACCATCTGTCGTCGGCCGAATGGTTGCGGGCCTCGAGGCGATATGACGGTATCTCATCGTCGTTGGCATAGTCGGCCATCTGCATCTGCTCGGCGGTCTCGCCATAGCTCTCGGCTTCATCCGCATGGGCGCCGTCTACGGTCTCGAGGGCCGGATTATCGTCGAGTTCGCGGCGCACTTCCTCCTCCACCTCAGGCTCAGACATCTCCAGCATACGCACCAGTCGCATCTGCAACGGCGACAATCGCTGCTGCAGACGTTGGTTGAGTGTCTGACTGAGGGCTTCTTTCATTTAAAGTTCGGTTACAGTTCTATCAGAGTGTCATACTCGAAATCGCGCCCGGCGGTTTTACCTATAACGTCATCCCAGAGCATCGGGTTTATTCCACCCCCGGGACGTTTCACCGTGATATTCTCTTCGGTTAATATCTCTCCTTTGCGGATGAAGCGCGAAGCCACTATGCTCTTGCGGGCCACTTCAATATTGGGGCGCTCGGACTCAGCGGCTTTTTTGATCGGTGACCCGAGGGCCATTTCGATATTGCGGACTGCGGTCACCATCTCCCTGAGCTGCGCGGGGTCGAGCGATGCCCTGTGGTCGGGGCCGGGGAGTGTCTTGTCGAGGGTGAAATGTTTCTCGATGACACGTGCACCGCGGGCGGCAGCCGCCACCGGCACCTCGATGCCGAGTGTGTGGTCGCTATAGCCCACGGCTCCCACTCCGAGGGTGGCCAGAGTGTCCATGGCCCGGAGATTGACATCTGTCATCGGCGTGGGATACTGTGTGGTGCAATGCAGCAATGTCACATCCGCGCGAGGAGTGCCACCCTGTTCGAGCACATTCAGGGCGGCTTCCACCTCGTCGAGCGTCGACATGCCGGTGGAGAGAATCACCTTGGAGTGAAGGGCGGCTATCTTGCGCAGATAGGGCAGGTTGGTTATCTCGCCCGACGGGATTTTCCAATAGTCCATTCCCAACGGAGCGAGAGTGTCGATGCTCACGAGGTCAAAGGGTGTCGACATGAAGCCGATCCCCTCCTTGCGGCAGAGGTCTGCCAGCTCGGCATAGGCCGTGAGGGGAAGATGGATGGCCCGGCACATGTCGAGCTGCGACTCTTCGCTGCCGGTGGTCTCCTTCTGATACTCGGCTTTAGGGGCGATGGACGAGATGACGAGTTCGGGGACAGCCGTCTGAAATTTCACATAGTCAGCCCCTGCGCGGGCGGCCTCCACGACCATCCGGCGAGCCATCTCCATCGAGGCGTTGTGGTTAACACCGGCCTCTGCAATTATTATGATATGGTTGTCTGATTCAGGCATTGAAAACTGTTTCTTCAAAATATCTGCAAATGAGCACTCCGGGCTTCACTTCGGCAACCGGTCGGGATGGGATGCCGAGATACTCCTCGAGGATGAAGCGGGGTATGTCGGCTCCGGCATGCACCGAGCAGACCACGCCCCCGCCGAGGCGGGGATTGATCTCCATGAGCATGATGGTATCCTCGGCCGTGTCTTTGAGAAACTGCAGTGTGACAGGTCCGCGCAGCCCGAGCTTCTCGATGGTGCGTGTGGCGAGTTTGACCAGTCGGGGCGAGTCGATGGTCACCGAACGCGACACCTCGCCGCCGAGCACCTCGACCCTGAGCCGGGGGCTCACACACATTATCTCACCCTTGCGGTTGATGTAGGCATCGACAGTATATTCCTTGCGGCGTGCTATGTACTTTTCGAGCAGATACTCGTCTGTAGCGGTGATGCGCCGGAACTCGGCCACATTGTTTACAACGCATATCCCTTTTGAGGCCGACCCTTTGCGTGGCTTGGCTATAAGCGGGAAATGCGGACGGCCCCCGGTGTATGTAGGAGGGATGGGAAGATTGTGCGAGGCATAGAGTCGCGCCGACTCGGCCTTGTCATAGAGGGTCTGTGCGAGGGCCGGATCCACCACCGGCACCCAAGCGTCTGAATACTGAGCGGCATATCTACCTGCCACCTCGATGGCGGGGTCGACGAAGGGGAGGATGATGTCTATGGCATACTTGCCCACCGTGGCCTGCAGATGATCCACCACCTTTGGATCGTGCCACTTCTTGCCGATCACCACCTGTCCTTCGGCGGCTAAGGGCACTTCCAGCGAGAGTTCGTAACTGAAAATGTTGACTTCGAGGTCCATTTTTCTGCCCGTCTCCTTGAGCATACGGGCAAAAGATACACGCTTGGCACCACCGAGGAACAGTATGTTGATTACTTTTTTCTGACCGATGGATTGTTCCATTATGTTCTTGAAACTGAGAGTCGGAGGATTAGAATACTATGATGTTTGTCAGACGTTGTAGATGCCGGTCTTGTATTTGGCAAGGTTAGCCGGGTCGGTGAACCATTCCACCGTGCGCCGCAGCCCCTCCTCGAGGGTGAAACGAGGGCGCCAGTCTGTGAGCGATGTGATGAGCTTGTTGTCGCCGCAGAGCCTGAAGACCTCGCTTCCGGCCGGACGGAGGCGTGCCGGATCGACCGTATATCTCACGTCGCTCTTCATGATGTCGGCTATCATGCGCAGGGTCTCCTCCATGCTCACTTCCGTGCCGGTGGCTATGTTGATCTCACGCCCTTCCACATCCTGAGCCTGCCCCAAAGCAGTGAAGCCTGCCGCTGTGTCGAGCACGAAGTTGAAGTCGCGCGTCGGGGTGAGGTCGCCCACCATGATCTCCTTCTTTCCGGAGGCTATCTGCGTGATTATCGAGGGGATGATGGCTCGCGCGCTCTGTCGCGGCCCGTAGGTGTTGAACGGTCGGGCCACCACCACCGGAAGCCCGAAAGAGTGATAGAAGCTCAGAGCCATGGCGTCGGCGCCGATCTTGGTGGCGGAGTAGGGCGACTGCGGCTGGCGCGGGTGTGCCTCGTCGATGGGCACATATCGGGCCGTGCCGTAAACCTCGCTCGTGGAGGTGACCACTATGCGCCGTGCGCCCGAGCGCATGGCGGCTTTGCACATATTCAGGGTGCCCTTTATGTTGGTGTCAACATAGCTGTCAGGCGCCGAATAGCTGTAGGGGATGGCGATGAGGGCAGCGAGATGATAGATCACCGCACACCCGTCGGCGATCTCCTCGCACAGCCGGGGGTCGCGCACGTCGCCGGTCACCACCTCGAGGTCAGGATGACTGATCCCTTCGAGCCAGCCCCAGTAGTTGAATGAGTTGTATTGGCTCAGAGCCCTTACGGCAAACCCTTGGCCAAGAAGTGTCTCTACAAGATGTGAACCGATGAATCCGTCGGCTCCTGTCACTAACACTTTCTCTTTCTTCATATCATCAGTATGCTTTGTGCAGGGTATATTCATATTTCACCCCCGTGGGTGCGGTGTACTCAGCCTTGAGACAGCTGCCTGTGAGGGTGGTGACGTGCAGCGGTGTGATGCCGTGACCCTCGAGATGCAGAGGAGCGGGGGGCGAGTAGTTATAGTCGCCGTCGATGTCCGTGTGGTTGAAGTCGAGGCTCAGCGTGTTTCCCTCGAGTGTCCACGTGCCCATGGCCCAGCGATAGTCGTTGTGAGGCTGGACGGTCTGAATCTTGACCAGCGAACTCTGGAAAGCCCACACATACAGCAGCGTGGTGTCGTCATAGAGATCCACTTCCTCGCCGTCTGCTTTCATTGAGTCAAGACGCCAGTTGCCGAACAGTGGGCCTATGTCGCCGTTGTTGCGTGTGCATCCGCCTGTGGCGAAGAGCAGCATGAGGAGCAGGATGCTGTTTATGAGTCGGTATCTTTTCATTTGTTTCAGTGCTGTCACAGTCTCAGGAGTCCGTTATATTTCACACTCACCATAGCGCCAAAGGCATTGCCGGGCATGTCGCCACGGTCCAGTTCGAGGCGGGCATTGACCGTGAGTCCCTCCACCGACGCCGGGCGCCAGTTGGCCTCTACCATCACCGCCGTGAGATGGATAGGAGCGGGGAGCATGAAGTAACCGTTGCCCCATGCTTTGCGGTAGCCCCCTTTGACCGTATAGTCTATTCCCGGAGTGATGTTGCCCTCCACTCCGATGTGAAATCCCCTCATGGCGTTGGCCTTGAAGGCCGGATAGCCGTCGGTGTTATAGATGGGTGCCATCATGGCGGGGGTGCCTATCGACTGCCCGAAGTAGCTGTACGAGCTGTGAGCGCGGTTATTGTAGTAGTCGTCCGACCCCGAGGCGTGATCCCCGATGGTAGTCCCCTCAAAGTCGGCAGGTGCGAAGTGTATAGGCCCGCTCTGATTGGTGAAGTCGAGATACTCCACGAGCGCACCGTTGATATAACCCTTCTCAGAGGCTGTATATTCGATGCCCCAGAGGCCATCCCAGCCGTTGAGCTTGCCAATGCCTGAGCCGTCTTCCCACGGCCACGAGAAGTAGGCTGCGAGCTGCTTGCCGTCGCTGAGACGATAGCGGGCACGCATGTCCCAGCTGCCGAGATGATTGCCGGTATAGAACGCTTCACCTCCGTCCTGACGCGGGATGAGCATCTTGAAGAATGTTTTCAGATCGGCCGGATATTTCGTCTCGGATGATATACGGCCGTTGTAATAAAACTTTTCATAGCCGCCAAACACTCCGGCTGCCTGCATCCCGATCGTCACGGAGAATGGCTGTGAGGGTTTGGTGCGGAAGTAGCAACGCTTGTAGTTATACCATTCTCCCTCGACGATATGATAGTTGTAGAAGTTGTAATGATCGCGTTTCCAGCCGTCGTCTATCATCTTGCCATATCCCACTTCTCCCTGAATCTGCACCCATCCGTTGGTGAAAGGGATGTCCTGAAAGTCGATAAACCCGACTCTCACTTCGGGGATAGGGCGCGTGTTGCCGCTCTCCACGAGGTCGCCGCTGGTCAGTTTTTGATTGAGCAGGGCCGATGAGTGCTCTTTCATTCCGGCTGTGAGAAAGAGGCTGCGGTATTTCACTTCGCCATACAGTTGCTGCAGCCACACTGCCGACGGCCTCTCGGGGTGAGATGTCCATAGATCCGCACCTGCGTCATATCTGGAGTAGTCGACAGCCGAATAAGCGCCGGCTATCACATCGGCACAGAATCCGTAGCTGAATCTCCGGTCCGTGTCGAGCGGACGCCACAAGCGCCCCTCGGCCTGAAGATTGTATTGCTGAGTGAATCGACCGTGTCTCAGAGCGCTGAGATAATAGGGGGCGAACTCTCCCGAGCCTCCACCGGCTGTCAGCGAACCCTCGTAGTTTATTTCATATTGGGCCGAGACTGCTGCGGGAAAGCACAGAAGGGATATGATGGCTGTGGAAATACGCATAGTGAAAAACTGAGATGCAAAGGTAATGAAAAAATCGCTATTCACCATAATTATTTCAAGACGGGAAATAATTTGGCCGCACCGGCGACTTCACGTCGACGATGCGGCCTTCTGAACAATTAACCTAACTTATCTAATAGTAAAACATCATTATCAAATCCGAGGAGAGTGCATATCTTATTTATCAATTGGCTGATTAATGTTCTCTCTGCTGTCATCTCGGACCGCCGGGGCCTCTGCCGGGACCGCCGAAGCCTCCGCGGCGCATGAAGTCGCCTCCGCCGGTGGGCTCTTTGCCCTTGCCAAACGAGTTGAAGCGATAGCTGAGGGTTATCATGCCGTAGCGGGCCAGAGAGTTATATTCGATATCGTCGATATAGTTGGCGCTGACCGTGCGACGGATGTTCTGATTCTGATTGAGGATGTCATAGACCTTGAGCGAGAGGGTCAGCGACTTGTCGCGAAGGAACTGCTGGGAGAGCTGTGCATTCCACATCCATGTGCGGGTGTTGTAGCCGTCGGAATAGCCTGTCTTGGCCGAGTAATGGAGGTCGGTCTGCAATGTGAGTCCCCACGGCGTGTAGTAGATGCCATGGAAACGGCCACCGTAGGAGTGAACTGTCTGATCGGCGCTGACACGCACGGTGTTGTGGGTGGTGGTGAGCATGTAGGTGGGACGGAGTTCAAACTCGAAGTTGTCCGGGCGGAAGGTGATGCCGGGATTCTCGCTCACGGTGATGGTGAGGGCGGCATTACGCTGTCCGTTGTTGAAGCCCACGCTGCGGTCGCCTCTCACGAAAAGGTGGTTGGAGAAGGACCATTTCTTGTTGCGGAACGGCATTGAGATCATGTTCATGATATTGCCGTTCCACACGCCGTTGACGTTGAGATACTCCGTCAGGCGCGATCCGTACTGGTCGTAAGTGGTCTTGGATATGATGGCGTTCTGACTAAACTGGAAGTTGCCCATGAGCATGATGCTTCGCTGCGAGTCCATGTTGAAGTCCTGAAAACGCAGCATCAGGCTGTGGTTGAACGTGGGATCGAGGTTGGGGTTACCCTGCACCTTGTTGGTGGGGTTGGAGATGTCGAGCACCGGCTGCAACTGTTTCATGGATGGCTGCGAGGAGCGTCCCTGATAGTTGACCTGCAGGGAAGTGCGTTTGGCAAACTTGTAGCGGAAACGCAGGAACGGTGCATAATTCCACACCCAGCGGTCTATATTCTTGTCGGGGTTGTCGAGATAGATTGATTTGGTCATCTGAGGGACGAGCGAGAGGCCGACATCAAGATTAGCTTTGGCGGTCACCTTGTTGTAGCCAAGACGTATCTGCTGGTTGAACGAATTGTTGCGATAGCGGTTTGAGTAGTCAGGGTCAGGCTCGATGGGCACGAGTGTGCCGTCGGCACCCGGTTGTACTGGCGGGAATATGTCATACTCATAAGGGTCGGGCAGATTGTAGGTCAGCTTGTCGGCATTGTTCCATTTGTAGTTGCCTCTATAGCTGAATGTGAGGAAATTGCCCTTGGCCACATCACCGAGCGGCTCTTTCCATGTGGCTTGTCCCATGACGGTGTTGGCCCATGTGTGATTGTCCATATACTGGTTGAGCAGATCCGACTGGTCTTGGGTGTTGTCTTCGTCCTCCTCGAGGATATAGCGCACGAAGTCTGAGAGGGACGTCTCTTTCTCGGTGGTGTTTGAGTAGTTGTAGCGTGCTGTTATCGAGAACGAACGGCCCTTGCGCTGCTTGAAATTGTGAGTGTAGATGAGACGGCCTCCGGCCTCGAATGAGTTGCCGCGCGAGAATCCGTTGGTGGTGTTGTCACTCACCTTGGCGTGGTTGCGGTTGAAGTAGGTTGTCACGTCGCTCTCCATCGACTTGTTGTGGTTGAACGAGAAGTTGGGACGGAACTCGAGGATGTTGAACGAGTCGGGCTTCCACAGCACTCTGAAATCGCCTCTCACATTATTGCCGCGGTCGCGGGTGTGGTTGTTGATGTCTGACCACGTGGAGTATTCGCCGAAGAGATACTCGCGGCTCTGACGCTTGATGGTGTTGGCATCCGTATTGCTCCAGAGCAGGTCGCCACCCACGCGGATTATCTCCTCCTTGCCTATATTGAAGTTCAGGCCGAGTGCACGCGACTCAGTGATGCCGTTGTTGCCGCCGAAACGACGGAAACGGTTGCCGTTTGAGTCAGTGAATCCTTTCTGATTGGTGTTGTTGAAGTTACCGAGCAGGGTTATCTGATTGCCGTTCCAGAAGCGGTTGACGTTGAACGACCCCATATACCTGTCGTCCGTTCCATAGCCACCCTCGGCGGTGCCAAACCATCCCTGATCCATGCCTTTCTTGAACGTGAGGTTGATGACCGTCTCATCCTCGCCGTCGTCCACGCCGGTCAGACGGGCCATGTCGCTCTTGCGGTCCACCACCTGCAGCTTGTCCACCATATCGGCGGGGAGATTCTTGGAGGCAACCTGAGGGTCGTCGCTGAAAAACTCCTTACCGTTGACGAGAATCTTGGAGATTGACTTTCCGTTGGCGGTTATCTTGCCCTCCGAGTCAACCTCCACGCCGGGGAGACGTTTCAGCAGGTCTTCCACCACGGCGTTGGGCTGGGTGTGATATGAATCGGCGTTATATTCCACGGTGTCCTCCATCACCTTGATCGGGGTCTTCGTGGCCACGACGGTCACCTCCTTGAGCATCTCTGATGATTCGTGCATCTCCAAGGCTCCGAGTCGCACGTTGGTCGAGCCAACGGTGACATCCTTTTTCGTGTCGGCATAACCTATATATGAGAGAACCAGCACATATTTACCGGCCTTGACGCCCTCCAGCTTGAAGCGACCGTTGAGATTGGTGGTGGCTCCCTTGACGAATGAGCTGTCCTTGGCCGTGAGCAGCCTCACCGAGGCTTCGATTAGCGGGTCGCCTGTAGATACATCCTTGATGAGGCCCGTGATGTCGGCCGCGAGAATGGAAGGAGAGAGTAATGTGATGAAAACGAGCATGAAAGCTGCGCGCAGTAGTCGTGTCATTGTTTCTGCTGTTGGTTTCTTCCCTGTCTGAGATTTTTTGTGATTACGTATATAGGACTCTACCCGTCGAGAATGGTTTAATTGTTAATTTGGTTAAAATGTGTTTAAATTGGTTGGGTTTTGTCAATTTCCATTGGATTTTGTTTACCTTTGCAGCCATTAAAAAAAATCACATAGCGATGGAGATTCTCAAGCATGAGTGTGGCGTTGCCATGATAAGGTTGCTTAAACCGCTCGAGTATTATCATAAGAAGTACGGCTCATGGGGCTACGGCCTGAGCAAACTCTATCTCATGATGGAAAAACAGCACAACCGCGGACAGGAAGGTGCCGGCATCGGAGTGGTCAAGCTCCACGGCGAGCCGGGCAATGAGTATCTGTTTCGCGAGCGTGCCTTGGGCAAGGATGCCATACAGGAGATCTTCGCCACGGTCCACAGCAAGCTGGCCGACTTCGACCTGAAGGATGCGGACGCCTCGGAGGTTGAGAAATATGCTCCTTTCCTCGGCGAGATCTACATGGGCCACCTGCGTTACTCCACCACCGGCAAGAGCGGCATATCATACTGCCACCCCTTTCTGAGGCGCAACAACTGGCGCTCGCGCAACCTGCTGATGTGTGGCAACTTCAACATGACTAACGTCGACGCCATATTTCGCGACGTGGTCAATCACGGCCAGCATCCACGCATATATTCGGACACCGTGATACTGCTCGAACAGCTCGGCGAGGCCCTTGATAAGGAAAATCACCGCATCTACCGCCAGTATCGCGACTCGCAGTCCGACCCCCGGCTCACGCTTACCATCGAGGACAATCTCGACCTGTCGCGTGTGCTCCGCGCCACCGCACCGGCTTGGGACGGTGGATATGTGATATGCGGTGCCACTGGCTCTGGTGACATGTTTGCGCTGCGCGACCGCCACGGTATTCGCCCGGCGTTCTATTATATCGACGACGAAATAGTGGTGCTCGCTTCCGAGCGCCCTGTCATACAGACCGTGATGGATGTGCCTCGTCGCGCCGTCTGCGAGCTCGCTCCGGGGTCAGCCCTCATGGTGAGCAAGAACGGCAAGGTGAAGGTGACCGATGTGCTGGGAGAGGACAGCAACAGGAGGTGTTCGTTCGAGCGTATCTACTTCTCCCGCGGCAGCGATGCCGATATCTATAAGGAGCGCAAGGCCTTGGGACGCAATGTAGTCCCCGCCGTGATGCGGAGCATCGGCGACGACCTCGAGAGGAGCGTGTTCTCGTTCATCCCCAATACCGCCGAGGTGGCCTTCATAGGCATGATAGAGGGGCTTGAGAGCCGCCTTGACGCAGCCAAGACCGACAGTATCCTCGCCGCTCAGGCCCGGGGTGAGCTGGACCGCAATAGGCTCGACGAGATCATGGCGCGCAAGTTGAGAGTGGAGAAACTGGCTATCAAGGATATAAAGCTACGCACCTTCATCGCCGAGGGGAATGCCCGCGACGACCTCGCCGCACATGTCTATGACGTGACTTATGGAATCGTCGAGAATCACAAGGATAACGTGGTGGTGATAGATGACAGCATAGTTCGCGGCACGACGCTCAAACAGTCCATCCTGCGGATGCTCGACCGCCTCCATCCGCGCAAGATCGTGGTGGTGAGTTCGTCGCCTCAGGTGCGCTATCCCGACTATTATGGCATCGACATGTCGCGCATGGGCGAGTTCATTGCCTTCAGGGCTGCGGTGAGTCTGATCAAAAAGCGGGGGATGGAACATATCCTTGACGAAACATACCGTCGGTGTCTAGCACAGGAAAAACTCCTTGACCTCGAGCTGACCAATTGTGTCAAGGCTGTCTATGCACCTTTCACACAGGATGAGATTTCGGCCGAGATCGTCAATCTGCTCACCGAGGGCTCAGGCATCAATGCCGAGGTCGAGATAGTCTATCAGACGGTGGCCGGCCTCCACGAGGCTATCCCCGACTGTCCCGGCGACTGGTATTTCTCGGGCGATTATCCCACACCCGGCGGAATCAGGCTGGTGAACAGAGCCTATATCAACTATTACGAAGGGAACGCTGACAAGCGCTGACCCCTCTATCGGTGGCGTAGCTCACAGTTCATGTATCGGCTCATAACCCTGCTCTCACTCCTCACGGTGGTCCTCGCCGCGTGGGGCCGTATGCCCGACCACAGGGATTATCATCCGGCTCCCGTGCAGATAGCCGACTCTACGCTAAGACTTGATGTCTCTGTGCCTACACTCCCGGGCGGGGCGTGGCGGGTGGAGGAGCGCCTCTCTCTCGCCGACCTCAAGGAGCGGAGCGGATATTCGGCAGGGAGCATTAAGATGTCTGTGATTTCTGCCGCCGGTGACACCCTTGGCCTTGGTCTCAGATGGGGCAATACGGCTTTTGGCGATCTCACGGACAGACGCTTCACTCAACTCACCGTTCAGTTGGCGGACTCGACTCTCTATTGTGGAGAGGTGGATGGTTTTGCTACGGGTTCGGGACAGTATAACACACTTGCCGCTTCATTCGACCCTGACCGTGGCAAGCTGACGGTCTCGGGCGGCGGACGCAGGTCCACAACCCTCTTCACACAACTGTTCAGCAGATCTTTCGATCCTGTCGTCGCCGAGCTGTCGGTCAGAGGCAGGGCGCGGGTGTCTGTGTTTGGCGCCGAGACGACACGCCGCTATGGCAACGAAAAGGAGAGGAAATATGCCGATATAGACTCGCTGATAGCTCGCGTCAAGGCTTCGCCCGACTCAATCGAGGGGGTATGGGAGTATCTCGACCGCACAAACGATCCTCTCTATGCACGCCCCGGCGGGAGATATACCCTCGCCACTATCGC
This sequence comes from uncultured Staphylococcus sp., assembly GCA_964488595.1. Classification (GTDB taxonomy): domain Bacteria; phylum Bacteroidota; class Bacteroidia; order Bacteroidales; family Muribaculaceae; genus Duncaniella. The sequence continues at coordinate 8,042 of CAZAWC010000002.1, read as the reverse complement.
TAATGACGAGGGTAGTTATGACATAGTCTATATCGGTGGGGCCACCGTCTATCCCGACCGTTGGCAGCCGGGGATGATCAAAGGGAAACTGCGACCAACCATCTTCATAGATCATTTTGACCTCGAGTGGATAGATGCCGAGTTCGTGCCGATGACCGAGGATATCCACGCTTCGGTGACCGACGGGGCCATACTCACGTTGTCATTCCCGCTCTACAAGAGCGAAATGCGCTTCTCGAGGCAGAGGCGGCTGAGGTGAGAACGCGCGTGTCACGCTCCCCCCTGTTGGTCACCCGGTGTGGTGTCCGATCCCTTGAACAACCCTGAGAGATACTTCTCTTGGAATTTCTGAAGCAGTTCCCAGAATCCGGGCACGAACAGTGTGCCCATAATGCCGTTGACAGCCATGCCGAACACCACGGCCGTGCCGAGGGCGATGCGCGAGTTGGCGCCCGCTCCTGTGGCAAACAGCATGGGCATCACGCCAAACACGAAGGCCAGCGCCGTCATCATGATGGGACGGAAGCGAATGTTGCCCGCATCCATGGCTGCCTTGCGTATGGGGTTGCCGGCCTTGCGGAAGTCCATGGCATACTCGACGATGAGGATGGCGTTCTTGGCGGCAAGTCCCAACAGCAGGATAATACCTATCTGCGTGTAGATGGAGATGGACTGCGACATAAAGATACAGCCGATGATGGTGCCGAGTATGGCGGTGGGCATTGCCACTACCACTGCCACAGGGTCTGTCCAGCTCTCATATTGTGCGGCGAGCACCAGCAGAGTGATGATGACGGCAAATATGAGGACTACGGAGATGGTCGTTCCGGCCTGAGTCTCCTGATAGGCTTCGCCCGTCCATGCGAACGAGAAATTGTCGCCCACAGACTCGCGCAGCAGTTGTTCCATAGCCTCGATGCCCTCCTGACTCGAAACACCCTTGGCGGGAGTGCCTGTGACGGATGCGGTGGTGTACATATTATAACGGCTCACGCTCGACTGTCCCATCGAGGGCTCGACCTTGGCAAACGAGGAGAAGGGGACCATCTCGCCGTCCGAGTTGCGCACGCTCAGATTGTGTATCTGGTCCACCGTGGCGCGTGTCCCGGCATCGGCCGAGACAGTCACCTGATATGTGCGGCCGAACTTCACGAAGTCGTTGACATAGCTTCCGCCCATGTATTGGGAGAGGGTAGAGTAGATATCCTCGAGCATCAGATTGAGCTGTTTTGCTCTCTGACGGTTGACCTTGACCGAATATTGCGGCACCGATCCCTGATACATGGAGGTCACCGAAGCGAGACGCGGATCAGCGGCTGCCTTTTCTTGCATCGAGGAGATGGCCTCCGAGAGAGCCTCGGGTCCGAGATTGTTAATGTCGAGTATCTGCATGGTGAGTCCTGAGGTCAGACCGAGGCCGGGGATGGCCGGTGGATTGATGGAGAATATCACAGGCTCCTGAAACGAGGCTGCGATCTCGTCCACCTTTGCCATCACGGCATCTACACTTTGGCCTTTGCCCTTACGCTCGTTCCATGGCTTGAGCACCACGAAAAGCGATCCTGTATTGCCGCCTGAACCGCCCCCCATCATGGACTGTCCGGCTATGCTTATCACATCCTTCACTTCGGGTATCTTCATCACCTCGGCATTGAGGCGCGTCATCACCTTGTCCGTGCGGTCAAGCGAAGCTCCCTGAGGCAGCTGCACCGAAGTCATGAAATAACCCTGATCCTCCTCGGGGATGTAGCTCGAGGGCCATTTCATGAATCCCCAGAACGCCAGCACGCAGAGGACGGCATAGATGCCCAGAGCCATCCACGGGCGGCGCAGCAGTGAGCCGAGCCCTTTCCCATACGCCTTGACAGCGGCACCCCAGCTGGTGTTGAACCAGCGGTAGAGGAAGAAGTGAGGTGTCGGGTCGGCTTTCTTGCGCAGGAACAGGGCGCACATGGCCGGTGTGAACGTCAGTGCGTTGAATCCCGAGAAGGCCACTGAGGTGGCGATGGTGAGGGCAAACTGTTTGTAGAGCGAGCCGGTGATGCCGCTGATGAACGCCGTGGGGATAAATACCGACAGCAACACAAGCACCTCGCCTACGATCGGGCCCTGCAGCTCAGACATGGCTTTGAGCGCACTCTGTCGAGGTGTCAGTTTTCCTTCCTGCACCAGTCGGGCACAGTCTTCCACCACCACTATCGCATCATCCACCACGATGGCGATGGCAAGAACGAGACCGAAGAGGGTCAGCGTGTTGAGCGAGAAGCCTAACAGCTTCATCACCGCGAATGTGGCTATCAGAGACACAGGTATGGAGATCATGGGGATGATGACCGCGCGCCAGCTCTGCAGGAAAAGGAGGATCACCACCATCACAATGAGGGTAGTCTCCACAAACGTCACCATCACGTCGTCTATCGAAGCGGTAACGAAGTCTGTAGTGTTGAGGATGATGCGATAGTGCACACCATCCGGGAAATACTGCTCGAGGTCCTTCAGCTTGGCTTCGACTTTCTTTGCCACATCGAGGGCGTTGGCTCCCGGGAGCTGTTGCACGCCGATGAGGGCGGCGTTCTCGCCCGACACGTGTGCGACAGACGAATAGCTTGTTGATCCGAGCTCCACGCGGGCTATGTCACGCAGACGCAACTGCGACCCGTCGGGGCCGGTGCGGAGGATGATGTTGCCAAACTCCTCGGCGGTATTGAGCTGGCCCTGAGCCGTGAGGGTGTATTCGAAATCTACACCTGAGGGGACCGGAGTCTTGCCAACGCTGCCGGCCGACACCTCGAGGTTTTGCGACTGTATGAGCTCCATGACATCGGCCGGGGTGAGGTCTCTCACCTTCATCTTGTCGGGGTCGAGCCATATGCGCATGCTGTATTCGCCCGCGCCAAACGCCCCTGCGCCTCCCACGCCGTTGATGCGCGATATCTCATCAATGAGATTGAGCTGGGCATAGTTGGTGAGGTAGAGCGATGAGTAGCGTGCCGGATCGTCCGTCTCGAGAGCTATGAACAGGAGCTGATTGGAAGCCTCGGATCTCACCGAGATGCCCTGCTCCTTGACAGCCGAGGGGAGCGTAGCCTCGGCGAGCGAGATGCGGTTTTGCACCTTGACGGCAGCCTCGTCGAGGTCTGTGCCGTTCTCGAAAGTCACTGTGAGCGAGTAGCTTCCCTCAGATGAGCTCGAACTCATATACATCATTCCCTCGGTGCCGTTCACCTGTTCCTCGATAGGTTCGCCTATCACCTTGGCCACCGTCTCGGCGTCGGCTCCCGGATAGGAAGCCGAGACCATCACGGTAGGTGGGGTGATGTCGGGGTATTGGGCTATGGGGAGTGTCTTGACGGTGACGAGCCCCACTATCACCATCAGTATCGCCAGCACTGTGGCGAAGATGGGACGGTCAATGAAGAATTTTGACAACATAGATCATTGCTTTTGATGATGATGTGTGCTGGTTCATTTCTCAAGAACGGGATTCACGGTCATACCGTTTTTCACCTTGAGCAACGCTTTTGTCACATATCTGTCGCCCGGTTTGATGCCTGATGTCACTATGCGGAGTGAGTCGTTATAGAGCTGACCGGCATTGATCGGGGTATAGACCACACGGTTTGAGTCATTGACCACATAGAGATAGTTGCCCAGTTGGTCCGACCCGATGGAGGCATTGTTGACCAGCACGGCATTCTCCACCTTGGCAATGGGGAGGAAGACTTTGACAAACATTCCTGAACGCAACTCGTCATAGGGGTTCTCGATCTTACATTCTATCTTCATTGTCCCCGTGCTCTGTTTGAGGTCGGGGGCCATGTAAGACAGTCTGCCCGTGTAGGAGTGGGGGAGATCCTCGGAGAATTTCACAGGGATCCTGTCGAAGTCGATTGTGTCGCCCGACTCGCGCAGATTGATGAGCGAGAGATAGCTCTCGTCTTCGATGGCAAAGTTGGCCGTCATGCTTGTGTTGTCATAGATAGTGGTGAGTTTGACAGGCGAGTCCTCGCCGGTGATGTAGGACCCCGCGCCCACCACATCGTCCGAAGCGATGCCAGAGATGGGAGCTGTGACGGTGCAATAGCTCAGATAGCGTCGGGCCGTCTCCAGTGCCGCGGTGGCATTGCGTATCGAGGCCTGAGCCGCCTCATAGGCGCTTTTGGCCTGCGCCACTTCCATCTTGCTCACTGCGTCGCTCTCCAAAGCCTTCATCACTGCTTCGTAGTGGACACGGGCATACTCGGCATTGCTCTGAGCTGTGGCCAGCGTAGCCTCGGCCTCGGTCATACGGTCGCGGTAGATGGACGGATCCACGCGGAATAGCATCTGCCCCTCTTTCACCATTTTGCCGCTCTCGTAGTTTTGGGTCAATATCTCGCCATCGACCTTCCCCACCACGTCGATAGACTGATTGGCGGAGAGATAGCCGGGATATTCGTTATAGATCAACACGGTCTTCACTTCGGGCTGAGCCACTGAGATGGTCTGTATTCCGTCGCCGGTGTCTGAGGATCGGCGGTCAGATTTGCAGGAGGTGAATGTCGCCACCCCGGCTGTGAGGGTGATGAGGCTGAGGAAACGGAGTTTCATATCTTGGATGGAGTTTTTTTAATGTGATGGTGTTGTCAAGGATTGGGTGAGCCGCCGAGCGCCTTGTAAAGGTCGATCAGAGCGATGAGTGCGTTGCCCTTGGCGGAGATCATTGAGTTGGAAGCGTTGAGCAGATCTATCTGCGAGTCGGCCACGTTGGTAAAGGGTGTGAGACCTTGCTTATAGAGGTCGATGGACTTGACAAACGCCTCATTGCTCTGCTCATAGAGGGCTGTCGTTATATCCAGTGTCTCGAGCGAAGTGTGATAGGCCACCATTGCATTGTCTACCTCGCCGACCGCTGTCAGAACGGTGAGATTGTAGTCGTCTATAGCGTTTTCCATCTGTTCGCGTGCCTGCTGTACGCCATAGGTGCGCGATAGGCCGTCAAACACCGTCCATGACAGCGTCGGGGCTACCGTATAGTGGAAGCCGCGCCGACCGAACATGTCCGACGTCTTATCGGCAAGCGTGCCTATCTCGCCGGTGAGTGAGAGTGTGGGCAGGAATTCCTTCTGGGCTATACCGATAGCGGCGGCCGAGGCGGCGAGTTGAGCCTCGGCGGCGATGATGTCGGGACGACGCCTCAACAGGTCGGCCGGCACACCGGCTGTGAGTAGCATATCGTAGGCGGGGAGGGGAGCGTAGTCGCTCATCACCGGTGCGAGCGAGTCTGTGTATTCGCCCAGCAGAGTAGCCATGGCCGTGAGCGTGGAGCGCATCTGCGAACGCAGCGAGGGGATCGTGGACTGTGTGGAGAGGAAGACCGTCTTGGCCTGAGCCACGTCGAGCTTAGACACCAGTCCCGCCTCGTGGCGCGCTTCGGCAATCTTCACCACTTCGCCCTGCGAGTGCAGGTGCTCCTCGGCGATTGAAACATGGGTCTGGAGTATGCGGTAGTTGATATAGTATGTAGCCATCTCTGCGGCCATGCTCAGCATCGCGCCGTTATATTCGGCTTTCGAGGCATGGAAAGATGCCTTCTTGGCCTTGACTGAGGCGGCTACTTTGCCAAACACGTCGATCTCCCAACTCATCTGTGCTCCGAGGTTGAACTGGTTGGTGTTCACCGCCGAGGTGCGTTCGCGTGAGTATCCGGCAGTGAGTGATAGCTGTGGATAATAGGCGCTACGGGCCTGATTGACGGCTATCCGGGCCAGATCGCGCCGATGGGCGGCTTCCTTGAGGTTGAAGTTTGCGTCGGAGGCAAGCGTTATGAGTGAGTCGAGGATATTGTCGTTGAACAGGCTCCACCAGTTGTCGTCGGCCGGTGTCTGAGGCGTGCGGTCAGGCTGATAACTCCATGCCCGCGGCATAGGGGTGGACAGATAGCTCTCCGGGTCACGAGCAGACAGTGAGGCACTTGCAGCGAGCAGTGCGGCCACGACTGACAGTGTGATGAACGGTTTCATGCGTTGATAATATATAATGTGCTGAGTGAAGTGATATGTTTTTTTAACGTGGAGAAGCTCGGAAATGTTCATATAACACATTTTTTTCGTGCCTGAGTGAACTTTTTCCGAACACCGTTTGTTACAAAAACAAACACAATTCATCATATCAACCGTTAAAACATCCATTCAATGAAAGAACTCAAAGGAAGCAGGACCGAGGAAAACCTCAAGATCGCTCTCGCAGGCGAATCACAGGCAGCTGTCAAATATTCGTTCTATGCCAAGAAGGCCAAGAAGGACGGATACCAGCAGATAGGTGACATCTTTGAGGAGACCGCCCACAACGAGCATACCCATGCCAAGATCTGGTTCAAACTTCTCCATGGCGGCGATGTGCCCGGCACACTCGAGAATCTCGACGACGCAGCCGCCGGCGAGCACTATGAGTGGACCGACATGTATGCCGAGTTTGCCAAGGTGGCCAAGGAGGAGGGCTATCCCGCCATCGCCGCTCTCTTCACCCTCGTTGGCGATATCGAAAAGACCCATGAGGCACGTTACCGCCGTCTGGTAGAGAACATCAAGGAGGGTATCGTCTTCTCGCGCGACGATGATCGCATCTGGGTCTGCCTCGAGTGTGGTCACATCGTGGTAGGCAAGAAGGCTCCCGAGGTGTGCCCCGTCTGCAAGCATCCGCAGGCATTCTTCGAGCTCGAGGCCAAGAACTATTGATCCCGGCTGCGTAAAATAACCGCATAATATTTTTAGTCCCTGCATCCATACTCTATGGATGCGGGGCTATTTTTGTGGGTGTCGGAGAAAATCACTAACTTTGTAGCCGCAAAAATTTTGAAAGATTTTCTCTCATGTCGCTCAAAGAAGAAATAGACCGCAGGCGCACTTTCGCCATCATATCGCACCCTGACGCAGGCAAGACCACCCTCACCGAGAAGCTGCTGCTGTTCGGCGGTGCCATACACATAGCCGGGGCGGTGAAGTCTAATAAAATCAAGAAGACCGCTACCTCAGACTGGATGGAGATTGAGAAACAGCGTGGCATCTCGGTGGCCACCTCGGTGATGGGTTTCAACTATGGCGACTATAAGATAAACATCCTCGACACCCCGGGCCATCAGGATTTTGCCGAGGACACATATCGCACTCTCACGGCTGTTGACTCCGTAATAATAGTGGTTGACGTGGCCAAGGGTGTGGAGGCCCAGACGCGCAAGCTGATGGAGGTGTGCCGCATGCGCAACACTCCGGTGATAATCTTCGTCAACAAGCTCGACCGCGAGGGTCGCGACCCGTTTGACATCCTCGACGAGCTGGAGAGCGAACTCAAGATCAAGGTACGCCCCCTGTCGTGGCCCATCAATATAGGCGAGCGCTTCAAGGGTGTGTATAATATCTACGAATCTTCGCTTGACCTTTTCACCCCCGACAAGCAGCGCGTCAGTGAGCGTGTGGAGATTGACTCTCTCGAGGATCCTCGCATCGACGAGGCCGTGGGCGAGGAGGATGCCTCCAAGCTGCGCGACGATCTCGAACTGATCGAGGGGGTCTATCCCGAATTTGACAAGGAGGATTATCTCCGCGGCGAGGTGGCTCCCGTGTTTTTCGGTTCGGCGCTCAACACATTTGGTGTCAAGGAGCTCCTTGACTGTTTCGTGCAGATAGCTCCCTCGCCACGTCCGGTTGAGGCTGAGGAACGAGAGGTCAATCCCGACGAGGAGGGATTTTCGGGGTTTGTGTTCAAGATCCATGCCAATATGGATCCCAACCACCGCTCGTGCATAGCCTTTGTCAAGGTCTGCTCGGGCCGTTTTGAGCGCAACGCTCCTTATCGCCATATACGCACCAACAAGACTCTCAAGTTTGCCGCTCCAACGGCTTTCATGGCGCAGAAGAAGAATATCGTGGACGAGGCTTTCCCGGGCGATATCGTCGGTATCCCCGACACGGGCAACTTCAAGATAGGCGACACACTCACTTCCGGCGAACTGCTCCACTACAAGGGATTGCCCAGTTTCTCGCCCGAGATGTTCAAATATATTG
>CAZAWC010000001.1:0-82654 GCA_964488595.1 uncultured Staphylococcus sp. | reverse complement strand
CACAGCATCCCCAACAACAACGACAATCAGGACATCGTGAGCATGGGCACCAACAGTGCCCTTCTGTGCAAGAGGGTCATTGACAATGCTTATCAGGTGGTCTCGATCCTCTACATAGCGTTGGCTCAGGCCACGGATTGTCTCGACCTCGCCTCCAGACTCTCTCCGCGGACCAAGGAGCAGTATGACAGTGTCCGGGCTATCTGCCCCAAGTTTGTGGAAGATACTCCATTCTATGAGGAGGTGGCTCAGACCGAAGAATATTTACGTACCAACATTATCCAATATCTGCACTCATGAATTATGCTTTGGTGACCGGGGGCTCGCGTGGCCTCGGGGCTGCGATATGCAAGAGACTCGCCCGGCAAGGTCTTGGCATCATCGTCAACTACCGTTCAAATGAAGCGGCAGCCCAAGCTGTCGTGAATGAGATAATCGGCGATGGAGGGTGTGCCGAACTGTTGCCTTTTGATGTCAGTTGCGAGGAGTCGGTCGATGCGGCCCTCGAGCAGTGGGAAGAGGCTCATCCCGCCGACAGGATCACGGTGCTGGTCAACAATGCAGGCATCAGGGAGGACAACCTGCTCATATTCATGCAGTCGGAACAGTGGCACAAAGTCATTGACACGACCCTCGACGGATTCTTCTACGTCACGCGCAGAGTGCTCAAAGGTATGCTCACCAAGCGTTTCGGACGCATCATCAACATAGCATCACTTTCAGGACTCAAAGGGCTCCCGGGTCAGTCCAACTACTCGGCCGCGAAGGCTGCCCTCATCGGTGCGACCAAGGCCCTCGCTCAGGAGGTGGCCGCCCGCAAGGTGACGGTCAATGCCGTGGCGCCCGGGTTTATCAGGTCGGACATGACCAAGGACCTCGATGAAGAAAGTCTGCGCAAACTTGTGCCGTTAGGGCGGTTTGGCGAAGCCGACGAGGTGGCCGCCCTTGTGGCATTCCTTGCGTCGGATGAGTCGTCATACATCACCGGCGAGACCATCTCCATCAACGGAGGCCTCTATTGATTCCAACCATGAAAAAACTATGAAAATGAAGCTGATGAGAAGTTGTGTGATTGCTGCGCTGCTGATGATGGCGCAGGGCGCACAGGCAAAATATCTTGAAGACAAGTCAGACACGTGGCCCATGGAGCAGGACCGTGCCTTTGGCAACGTGTCGCAGGTATATGTCGATTTCAATACGGACAAGACTATATATTGCGATCTGCCCCTCTCCTCCGACTCCAATACTGACGGAGAGATCGTCATCAAAAAGTTTCAGAACTGGCTCCTTAAGAAGATGAACGCAGAGTCAAATTCCATAGAATTCCTCCCTGTTGACGATGAGATCAGTGACAGAGATTTTGTCGCGATGGTTTATATAAAGGAGATCACCGAGCGCGGCGGTGTAGACCTGCAGGTGGCGTTGTTCCGAAAGAATAACCCCGACTCGAGAAAATATTATTCCGTCAAGGCCAAGGATCGCAAATGGAATGACACGGAGACTCTTCTCAAGGAGAATGTCGACAAACTGGGTGAGGAGCTGGAGTCTGATATCTGGTGGACTTCACATCACGGAGCAAGAAGATAACAATAACAGAAGATTGACAAATCGTTTATGAGCAGGAGAGTCGTCATCACCGGCATGGGCATATGGTCCTGTATCGGGAAAAATAAAGAGGAGGTTAAAGAGTCGCTCTATAACGGACGGTCCGGCATAGGGATAGACAGTGCGCGTATCGACTACGGCTATCGTTCGGCCCTGACCGGCATCGTGGAACGCCCCAAGCTGAAAGGGGTCATAGACCGCCGTCTGCGTGTGGGCTTGTCGGAAGAAGCCGAGTATGCCTATATGGCTGCTAAGGAAGCCTTTGATCAGGCCAAGATATCCGACAGCTATCTTCAGGATCACGAGGTAGGCATCATCTTCGGCAATGACTCTTCGGCCAAACCTGTGATAGAGGCCGCCCACATCATGGAGGAGAAGCACGACTCGGCTCTGCTCGGGTCGGGACTCATCTTCCAGTCCATGAACTCTACCGTCAATATGAACCTCAGCACCATCTTTCATCTGAAGGGGGTCAATTTCACCATCAGCTCGGCGTGTGCCAGCGGGTCTCATTCGATAGGCATAGCCTATATGCTCATCAAGCAAGGACTTCAGGACATGATTCTTGCCGGTGGAGCACAGGAGACCAACTATTATTCGATGGCCACATTTGACGCGCTGGCAGCATTCTCCACGCGCATGGACGAGCCTGCCAAGGCCTCGCGCCCGTTTGACAAGGACAGAGACGGCCTGATCCCCAGCGGTGGCGCCGCCGCTCTGGTGCTCGAAGACTACGAGCATGCCTTGGCTCGTGGAGCAGATATTCTGGCTGAGATAGTGGGCTATGGATTTTCGTCCAACGGAGGGGGGATTTCCCAACCCAGCGACGACGGGTCCATCAAGGCCATGACCCGTGCTATGGCCGATGCCGGAGTGTCGGCCGACGAGATCGACTATATCAACGCTCATGCCACATCGACCCCTCAGGGAGACGACTTTGAGGCCATAGCACTCGACCGACTATTCCATGGGAAGAAGGCTCTCATTAGTTCCACCAAATCCATGACTGGCCACGAGTGTTGGATGGCGGGCGCAAGCGAGGCTGTCTATAGCGTCATAATGATGCAGAACGGTTTTATCGCTCCAAACATTAATCTCGATGAGCCGAGCGAGAAGGCCAAGAGTCTCAACATAGCCAAAGAAACGATTGAAGTGCCAATTGATATTGTTCTCTCCAACTCCTTTGGATTCGGAGGTACTAACAGCGCTCTGATCATAAAAAAAGTAAAGTCCTGATTTCATAACCTAATATAATAATATGAAACAACTGATTTTTATTGCACTTGTGCTCCTGAGCGTGATGAGCGCACAGGCCAAAGACCCGATGACTCTTGAGTCAGGTTCGCTCGCCGAACTTACCAATCCGTCAAACACTGTCTATTTCGTCGTAGACTTTTCCGAAGCCTCTATTCACAACGATGGCCAGAATTATACGCTTGACGGTTATCTCGAGCATAGAGGTCCCGACTTCGTGGCCGATTGGAACAAGGATTCGGCAAAAGCCTACTCTTTTTTGCCCACTCGCTACAATCAGAAAAACAAGAAGGGCGCCAAGGCTCTGCTGACTGAGGGGCCCCACGATATCACGGGCACAGTGTATCTCACTGACATTGATTTCGGCAATGCGGCAGGTACTTTTACCCCCTTCGGCGGCGCTAAGGCCGGAGGTTGCATTATCTCAGGCAGAATTGTATTCACCGACTCCAATAATGCTGAGATAGCCGTTCTCCCGTTCACCGAAGTGAAAGGTATGGGCCATTATTCGGAGACCATTCGCCTCGGTATGAGCTACTTTGAGCTGATGGGTAAACTCGGAGACATCCTGAAGAAAGAAGGCAAGAAGAAGTAAGGCCATCAACATTTTTTTAAACTTCAATCATATCATTCGATGAAAAAGTATTTATTGACAGTGCTTCTCGCAATCGTTGGTTGCGTGACAGCAATGGCCGGGGATGACATCAAGCTCACCGAAGGCTCTGTGGCTCCTCTTAAGGATGGAGGTGTCGCTTCACTGGTGATCGACATGACCGACACACAGTTTGACAACAAGAAGCCTCTGCGCAAGGATGAGCGTTTCGCCAACGTTGACGACCAGCTCCCCGACTGTGCATCGGAGTTTATCAGGGAGTTCAACAGCAACTCCAAGAAATTCACGATGACCGAGAATGCCGCAGACGCACAGTATGAGTTTATCGTGAAGATCACCAATCTCGACACTTTCCTCAATGTGATGTCGTTCAAAGGTGGTGTAGGCATCAAGCTCTGGGGCACCGTAACCATCAAGAACAAGGCTACCGGCCAGAATGTCGCTGTCTTTACCATTGACGAAGAGGGCAATAGTGGTTTCACATACCAGATTGCACTTGAGGAGGGTTTTGAAGGCATAGCCAAGTTCCTCGCCAAGCGAATCAAGAAAGGTAAGTAATTGTATCACGAGCGAGTCTCCCGCGTCCGGGCGGGAGGCTCCGAAATAACCCTTTCAATGATGAAAAAACTCTACATATTCATATCCTTGCTTCTTGCTGCCGGGGTATTGTGTACGCCGGCCGAGGTCAGAGCTGAGGGCAACGATGAAAGCCGTATCCACCTGAAAGTGCTCGGGGGACTTGCTTACTCGACTCTCTCGGGCCAGTCAGGCGTTTTCGGGCCGATGGCCGGAGGCCGGTTTGACATCCGTGTCTCGTCGCGTCCCGTATATGTCGGCGCAGGCATCGAGTATATGAACAAGGGTTTCAGTCATCATTCCAATCATTCATTTGTATTGCCTTTTCTCGGCAGTTATCATATTCAGGTCGGAGAGTTGAACGTAGAGCCCTTTGCCGGCACGGCGATAAGCTATGGCTTTGACTGGAAGGACTGGGATTGTGGTCTGAGGCTGGGATGCAATCTCAGATCGAGACGTTGGGATTTCACGGTAGGATATGACCTCGGATTCCCTCACTACAAATTCCGGTATGCCTCGGGGCGAAATCAATCACTGTTTCTAAGTGCCGGATATAATTTCAACCTTGACATCAATTAAAACTTTCGGACGGAAATGAATCTATTCCCAGAATTACAAAAGAGATATACGCGCGAGTCTCTGAATGCCCGCGAAGCCCAGCGTCTGGCCGAGTTTATAGCTTTCGGGCCTGTGATATTCCAGACTGCCCGGATAATGCTCAAGCTCGGAGTGATGGACATGATACGCGACAGCGAATCGGGACTGACGATAAAGGAGGTGGCCGACAGGGCAGGGATATCGGAGTATGCCGCCAAATGTCTGCTTGAGGCGTCGCTCTGCATCGGACTTCTATTGGTCGATGCGGAGAGCGACAGATTCACCATCTCCAAGACCGGATGGTTTCTGATTAACGACCCGGCGACAAGGGTCAATATCAATTTCAACCACGACGTCAACTATCTGGGGTGGTTCAAACTCGAGGAGTCGTTGCTGAACGGCAAACCCGAGGGATTGAAATCTTTGGGCGAATGGCCCACGGTCTACGAGGGTCTGTCCTCACTCCCCAAGCATATTCAGGACAGTTGGTTCGGCTTCGATCATTTCTACTCAGACAACTCGTTTGATCAAGCCCTCGGGATAGTCTTTGCCAATCGGCCCAAGACTCTCCTTGATGTGGGTGGCAACACAGGCCGATGGGCTCTGAGATGTGTGGACTATGACAGGGATGTGAATGTGACGATACTCGATCTGCCTCAGCAGATAGGGATGATGAAGGAGCATGTCAAGGGGCACAACGGCGCCGAGCGTATAGACGGGCTCGGGGTGGATCTCCTTGACGAGTCGGCTGAAATGCCTGCCGACAGGAAGTTTGAGGCCATATGGATGAGTCAGTTCCTCGACTGTTTCAGCGAGGAGCAGATCGTGAGCATCCTGCGTCGCGCCGCGAAGGTGATGGCCCGTGAGTCGCGCCTCTACATAATGGAGACGCTGTGGGATCGCCAGCGGTTTGAGCCCGCTGCCCTGTGTCTTACACTCACCAGCCTCTATTTTACCGCTATTGCCAACGGCAACAGCAAGATGTATCACTCGGAGGATATGGCAAGACTGGTGAGCGAAGCCGGACTCGAAATCGAGAATATCCACGACTTTCTCGGACAGGGTCACAGCATCATGGTGTGCAAACTCAAATAAATATCTAATAACAATACTAAAATTATCACAAAAAATGGAACGCAAAGAAATCGAAAGCAAAGTGCGCGACTTCCTGATTGAAGATCTGGAGGTCGATGAAGAAAAGATCGTCCCCGAGGCTCGCCTCAAGGAGGATGTCGGTATAGACAGTCTCGACTTCGTGGACATAGTGGTGATCGTGGAGAAGAACTTCGGATTCAAGATCAAGCCCGAGGAGATGGCCGGTGTGGTGACCCTCGACGACTTCTACAGTTATATCGAGCGTAAGGTCAATGGCTGACCCTTCCGAGGCTCTTAGACTTCTTCTGAGGAGATCGCTGTGAGTGAACTGAAACACGACAATTGGGCCGGTACTACCTATGGCAACGGGTGGATGCACAAATGGCTCATCAGGGCGCTGAGGGTCATAGATGTGCGGTTGCTCTATGCCTTTGCGTTCGTGTTTGTAGTTCCTCCCACAATGGCTGTCAATGCCAAGGCGCGCCGGGCTACCTACGGGTTCTATCGCAGGCGGCTGGGCTATAATCGCCTGCGCTCCATATGGATGACATACAAGAATCATTGTGCGTTCTCGCAGGTGGTCATTGACAAGTTTGCCATGTATGCCGGCAAGAAGTTCCGCATCACGATCGACGGGTACGATCAGTTTCTGTCGCTGTCCGAACAGAGACAGGGATTCGTACAGCTCAGCTCGCATATCGGGAATTATGAGATAGCCGGATATTCTCTTGTGGCCAAGGATAAGCGGTTCAATGCACTGGTGTTTGGCGGTGAGAAGGCCAGCGTCATGTCCAACCGGAGCAAACTCTTTGACGGCAACAACATCAGGATGATACCTGTGATGGAGGATATGTCGCATCTGTTCGTGATGGACCGCGCGCTCACTGACGGCGAGATCCTCAGCATGCCGGCCGACAGAGTGTTTGGCTCACAGAAGGCGTTCATGATTGATTTTCTCGGGGCGAAAGCCCGATTCCCTCAAGGTCCGTTTCTGATGGCAGCGATGAGAGGAGTCCCCATCCTCTTTGTCTCGGTGATGAAGACCGCCGCGAGGGACTATCATATCTCAGTGCGGAGGATCGGGAGCGGAGAGATTGGCACCTCCACACGTGCCAAGGCCACCGGACTATGCGCGGAGTATGTGAGGATGCTGGAGGAGACGGTGCGCCGCCATCCCGCGCAATGGTATAACTATTTTGACTTTTGGGCAAACTGATGGAATTTGACAAGATTGACATACACGAACTCCTTCCGCAGCGCGAGCCCTTTGTGATGGTGGGCAGATTGCTGCACTTCGACATGGAGCGGACTGTGACACGCACGGAGGTCTGTGAGGGCAATATCTTTGTGGACAGTGGGGTGTGGTCTGCCTCGGGCATCATCGAGAACATCGCGCAGACCTGCGCCGCCCGCATAGGATATGTCAACAAGTATATCCTCAAGAAAGGTATCCAGCTGGGATTCATCGGTGCGATCCGCAACATGAATCTGTATCGTCGCCCGGCTGTGGGCGAGGTTGTCGAGACCTCGATAGTCACCATAGAGGAGATATTCGGCATGACACTGGTCAATGCCACCGTAAAGGTCGGTGACGAACTCATAGCCGAGGCTGAGATGAAAATTGCGCTGAGCGAAGTCGAATCACAAAATACTATCTGAAATGAAGAAGTTATCGGCATGTCGGGAATTTGAGATCCGATTCAGCGAGGTTGACTCGATGAATATTGTCTGGCACGGTTCATATCCGTTGTATTTTGAGGATGCCCGCGAGGCATTCGGCCGGAAATATGGGTTGGGATACATGACAATATTCTCCAATGGCTTCTATGCACCGCTGGTCGAACTGTCGTTCAAATATAAGAAGCCTTTGGTCTATGAAATGAGGCCATCCATCCGCATCACTTATGTGCCGACGGAATCGGCCAAACTGGTCTTCGACTATGAGATCGTCGACGAAAGAGACGGCACCGTGCTGGCTACAGGACGCTCCGTACAGGTGTTCATGGATATGAACTATCAGCTTGTGTGGGAGAATCCACAGTTTTATCAGAGATGGAAGGAAGAGTGGGGGGTGTTATGATCACGAAGATAGCGGACAATATCATCTCTCCGTTGGGGAATACGTCTGACGAGAATTTCGACGCACTGCTCGCCGGACGCACCATGCTGAGAGTCCACGACGGGGAGTTCGGGCTACCCGAGCCGTTCTGCGCGTCGCTACTTGACCGCGAGTCGGTCGGCCGGCTGATTGAAAGTGAGTTAGGGTCAACTGCAGGCCTGACATTCTTCGAGCAGCTATGTGTGCTCTCAGCCCATAGGGCCATCAAGGCGTGCAATCTGTCGCCGAGGGAGTCAAATGTGGTTTTCATCCTTTCCACCACCAAGGGCAACGTCGGATGTCTCGAGGAGTCACTGACCGACAGCAGGTGCTATCTGCACGGATCAGCGGGCAGGATAGCCCGGTATTTCGGCAATCACAACACTCCGCTCGTAGTGTCTAATGCCTGTATTTCGGGCGTATGCGCACAGATAGCGGCCGTGCGCGAATTGCTTGGAGGCAGGTATCGTTATGCCGTTGTGACAGGATGTGACATACTGTCAAAATTTATAGTCTCGGGATTTCAGTCATTCAAGGCCCTGAGCCCTGCACCGTGCATGCCTTACGACAGGGACAGGACCGGCCTCAATCTTGGAGAGGCCGCCGGGACGATAATCCTCAGGGCCGGAAAGCCCGACAAGGGCGCGTGGGAATATGTGGCAAGTTCGATACATAATGATGCCAATCATATCTCCGGACCTTCGCGCACGGGCGAGGGGACATACAGAGTGCTCTCCGATATCCTGCGCGTGACCGGGAGAGAGGGGATAGGTTTTGTCAACGTCCATGGCACATCGACGGCTTATAATGACGAGATGGAGTCCATCGCTATTCATAGAGCTGACATAGAGTCTGTCCCCGTCAATGGGTTGAAGGGATATTATGGCCACACGCTCGGGGCTGCCGGTATTATCGAGACCATTCTGTCCATGAAAGCCATCGACAGAGGTGTCATCCCCGCCACCAAGGGATTCGGCACTCTCGGCACCACATATGCGGTCAACATTTCGGACCGCACACGAACTACCGACAAGAGGGCGTTCATCAAGATCCTGTCGGGTTTTGGCGGCTCAAATGCCGGAATATCTTATAGGAAAGGAGGAAACGTATGACGCCGGTCGCCACAATCAGCATCACGCCTGCCCGTACCGTACTCAACGGGACGGTGATCTCGACGGCCGATATCAATGGGCTCTATAGGGAGTTTATCGGGGATTATCCTAAATTTTTCAAGATGGACTCCCTGTGCAAACTCGGATTCGTGGCTGCCGAACTGATACTGAATAATGTCCCTGCGGATGAAAAAGAAGATGGCGCGATAGTGCTGTTCAATCGCAACGGGTCGCTGATCACGGACAGGAATTATCAGCTCACCATAGGAGATGATAATTATTTTCCCAGTCCAGCACTGTTCGTCTATACTCTTGCCAACATCGTGACGGGTGAGATAGCCATACGGCATAAGATTTATGGCGAGACCTCTTTCTATGTTTTGCCTGAAGAGGATGCCGAGGTGATGGATGATGTGGTGGACAACGTCATGCTCACTTCTTCTCCCTCATTCATTCTGACAGGCTGGGTCGACTATGAGGATGAGCGTGACTACAATGCCTGCTTGAAGATAGTCAAAAAAATAAAAGATAACTTATAAAAGATATGGAAAACTTGATTTTACAACTGAAGAATCAGATCATCGAAGTGCTCAATCTCGAGGACATGACGGCAGATGATATCGACGCCGCCGCACCTCTTTTCGGCGAAGGTCTCGGTCTCGACTCCATCGACGCACTCGAGCTCATCGTGCTGCTCGAACGCGAATACGGCATCAAGCTGTCCAATCCTGCCGAGGGCAAAGAGATATTCAGCTCCATTGCTTCGATCGCAGACTATGTGAGCAAGAACCGCAAGAAGTGAGAATGGACGGGAGAGTGTTCGTGACAGGAGCCGGCATCATATCGGCTCTGGGGGTTGGCGTGGACGCCACACTGCAGGCGCTGCTCAGAGGTGAGAGCGGCATCGGCAGAGTAACCCATATCCGGACTCAGCTTGATGATTTTCCGGTGGGGGAGGTGCGTCTGTCCAATGCCGACATGTCACGGATGCTTAATGCCGGTCATCCGGTGGATGGTCTGCGCACTGTCCTCCTCGGCATCATTGCCGCCAAGGAGGCCGTAGAGTCGGCCTCGCTCACTGAGAGCGAGATAGTGCGTGCGGCCTTTATTAACGGCACTACCGTCGGGGGCATGGACAAGACCGAGCGACACTTCAAGACAGTTTTTGACTCCAATGTCGAGACGGAGGATAGTCTTGAACTCAAGTACAATGACTGCGGCTACTCGACAGAATTGATAGCAGACAGTATTGGTGCGTTTGAGATGGTGACGACCACCTCCACGGCATGCTCCTCGGCCGCAAATGCCATCATCATGGGGGCAAACATGATCAGATCGGGCCTCGTCGACATTGCTGTCGTGGGAGGGTCGGAGGCACTGACCAAGTTTCATATCAACGGATTCAACACCCTCATGATTCTTGACAAGGCTCCCTGCCGTCCTTTCGACAGAGACCGTCAGGGGATCAATCTCGGAGAGGGAGCCGCCTATATAGTACTCGAAAGCGAGAGGTCTGTAGCCGCCCGCGGAGTGAGGATCATGGGGGTGCTGAGCGGGTATGCCAACACATGCGATGCCTATCATCAGACCGCTACCTCTGACAACGGTGAAGGTGCCTATCTGGCCATGCGCAAAGCCATGGATATGGCCTGTCTCACTCCTCAGGAGATTGACTACATAAATGCCCATGGCACTGGGACCCCTAATAACGACGTGACGGAGATGGCCGCCATGGAGCGGATATGGATGCACAGTCTGCCCAGATTTTCTTCGACTAAGGGTTTTACCGGCCACACGACGAGTGCCTCGGGCTCCATCGAAGCTGTGATCTGTCTTTTGGCCCTGCAACACGGATTCCTGCCCAAGAATCTCGGATGGCAAAATCCGATGAAGCAGGATGCCGTCCCGGTGACGGAGGATGTGACAGACCCACGTATCACCAATGTCATCACCAACTCCTTCGGATTCGGGGGCAATGACTCGTCACTCATATTTTCAAAATATGCCGGGAGCATGACCGGCGTAGAGAGTTCGGAAACGAAAAGTGAGGATATAACCATCTAACAGGTTTAATTTGGCATCGAAAGTTTTCATACAGTCGTTGGCACAGGTCTCGTGCCAGAAGCCGCTCTCCGACGAGTGGTTTGCCTCGCCATCCCTATATGAAGAGAGCTATGCGAGGGCTCAGGAACCTGACACCAAAGGCCTGATAGTGCCTTCTGAAGCCCGGAGAATGAGCCGCATCCTCAAGCGGACGGTGAGCACGTCCATTACCGCGCTTAATGATTCGGGTATCAGACACCCTGACGCCATCATCACCGGCACGGGTATGGGGTGCATGGAAAATTCAGAGAAATTTCTTATCGACCTGAGCCGATTTGGCGAGAATTGTCTGAAGCCCACACTTTTCATGCAATCCACCCACAACACGATCAGTTCGCTCATTGCCATCATACTCAAGTGTCACGGCTATAACAATACATACTCTCACAAGGGTATTTCCTTCGAGAGTGCGCTGCTCGACGCTTGGATGCAGCTCAGAAGCGGTCAGATCGCCAGTGCCCTCGTGGGTGCTCATGACGAAGTCACTCCCTTCATGAATCTCGTGTTGAGGCGCACACACCCCGAGTATGATTTTATTTCCGAGGCATCAGTCTCGGCCATACTGTCGGCCACGCTCACACCACGCACCATATGCGAGATTGAGGACGTGAAGCTGTTTTACAGGCCTCGCCCTGAAGCGCTCGCTCATCGTCTGAGTGAGGACGCTGACAGGGTCATGCTTCTTGGCGTCAATGGCAATGAGTTGAATGACAAACCATATGAGAAATTGATTGAAGCTCTTCCGTTCACTCCGCAGGTGTTGAGATATAAACACATATTCGGTGACAGTTTCTCAGCTCCGGCACTTGCGTTCTATGTCGGGGCCAGGATCCTTGAGAGGGGAAGTGTCCCTCGATTCATGGCCATTAATAATCCGGAAATCAGCTTAAGCGAAGGTCCGGGGCGTATCACCATCCTCAACCAGTCGGAGAATTCCGCTTGGTCATTGATAAGACTTAAAAGGGTTTGATGTCATGTGGCAATTGATTGGACTTTCTGTGATACAGAGCATCATGCTCTCGTTCGGTCAGCTGACGTTGAAAATAGCGTTGGCCAAGATGCCATCATTCTCATGGACGGCACATTTTTGGGGCGATTTGCTCACCAACTGGTGGTTCATGCTGTGTGGTGTGCTGTTTGGGGGCGCGTCGATATTATGGATGTACATATTGAAACATTTTCCGCTCAACATGGCTTATCCCATGGCGAGCATGAGCTATGTCTTCGCCCTGCTGTTCGCCATCGTGTTTCTCCACGAGAGTGTCTCTCTCAACCGCTGGATAGGTGTGGCTCTGATCATGGCCGGATGTGTGTTTGTAGCTAAATGAAACAAGATGAAAAAAATATTGTCAATACTGCTCCTGACATTGTTCTGCTCGGTGACGTCGGCCGCATCGCCCCTGACACAGCAGCAGAAAGAGGATATAATATCGCGTATCAATAAAGCGGCATCGGGCATGAAGTCAATGAGCTGCACGTTCACCCAGACGAAATATCTGTCTCTGCTCAGCGACAGAATGGTGTCGGAGGGTGCGATGAACTATGTACAGCCCAATAAACTCAGGTGGGAGTATCTGAAGCCCTATCGATATCTGTTCATCTTCAACGGCACCAAGGTCTATGTCGGAAATAACTCGCGCAAGGATGTCATAGACACTCAGACCAACAGGGTCTTCAAGGAGGTGGCGAGAATCATGATGAGCACTGTGACCGGCACGGCTCTCTCAAACTCTGCCGACTTCAATATAGATGTGGCCGACGGAGGGGCTAGGTGGAAGATAACCTTGACCCCGAAGAAAAAGGAGATGAGGAATATGTTCCGGCAGATAGAACTTTCGTTCAGCAAGTCCGACCTCATGATAGCGGAAATAAATATCTATGAGAAGAACAGTGACCGCACTAATATCCGACTCAAGAATATCACCACCGGCACTCCAGTCAATGAGAATCTTTTTGCTATTCCTAAGTAATGTCGTCATCCTGCTGATGATGTCCGACTTCGATGCTGTGGCCTCGTGTGCTGAGCCTGTGCCCGCAAGGGAGCAGGGTGTGAGATACAGGTTTGGAATCGAGACTTCCGGCGGATTTGTATCCGGGATAATGATTGCACATGAGGATGATGAATACATCAACGCCAGCATGATCAATGAGTTTGGCGTGTCGGCCATTGATTTTTCCTACTCTAAGAGGAAGGACAAGGTCAAATTGTTGAACGTGGTCAGTTTTCTTGATAAGTGGTACATAAGACATGTCCTTAAGAATGATTTGAAATACTGTGTGAAAGTGCTGTATGCTCTCCCTCAAGGCGGCAAGCAGGCCTACGAAGTGGTCCGTGATGATGACAACTTGACGATTAATAACGGGAAGAGGCATATCAGATACTCATTTTCACCTTTATCAGTCACTGCAAACGAAGATGAAACTGAAGAATAACTTATATAGGATCGCATCGGAAGATCATGACAACATGACATTCTCACTGTCGCTGATACCTGATTGCACGATCTATCGCGCGCACTTTCCCGGACAACCCATCACCCCGGGAGTGTGCATCATACAGATTGCCTCCGAATTGCTGACGAGGTTTTGTGAATTGCCCATGGAGCTCTGCGCCGTGCAGAACGCTAAATATCTGGCCGTGATAAATCCCGTGGAGACCCCCGTGGTTGAGTACAAGTTCAGGAGAGTGATCATCGATGATGAGTCCCGCAGCGCGAAAGTCTCGGTAGAAGTCAGAGACACTGATAGGGTCTTTACAAAATTATCGCTTGTCTACAGGGTCAAATGACATACTCCGGTAAAAGGGACCTGATCGAGACGATGCGCAGATTGAGGATCTGTGTCTTGATTCCGACGTTCAATAACGCCGGGACGCTCCGCCACGTCATTTCCGAGGTCATGAAATACTCGGCAGACATTATTGTCGTCAATGACGGGAGCACAGATGCGACTGCCCGGATACTTGAGGAAGTGAGGGATTCTGTTACGATCGTTTCATATGACAGGAACAGAGGCAAGGGGCACGCGCTGAAAGCCGGATTCCGTCAAGCTATCGAGTCGGGTTACCGTTATGCCATAACCATTGACTCCGACGGTCAGCATTATGCCGACGATATTCCATCGTTCGTACAGGCGATCGCCGAGCATTACGGGGCCTTGATCGTGGGCGAACGTGATCTCTCGGACGTTGATATAAATGCCGGGAGCTCGTTTGCGAATAAGTTCTCCAATTTTTGGTTTCGCGTCCAGACCGGGTGTCGGCTCAATGACACACAGACGGGATACAGGGCTTATCCGTTACACCGTCTGCGCGGTCTCTCGCTGTTGACCAGCAGATATGAAGCCGAGCTGGAATTGCTGGTTTTTGCCGCATGGCACGGCATCGAGCTCCACGCCATACCCATCAGGGTCTACTATCCGCCCCGGGCCGAGCGTGTCTCCCACTTCAAGCCGGCGCTTGACTTCACACGGATCAGTCTGTTGAACACCCTTTTGTGTGGCGCTGCCGTGGTCTATGGTCTCCCGGCCATGCTTTGGAATGCCGTGTCGCATAAGAGGCTGTTTGCTAAGGAATTCAAAATCTTCACTCACAGTGCCGGGCGCAGGAGGGAGGCTGCCGTGACAATGGGTCGCGTGGCCAGATCGATGTATGGGATTGTGTATTTCATCTTTTGGTCCATTGGGATTTTCACGCCTCTGTCCCTCATCTATTTCAGTATCGGGAAGAATACGGAACGCAAGAAGCTCCGTTTTCACAAGATGCTTCAATGGATCTCGTCATTTCTCACAAAGCGCTTCCCGGCCTGTGGGACGTCGATTCTTAATCCGCATGGCGAGACGTTTGACGATCCTGCGTTGATCATTTGCAACCATCAGTCACACCTCGATCTGCCGGTGCTCATGTCGTTGCACCCCAAGCTGATATTTCTGACCAACGATTGGGTATGGAATAACTTTTTCTATGGGAAGATCATCCATAATGCCGAGTTCTTGCCGGTCTCGGCAGGGATGGATACAATACTCCCCCGGCTCAGAGATCTCAAAAACCGCGGCTATTCTATTGTGGTGTTTCCCGAAGGGACACGTTCGGCCGACTGTGAGATACTGAGATTTCATCAAGGGGCATTTTATCTGGCACAGGAGCTTGGGCTCGACATCCTGCCCATGGTGTTGCATGGCGCGGGACATTATCTGCCTAAGAAAGACTTCATGCTGCGCACGGGACAGATCACTCTGTCGATAATGCCGCGGGTCTCCTCGACCCGCTATGCTGACCTGTCACTACGCCGGAGGGCATCTACGTTCAGGCAGATGATCAAGAGTGAATATGACAGACTTGTGCATGAGAGAGAAACAGCTTCTTATTTCCGCGACTTGATCCTCTATAAGTATGCTTACCGGGGATGGAGCAATGTGTCGCGGTGTAAACACACCCTGAAGGAGGCCATGAGACACTCTGAAATAATCGACGGGGGACATCGTTACGGGGCTGTGCGCATTCTCAACAGCGGCATCGGCACATTCGCACTGCTATTTGCCTTGGTCAACCGTTCGACCGAGGTGTTCGCCTACGAGAGCAATCTTGCCGATCATGAGGTGGCAGCATCCACCGCCGGACTACCGGACAACCTTCATTTCATTCACGCCGTGTGGGACAGCGAGCTGAATGATGGTGAAGATAACAGCCAATTGACTATCATACTCAATGATCCTGATTCGACAATCCCGGTTACTGAACAGGAGTTACGCCTCTCCATACCCTCATGAATAAGAAAAAGTGTATAATAATCGGAAGTGGCCTCGGAGGCCTTTCATGCGGCGTCATCCTGTCCCGCAACGGTTATGACGTGACTGTTCTGGAACAGCATCACCGCATAGGGGGGTGCCTTCAATGTTTCTCGCGACAAGGAGCGAGGTTTGAGACCGGGATGCACTTTATAGGGAGTGCCGCGCCGGGACAGACACTGTATAAGTTGATGCGTTACCTCAACCTTTCAGACGTCAGGTTGAGCCGCCTCGACCCGTCGTGCTATGACATTGTGGCGTTGGGGGGCGACAGATTCAGGTTTGCCAACGGCAGAGACCCTTTCATCGAACAGATGGGCGCATACTTCCCGGGCGAGAAGGATAATCTGGCTCTCTACTATGACATCATCGAACGCATCGCACAGGCCTCGTCGCTCCATTCGTTGCGCTATGCCGAGAATGATGTGGTCGTCAACACCTTCTATCAGACCATCAGCATCAACGAGGTCATGGACAGTCTGTTCACTGACGAGCTGCTCAAGAACGTATTGGTCGGGTCGCTCCCTCTATATGCTGCCGAGAGAGACAAGACTCCTTTCTCCCAGCACGCGTTTATCATGGACTTCTACAATCAAAGTGCTTTCAGGATAGTCGGGGGCAGCGACCATATCGCGTCGTCGCTGTCGGCGACCATCCGGGCTCATGGCGGCGAGGTCCTCACGGGGAGTCGTGTCTCGGGAATCATGTGTGACGACAGCAGGGCCACAGGTGTCGAGATAAACGGCGATCGGTTCATGGGTGCGGATCTTATCATTGCCGACATCCATCCGGCACGCCTGATGGAGATGTTGGACACGAAATTGATCCGCCCCGCATTCAGAAACAGAATCAGTGCATTAAGGAACACGACAGCCGGATTCTCCGTGTATCTGAAATTCAAGGAGTCGGCCGTCCCCTATCTTAATTCCAATTATTACAGTTTTGTCAACAATACTCCATGGGGATGTGAGAATTATACCGAGGCTTCATGGCCCAAGGGCTACCTCTACATGCACTTCTGCGATTCAGATCAGCCTCAATATGCCCGTAGCGGTGTGATATTGTCATATATGAACATGTCCGATGTCGAGCGATGGAAGGGGACGACAGTAGGACACCGGGGTATGGACTATGAGATGTTCAAGAAAAATCGTGCCGAGAGACTCATCAGTGAGGTGGAAAAGGAATTTCCCGGACTGCGCGGCAGCATCGAGGCTTACTATACCGCCACGCCGCTGACTTATCTCGACTATACAGGCACACAGGATGGGTCCATGTATGGTGTGGCCAAAGACATAACGCTTGGAGCGGCCTGTCGTGTGCCTCATAAGACCAAGATTCCAAACATGCTGCTGACCGGACAGAATATCAACTCTCACGGTATGCTCGGAGTTCTCGTCGGGAGCATCGTGACATGTTCTGAGCTGTTGACGGCAGAGAAAATATATCAAGGGATAATTGAAGCAAACAGATGAACAAACGAGCTATTATAATAGGAGGTGGCATCGGAGGCCTTTTTACGGGTGCTTTCCTTGCGAAAAACGGCATCGATGTGACGGTTCTCGAGAAGAATCATATCATTGGCGGCGGCCTGCAATGCTTCAGACGGAAAAATAAGATCTTCGAGACCGGCATGCATGTGATGGGCGGATTCGAAGAGGGGGGAAGTCTGGAGAAGATATGCAGATATCTCGGGATTCTCGACACCCTCAGAATCCATCACATCGACAGAGAGTGCATGGACGAGATCAGATATGAGACCACCGGCGAGGTATTCAGGATTGCATCGGGGCGCGATGCTTTTGTCGCAAGGTTGTCCGGGTATTTCCCTCACGAAGCCGAGGGGATCAAGGCTTATGTCGATGAACTCTACAGGCTCACGGAGGAGGTGCCTCTGTTTTATCTGAGAGAGGAGCCGCAGGGCATCGTGATCCATTCCGACAAGTTTGTGTGGCCGGCCGACAAGCTCATAGCCCACTATGTGTCGGATAAGAAACTTCAGGAGATACTGGCATATCTCAATCCTCTGTACGGTGGGGTGGAGGGTCACACTCCCGCCTATATACATGCGCTGATCAATGTGCTTTACATCAATGGCGCATCCCGATTCATCGACGGGAGTCAGCAGTTGGCCGATGCGCTGAAGTGTGTGATAAGCGCTCACGGGGGCGAGGTGATCCCCGACAGCGAGGTGACGGGAATCGAAGTGGCCGACAGGAATGTCTCTTTTGTGGAGACTTCCGTGGGCAAACGGTATGCCGGTGACTGGTACATATCCTCCATCCATCCTGTCGAGATGGTGAGACTTGTCTCCAAAGGGACATTCCTGAAGGGATACCTGAAGCGTCTTGACGAGATACCCTCGTCCTATTCGGCATTTTCGCTGTTTATTGATCTTAAACCTCACATGCTCCCATATATCGACCATACTTGTTATTACATGGAGGATTTTGGCTCTATGTGGACACAGGACAAGGCCGATGGCAATGATTGGCCACGGGGCTTCATGTATATGACCCCTCCCGACTCCAATCAGGGCGAATATGCGGGCAGATTGCTGGTGCACTGCATCATGAGCTTTGACCAAGTGAGAAAATGGGAGGACACCACCCTCGGGCGCAGGGGTAAGGCATATCTGCAGTGGAAACAGCAGTGTGTCGACAGGATACTCTCCAGACTGGAAAACGTGTTTCCCGGCTTCTCGAAAATGATCGACAGCGTCTATGCCGCCAGCCCGCTCACTATACGCGATTACTATCACACCAAGGAGGGCTCGATATTCGGTTACCGCAAGGACTGCGACAATCTCATTCTCTCGCAGCTCTCTGTCCATACCAAGGTGAGGAATCTCCTCCTCACCGGGCAGAACATCAATCTGCACGGTATCTGTGGTGTGCCTTTGACCGCTATAAACACAGCCGAGGCAATATTAGGTAGAAATTTTATTGTTAAAAAAATCAATCATGCCGCAGGTAATAGTTAGATTGTCCATAGCCATCCTTTCGCTACTCATCATGACCGATGTGAGCGCCGAAAGTCCGGCCCCCATCAACATCTGGGCGGGGACGGAATGTAAGTCGACCGTAACACTCACGCCATATCCGGCTGCAGGTGACAATAATATCGCGATAATCGTGTGCCCCGGAGGCAGCTACTTCTGGCTTGACAAAAAGACAGAGGGAGTAGGTGTGGCACAGTGGCTGCAGTCGCAAGGCATCACGGCATTCGTGCTGGAATATCGGGTGGGCGGCATCGCCGGATTTATCACTCATTACCGTCTGTTATCCCGCGGCAACCGCTATCCCGATATGCTGATGGATGTGCAGAGAAGCATCCAGCTGGTGCGTGAGAATGCCCGGAGCTACGGGATCGACCCTAACCGGCTCGGTGTGATGGGGTTCTCGGCCGGCGGCCATCTGACAGCTATGTCGGGCCTGTTTTTCGACAATGATCTGCTGTCGTCCGTAGGCATCACTCCCCGCGTGTCGCTCAAGCCCGATTTCATAGCCCCGATCTATCCGGTGGTGTCGCTCGTTGACAAATCTGTCCACAAACGTTCGCGCCGCGGACTGCTGGGAGAGGGCAAATCGATAAGCCGAGTCATGAAGGATTCGCTGTCGCTCGAGCGGCATGTCAGGGCTGATATGCCCCCCACATATCTGATGAATTGTGTGGATGACCCGATAGTCGATTATCATAATTCCGAGTTGCTCGATTCGGCTATGACGGCTATGGACGTCCCGCACAGGTATGTACGCTATGAGACGGGAGGACATGGATTTGGTGCCACTCCGGAGAAAACCACCCCCGAGGCTATAGCATGGCGAGAGGACTTCATTGATTGGCTGAAAAAGATATTCAGATGAAATACACTGATCAAAAAGATATAGAATTTTGCTCGGTCGACGAGATCAATGCCTTCCAGAATCAACGGCTCCGAATGGCATTGGACTATCTTTCGCGACAGTCTCCTTTCTATCAGAGGATGTTCCGGGAACAGAAGATCGACATATCCGCCATAAAGACAGTGGATGATCTTGTCAGGCTCCCTTTCACAGAGAAGAAAGACCTGCAGCTGCACAACAGAGACTTCCTGTGTGTAGCGCCTGAAAAGATCGTCGACTACATCACCACATCGGGAACCTTGGGCGACCCCGTCACTTTCGGTTGCACCGAGTCAGACCTCGAACGCCTCGCCTACAACGAGATGAAGTCCTTCCGCTGTGCCGGGGTGAGACCCGGCGACATCATCCAGCTGATGACTACGCTTGACAAACGCTTTATGGCCGGTCTTGCCTATTTCCTTGGCATAAGGAAATTGGGCGCGAGTGTGATCCGTGTGGGTAACGGCATGCCTGAACTGCAGTGGGACACTATCCGCCGTCTGAAGCCCGACACTCTGATGTGTGTGCCATCGTTCATCCTGAGGTTGATCGAATATGCCGAACAGCACGGCATCGACTACCGTGGCTCGAGCGTGAAGCGTATCATCGGCATAGGTGAGGGCCTTAGGGAACAGGACTTCAACCTCAATCTGCTCGGCCACCGAATTAAGGAGAAGTGGGATGTCGAGCTGTTTGCCACCTATTCTTCGACCGAAATGGGCGCAACCTTCTCTGAATGTCCTTTCGGGTGTGGAGGCCACGTGCACCCCGAGCTGATCATCGTCGAGATAATCGGTGATGACAATCTCCCTGTCAGTGACGGCGAGGCCGGAGAGGTGGTGGTGACGACGCTCGGGGTCGAGGGGATGCCCTTGTTGCGTTTCCGCACCGGCGACATCAGCAGCAAGATCACTTCGCGGTGTGAATGTGGCCGCAATTCATACCGGCTCACCCCGCTGGTCGGCAGGAAGAACAACATGATCAAGCTCAAGGGCACCACTATCTATCCCCCCGCTATCAATGATGTGCTTGACAATACCCCCTACGTGGTGAATTATGTAGTCGTGGTGCAGAACAGCTATGCCGGTACCGACGAAGTGGTGGTAAAGGTGGGCATCTCTACGCCACAATCGTTTGATGTCATCAAGGACCTTAAAGACCGTTTCAGGTCTCGCATCCGTGTGGCACCGATTGTCGAGATCCTGTCGCCGGAGGATGTCAACAGGATCAACAATCCGGCCAGCAACAGAAAACCGATCAAGTTTATAGACAACCGCCGAAAGTGAGTGATATGGACCTATCCAGATTTGAAAAAATACGGCCATACTATGACGAGGAGATCCCTGCAGCAATGGGACGTATTGCCGACAGTGATCTGTTCCCGTTGATAGCATCCTATGTGTTCCCGGACAGGAACATAGAGGACGTGAGGGAACAGATCAGGCACACCGCTACGATCGGTCAGTTCCAACATGAGATAATGTCTGCTGTCAATGAGCAGGTTATCAAGAGGAGCATGACGCAGTTCACATACAGCGGCATAGAGCGTCTTGACCCGTGTGCACGCTATCTGTTCGTGTCCAATCACAGAGACATCATGCTCGATTCCAGTCTGCTCCAGTACATCCTCCACATCAACGGACACCAGACCTCGGAGATCACCTTCGGAGCCAATCTCATGTGTCATCCATTGGTGATAGATATCGGGAAGGCCAACAAGATGTTCAGGGTGGAGAGAGGGGGCAATATGAAAGACTTCTATCAATATTCGTTGCTCAACTCGGAGTATATCCGTCACACTATCACCCGCAAGAATCAGTCTGTATGGATCGCCCAGCGCAACGGACGCACCAAGGATGGAATTGACCACACCGAGCCCGGACTGATAAGGATGTTCGTGAGCAGCCTCCCAGGCGACAAGCTCAAGGCGCTTGCAGAGCTAAATATCGTCCCTGTATCAATTTCCTATGAATGGGAGACGTGTGACATCCTGAAATCCCTCGAGCTTTACGAATCGCGTTTTACAAAATATGTCAAGAAGCCGGGCGAGGATCTGAACAGCATTATCACGGGCATCATCGCTGACAAAGGCCATGTCCATATCGAGATATGCGAGCCTGTCGGGCTCAGCGAACTCAGGCAGTTCGAGAGCCTCACCAAGCAGGAGTATGTCAAGGCTGTGGCAGCGCTGATCGACAGCCGGATCAATTCTTCGTTCTACCTTCACCCCAACAACTATATTGCCTTCGACATCAGATACGGTACGTCCAGATACAGCGACAGATACACCTCTGCCGAAAAGCAAGCGTTCGAAAGCCGACTCAGGGAGCTGGGCGGATATGAGGGGAGTGATCCCGACGTGCTGACAGACATTTTTCTGGGCATCTATGCCAATCCAATCATCTATCACAAGTGAATCTTAACCACGGATGAACAGACTGATTCTCAAGATTTATAATCTATTCAGGTCCTTTCCATCACTATCGTTAGGTCTGTTTCTCGGTCTGACGATCCTGTTGATATTGTCTGTGTCAAGGCTGACATATCAGGAAGACATAACCGACTTTCTCCCCTTGGATGAGAGGAATCAGACTGCTCTGTCCGTCTATCAGGACATCTCGGGAGCCAATAGGATATATGCCATTATCGCCACCCGTGATACAGTCGATGTGGACATCGATGAGCTGACCGCCGGTGTGGAGTCGTTCGTCAGCAATGTCCGTTCGGCCGACACTCTCCGATATATCAAGGATATTGTGAAGGAGGTGGACATGGAGAAAATGATGGGCGTAGCCGATGCAATATATGACAATATCCCGTACTTCCTGACGGATGATGACTACACCCGCATCGACAGCCTGTTATCTGATCCTGACTATGTGTCCCGACAGATCGCTCAGGACAAGCAGATGCTGCTCTTCCCCTCCTCAAATTTGATGGCCGATAATATTTCGAGAGATCCCCTCAACCTGTTTTCTCCCGTCGCAGGGCGTCTGAGACAAGCCGGGATGTCTATCTCCTTCGAGACGTATGACGGCTATATTCTCACTCCTGACAGCAAGAAGGCTATTGTGATTCTCGAGTCTGCGTTCGGCGCGCATGAGTCTGAGAACAACTCGGCTCTGATCGGTCTGCTTGATGGTGCCAAGAGGCATACCGAGCAGGAGATGCCGGGCCTCGACATTCACATCATCGGCGGTCCGGCCATCGCAGTCGCCAATGCCCGGCAGATCAAGACTGACAGTATTCTGGCTGTCGCGATAGCCGGTATCCTGATTCTCTCGCTTCTCATCTATGTGTTCCGCAACATCAGGAACATCCTGCTGATAATTGTGTCGGTGGGCTGGGGATGGCTTTTCGCGATGGGTGCCATCGCGCTTTATTACGACTCTGTCTCAATCATTGTCATAGGCATTGCGTCCATCATCCTCGGCATTGCGGTGAATTATCCGCTGCATCTGATAGATCACCTCAAGGACAGCATCCATCCGAGGGGGGCACTCAAAGAAATAATATCGCCGCTGGTGGTGGGCAATATTACCACTGTCGGTGCATTCATGTGTCTGGTGCCTCTCAATTCGCCGGCCCTACACGATCTGGGACTTTTCAGCTCGCTGTTGCTCGTCGGCACCATACTATTCGTCCTGATCTTCCTGCCTCAGGTCGTCAGGACCCGGCATCGTGGCGACAAACCGGCTCCCGAGCCGGTCCTTATCACGCGGCTGGCGGGGGTGACCGTTGAGAATAACAAGACCTTCGTATGGTTGGTGCTGATAATGACTGTGATATTCGGATATTTCAGTCTCAAGACCGAGTTTGATTCAGACATGCGCAATATCAACTATATGACGGATGAGCAGAAGGAGGATATGTCATATTTCCAAAGTCTTATCCACTCCGCTCCCGCCACAGAGAGCCTCTATGTGGTGAGTTCAGGCCCGTCGTGGGATGAAGCGTTGCGGCAAAGCGATATTATCGGCGCTACAATTGACTCGATCGAGGCTACGGGGCTGGCTGAGCGACAGAACGAGGTGGCCTCGTTTCTTGTATCGAAGGATGAACAGCGCCGACGGATCGACAGATGGAACGGTTTTGTGTCACGCTATCGGAGCCTGCTTACCGGGGAGCTTGTGTCGGCTGCCCGTAGAAATGGATTCAATGAGGAGGCATTCGCCACGTTTGAAGATATTATATCCCGTCATTATGAGGTCCGTGATTTCGACAGCTTCGAGCCGTTGCTATCGTCGGTCTTTGTGGGAAACATTCATGTGGACAAAGCCTCAGGCCGCAAATCACTCGTCAGGATTCTTTCCGTGCCTGAGGATTCGATGCCGAAGGTCAATGCCCGATTGGCAGGCAACAAGGAGTTTGGCGGACTGTTTTTCGACGTCAGGAGCATGAATGGCTCAATAGCTGATACCCTTTCCGATGACTTCAACTATATCGGCATCGCCTGCGGATTTATCGTCTTCATATTTCTTTGGATCTCCCTCGGCAGCGTTGAGCTCGCCATAGTCTCATTCATGCCTATGGCTTTCAGCTGGATATGTATACTGGGGATCATGGGAATGCTCGGCATGAAATTCAATATAGTTAATGTCATACTGGCCACATTCATCTTCGGTCAGGGGGATGATTATACCATATTCATGACCGAGGGATTGTCTTATGAATATGCTTATCGCAGGAAGCTGCTTGCCTCATACAAGAACAGCATCATAGTCTCGGCCCTTATTATGTTCATAGGCATCGGGACGTTGCTGTTCGCTCGCCACCCGGCGCTACGGTCGCTGGGCGAGGTGACAGTCGTCGGGATGCTGTCTGTGGTCCTCATGGCCTATCTCTTCCCGCCGTTAGTATTCAATTGGCTGGTGCGCACCGGCGGGCGGTTGCGTCGCAGGCCCGTTACCCTCAAGAAGATCCTCTGCACAGGTTTTTGTGCTGCGGTATTTTTCGTTCAGCTCCTCAGCGCTTATGTCTTGGGATTCATCCTCTTTGTCCTGACCAAGCCCACCCCGGCCAAGCGGGCCTTATTCCATCGTTATAACTGTTCGGCATTTCGTTTTGACATCAGGCACATGCCGGGGATCCGTTTCAGGTATATCAATAAGACAAATGAAACGTTTGACAACCCTGCCGTCATCATCTGCAACCATCAGTCTATGCTTGATTCTTTCTGCATGATGGCGCTGACGCCTAAACTGGTGTTGCTGGCCAACGAGCACATACGCTTGAACCCTATAGTGGGGACAATATTCAGATGGAGCGATTTTCTCACCGTCGCGGACGGGAGCACGAATATTGTCGGGAAGCTCAGACCCCTGATTGCCGAGGGATTCAGCATTGTGATCTTTCCCGAGGGGGAGCGACCTTTGTGCGGTGATACGCGGATCAAAAGATTTCACAAAGGGGCGTTCTTCTTAGCCGACAGGCTCGGGCTGGATATCGTGCCGATCTATCTTTGGGGACTGCAGGAGATCATGCCCAAGGGATCCGCCATATCGAACGGTGGCACGATGTATGTCGAGGTGGGGCGACGCATTTCTCGTCAAGAACTCTCATTGATGGGTGATATCGCTGTACGGACAAGGAAGATGCGGGCGCTGTATATGGAGCACCTGCGTGAGGTCCGTGAGGAGGTGTCGACCGTCAGTGAGCTTACCCCGGTCGTGTATGATCGCTATCGCTATAAGGGGGCAGATGTAGAGCGCCATGCCGCCGGGGCTCTGAGGTCGTTCTTGAGATATAGTGACCAGATACAGGGACGGACCTCCTGCGACAATTTTACGGTCATTGACAAGGCCGGACAAGGTGAACTCGCGTTGCTGTTGGCGCTGATGTATCCTGAAAGCACGGTGGCCTGTATCCTTGACTCATCCGAGGCTAAAGACATTCTGAAAGGATGCCTTGATGATTTCGTGCATAATGTGCTGCTGCCCGCCACGGGAGCAACAGAGATGTACGGGCAGACGGCGCCCACGACCTTCATTGTGGTGGACAAATCCACGCCTCCCGACCCCGTGACAGATGGTGCCATTGTCATACGCATTTAACGGGTCATTCCTGCTGCAACAAGTCGCCACGGTGATCATGGTGATCATAAGGAAAACTCCTAAGACTGACAAAATATGAAAGTTATGAATATACGACCGGTATTATCGGCACTTGCGTTGACATGTGGTCTCCTGTGTGCGGCACAGGATGTCACAGTCTCACCCGTTGTTAACCCCGATCATTCCGTCACGTTCACATATCATGACCCTGATGCCGATGAGGTGCACCTTAAAGGGTCTTTTATCCCTCGCAAGCATGTTGTCGGGCCATTAGGAAAATCGGGCCGACTGGAGATGGTCAGAGATGGGGATAAGTGGACCTGCACCACCGAGCCGCTCGCCTCCGATCTGTATACTTATACATTTGATGTGGACGGACGTGAGATAATGGATCCGCTCAATGCGGATAAGACACGTGATGTCGCCGATTCGTTGAGCTGCTTCATAGTGAGAGGTGGTGACGCTGAGGATTATGTAGAGAGCAAGGTGCCCCACGGAGTCGTAAGGAAAGTGTGGTATCCTTCAAATCTCAACGGCATGTCCAGACGCCGGATGACGGTTTATCTGCCTGCGGGTTATCATTCGGGTAATAGCAAACGCTACCCTGTGTTATACTTGCTGCATGGGTCGGGCGGAGACGAAGATGCGTGGTCGGACGGAGGCAGAGCTATTCAGATACTGGACAACCTTATTGCCCAAGGCCGTTGCCGCCCCATGATAGTCGTGATGCCCAACGGAAATGTCAATCTGGCTGCTGCCCCGGGTGAAGACCCCGATCATCCGGACGTGCAGCCTAATGCCAATAACACCGGGTCAATGTTCGGCGAATTTGAATCTTCGTTCATGAACGAAATAGTGGATTATGTGGATTCTCATTATCAGACGATTCCCGACAAGTCGCACCGCGCTATCGCTGGATTATCGTTGGGCGGACTTCACACGCTGTTCATTTCGCTCAATAATCCCGAAGCCTTCGGATATGTCGGACTTTTTTCAGCTCAGACCACCAATGCTTTGGGCAACCGCAGCATCGGCACCATGCAGAAGCTCGGCGATGTGTGGGACGATCTGAAGGAATCTTTACCTTTCATAGGCGGAGGAAAAGTCGATCATGCCATTTCTCGCTACACTTCAGACGAGCTTTCGATCTACAGAGACGTCGACCGTAAGTTGAAAGAACAATTCCGCACTCCTCCACTGCTGTATTATATAGCCTGCGGCAAGGATGACTTCGTGAAAAAACTCAACGATGACTGGCGGCATAAGCTGTATGAAAACGGATGCAGTTTCTATTATCACGAGACCGACGGCGGCCATACATGGAGTAACTGGCGGAAATATCTGGTCGATTTCCTGCCAAGACTTTTCTAAAAATGCGCGAAGGGTGTAATACGGATGGCGCGGGTCACGTTGTCTAAATGTAAATCTCGTGCAATGAAAAAACTGTTTGTCATGGGGCCTGTTTTGCTGGCCTGCGCTATGGAGATGGCGGCTGTCGATATGTCGTCGCCTGATGGGAATCTGAGGCTTTGTGTCGATGTCGATTCGGCCGGGACACCTTTCTATTCGCTCGATTACAAGGGGCGTCCCCTTGTCACAGATAGTCGCCTCGGCCTCCGCGCAGACGAGACGGCATTCACCGAAGGCTTTCGTATCGTGTCGGTGGACACCATGACCGTCGACCGTAGTTGGCAGCCTGTGTGGGGTGAGTATGCTGAGGTGCGCGATCATTTCAGAGAGCTTGCGGTGGCACTCAGGGCCGATGATCCTGCCCGCGACGTGACGCTGAGATTCCGCGTGTTTGACGACGGGATCGGATTCCGCTACGAACTCCCTGTGCAGGATGGTCCCAATTATCTCACGCTGAAGGATGAGCTGACCGAATATAATTTTACCGACGACCATACACTCTATTGCATACCGGGCGATTATGACACGGACGAGTATCTATGGTCGGAGACCACCTTCACGGGTCTCCCTGAGGCTTTGGCAGGCTACGGACGTCACTCCGAGTCGCAGCGTGCCGGGGGGATGACCATACAGACTCCCATGCTCATCAAGACCACGGACGGGGTGTATGTCAACCTCCATGAGGCGGCTCTTGACGGCTATCCGGCCATGCTGCTCGATGTCGACCCGGCAGCCCGCGCCATGAGGACAAGTCTCGTGCCCGACCGTCTGGGCGTGAGTGCTTATCTTCAGATGCCGTTCCACACCCCTTGGCGCACGCTGATCGTGAGCGACGATGCCCGCGACATCCTCGCCTCGCAGCTGATACTCAATCTCAATGAGCCGTGTGCCATCGAGGACACTTCGTGGATCAAGCCGATGAAGTTTATCGGCGTGTGGTGGGAGATGTTCACGGGCAAGGTCAAGACTTGGGCCTATTCCGACGACACACTCGCACGTCCCGGCATCACCGACTATTCGGCCCTCCGGCCCAACGGACATCATCCGGCCAACACCGAAAACGTGAAGCGATACATCGACTTTGCCGCACGTCACGGCATAGACGGTGTGCTCGTAGAGGGTTGGAACGAGGGTTGGGAGGACTGGACCGGATATCGCAAGAACCGCCAGTTCCTTTTCGACAAGCCCTATCCCGATTTCGATCTTCCCGCTCTGCGCGACTATGCCCGCGAGAAGGGTGTGAAGCTGATCATGCACCACGAGACGTCGGCCAATGCCGCGGACTATGAGCTGCAGCTCGACCGCGCCTTCCGCTTCATGAAGGACAATGATTATGATGCTGTCAAGACAGGCTATGTCGGGGCCATCATCCCTCGTTCCGAGCACCACACGTCGCAGTGGATGGTCGAGCATGTGCGCCGCGTCATAGAGCGCGCAGCCGACTATCAGATCATGGTGGACAGTCACGAGGCTCCGCGCCCCACAGGCCTCTGCCGCACCTATCCCAACTGGCTGGCTCAGGAGTCGGCCCGGGGAGGCGAGTTTGAGTCAATGGGCGGCAATCCTCCCTCACACACCTGCATGCTTCCTTTCACCCGCCTCAAGGGTGGCCCGATGGACTATACTCCGGGGCTTTTTGAGACACGTATGAGCTATTATGGCGAGGGCAAGGACTCGCAGGCCGGCACTACACTCGCCCGTCAGCTGGCTCTCTATCTCACCATGCCGTCTCCCATACAGATGGCTTGCGACCTGCCGGAGAATTACGATCGT
The DNA here is from genome assembly GCA_964488595.1 of uncultured Staphylococcus sp. GTDB lineage: Bacteria > Bacteroidota > Bacteroidia > Bacteroidales > Muribaculaceae > Duncaniella. Next base: position 53,696 of record CAZAWC010000001.1, on the reverse strand, counting down.
TTCCCCGACGCCTTTCAGTTCATCAAAGACGTGCCTGTCGACTGGGCCGACTCGCGCTATCTTGAGGCCGAGCCCAACAGATATATCACCGTGGCGAGGCTCGACAAAAATTCCGACGACTGGTATGTCGGTGCCATCACTGACGATAATTCCCGCACCGCTCTGATAGATCTCAGTTTCCTGCCAGCCGGCTTCAGATATGAGGCCACCGTATATGAGGATGCTCCGGATGCTCACTGGAAAGATAATCCGCAGGCCTACCGCATACGTACAGTCAAGGTAAAGCCGGGCGATAAGCTGCGCCAGCCTCTTGCGCCCGGAGGAGGCGCGGCCATCAGGATCACACGCAGCTCCGGGCGGTGATCCGGCGGCCATCGGACCGGTGTGCAATGTCCCTTCCCTGACCGCGGGAAAAGGAGCGTTCGGCACTTCCGAGGCCCGATTTTGAGCATTTGGAGTGTCTTTGTTTGGAGAATATGGTGGAAAATGGTTAATTTTGTGCCCGCTCAAGATAATATGCTCAAGGCATACGACATATCCATGCGCATGGCTCGCGGTCTTTTGTTCGCAGCTGTGGGCTTAGCTCCCGACGGCAGTGCGTCCAAATTCGTGCGCTTCGGGCGCGGTCAGCGTTGTGCCCTCCCGGCTGTGGATGAGGTCGCTTCTCGGCTCGACAGGAGCCTCCCCACCGTGTGGGTCCACTGTTCATCCCTTGGCGAGTATGGGATAGCCCGGCCCGTGATCCGCGAGGTGAAGTCGCGGTTGAGGTGTAACGTGGTGCTCACTTTCTTCTCTCCGACAGGCTATGAGGCGTTGCAGCGCAGGGAGCATGAAGCCGATGCCGTGCTCTATCTCCCGTGGGACACCCGCGCCGGTGCCGAGGCGTTTCTCGATGCCATCGCTCCATCGTGTGCGGTCTTCATGGTGTCAGACTATTGGCACAACTACATTGACCTGCTCCATACCCGTCATATTCCCACCCTTCTGGTGTCGGCCATCATACGTCAGGATTCCCCGTTCTTCAAGTGGTATGGGGGGATCTATCGGGACTCCATCCGTAAATTTGACCGCATCTTCTGTCTCGACACAGCTTCGGTCGAGCGGCTGAGACGCCTCGGAGTGGAGTGTGCCACGGTCAACGGCGACCCGCTTTTCGACAATGCCGTGATGGTGGCAGAGACTCCTTGGAGTCAGAGCGAACTCGTCCGCTTCGCCAAGGGGCGCGAGGTGTTTGTGGCCGGCAGCCTGCATCTCGACAAAGACCTCGAGCTCACTGCCGCGCTGGCAAATGCCAATCCGGATATTCCGTTTATCGTCGTGCCCCACGAGATAACCTCACAGATACTCCGGAGCATCGACCAGCGGTTTGAGGGAAAGGTGATGAGGCTGTCCGAGTGTGACGGCTATACTTCGTTTGACGGCGTTCAGACCCTTGTCGTTGACTCGGTCGGTTCGCTCGCCTACCTCTACCGTCTTGGCACATGGACCTATGTCGGGGGCGGATTCACCCGCCTGCTCCACAGCGTCATAGAGCCGGTGGTCTATGGACTCCCTGTAGCGTTCGGACCCTGTAATACCCGCAAGGTGACGCCTGCTCAGCTCATCGAGCTGGGCATCGGTACACGTGTCAGCTCCACCGGCGACATGTTGCGGTGGTTTGACTCACTGAGGTCCAATCCGCGCCGGCTCAGGGAGATAGCCATGACCGCCGCCCGATATGTGGGGCAGAATGTCGGAGCTACAGCCCGCGTGGCCGATGCAATAATAGAAACGATATGCGAGAAAAAGTGAAATATGCCATCTATAGCGGCGTTGCTACTGCTCTGGCCCTTCTTCCCACCGGCGTCCTTCAGGTGGTGGGGAGCGGTCTGAGGGTGATCCTCGAGCATGTGATAGGCTATCGCCGCAAGGTGGTGAGGGAAAATCTCCGCAATGCGTTTCCCGAAAAGTCTGCCCGGGAGCTGCGTGAGATAGAGCATGATTTCTACTCTCAGCTCGCCGACAACTTCATAGAGACTGTCAAGCTGCTGCATATATCCGACAGCGAGGTGGACCGCCGTGTACAGGTGGAGGGGGGCGAGCTCGTCGACCGTCTCATCGACGAGGGCCATCCCGTGGTGCTCTATCTGGGGCACTATGCCAACTGGGAGTTTGTGCCTGCGATAGTGCGCCATTTCTCCCATCCTCAGATCTGCTCGATGGTCTACAAACCTCTGCGCGACAAGGCATTTGACCGCCTTATGCTCAAGGTCCGCTCGCGCTTTGACCCTGTCTCCATACCTCAGGCCAAGGTGTTTCGCACTCTTGTGGGGTGGGCGCGCGACGGTGTGCCGTTCATCTGCGGATTCATCGCCGACCATCGTTCCAACCGTCGCGAGAGCCATCATGCCATGCCGTTTCTCAATCATCCCACGCATTTCAATCCCGGAGGCGAGGAGATAGGCAAGCGCATCAACGCCGCCTATCTGTATCTCGACGTCGAGAAGCCCCGCCGTGGACACTATAAACTGACGTTCAAGCCTATAGTGCCCGAAAATCCCGACGAGGATTCGCCCTACACACGTCAGTATCTGCGCATGCTCGAGCAGACCATCCGCCGCCGTCCGGGTCTGTGGCTCTGGAGCCACCGCCGCTGGAAGTGGGACGCTCCCTACATCACTCCCGGCCAATCGGCCGACAATAAGTAATCAGAATAAACGTAACAATCCCAATATATCGCATGAAAATTATTTGCGTAATACCCGCGAGAGCCGAGTCGACACGGTTTTTTGAGAAACCGCTGGCTCTGATTCTCGGCAAGCCCATGATACAATGGGTGTATGAGCACTGCAAGGAAGTGGAGCTCTTTGACCAAGTGATCGTGGCTACCGACAGCGACAAGATAAAGGCAGCCGCCGAGAGTTTTGGCGCCACCGTGATGATGACCCGCTCTGACCATGACACCGCCACCGAGCGCCTCTACGAGGTGTCGACCCGCGTGGAGGCCGACCTCTATGTGATGGTCAACGGCGACGAGCCCCTGCTCACACGCGAAGCCATCGTGCAGTGCATCCCTGACGGTCTTGAGCCGGGGTCATTCTATGTGTCAAATCTCATGACCGACTTCACCAACCCGGTAGAGGTGGTCGATGCCACCAACCTCAAGATTGTCACTGCGGCCGACGACCGTTGCCTCTTCATCTCGCGCTCGCCTATCCCTTATCCCAAGGGGGCGATGGACTATGTGTTCCACAAGTTTGTGGGTGTAGGCGCGTTCACACGCAAGGCCCTCGACTTCTATCACAACACTCCCCGCGGACCCATCGAGAAAATCGAGGAAAACGACTCGTTCCGCTTCCTCGAAAACCATCAGCCCATCTACTATTACAACTGCCACTGCAAGAGCCTGAGTGTAGACAACCGCAAGGACATCGAGGGTGTGGAGGCTTATCTCAAGGCCCTCGGGCTCGGTTGAGGGCCATCCCCCCCTTTTAGAGCGCGATGAATATTCTGCAAGTCTATCCGGGCAAGGTGTGGGGTGGGGCGGAGCAGTTTGTCCACGACCTCGGCGTGGCCCTCGAGGCCCGCGGGGCGAGAGTGGGCTATGTGTGCCGCAGCGACAGCCGTGCCGTGCTCGACCGCACGGAGGCCACCCCGCTCGACTTCGGGTGGCGCTGGAGTGTGGCCGGAGCGCGCCGTCTCGCCGCCGAGGCTGACCACCTCGGGGCCGACGTGGTCCACATCCACGACCTGAGGTTCGTGCCTCAGGCAGTGAGGGCTCGCCGCTATGCCGCCCGTCCGTTTGCCGTGGTGCTCTCGCGCCACATAGCCCGTCGCAGCTCCGTGCGTCTGTGGAACAGGAGCGCGGCCCGGCGGGTCGATACGTGGGTCTTCGTGTCGCAGCTCGCGGGGTCCATGTTCACCGAGGCCAACAGTTGGATAGACACGGAGAAGTGTCATGTGGTGCTCAACAGTGTGCCCCGGCCCCCCGAACTATCGGCCGATGCTCTCGAGGCCCTGCGGCAGAGCATAGGAGCTTCCGGCGACGAGCCGGTGCTGATGTTCTGCGGCCGCGTGCGCAAGTCCAAAGGGGTAGAGGTGATACTCAAGGCTCTCTCAGGCCTCACCGATCGCCGGTGGCGCCTTGTCATCGCCGGCAAATTCCGCTCCGAGAGGTTCAGGCGCCGCTGCGATGCCTTGATACGCGAGGGTGGACTTGACGGGCGCGTCACATGCCCGGGATTTGTCAGCAATCCGCGCGACTATGAGGCCATAGCCGACATCGGGCTTGCGCCCTCCATCGTCAGGGAGTCGTGCGGACTTGCCCCGATGGAGTTCATGGCCGCCGGTGTCCCGGTGATCACCACCACCAACGGCGCTCAGCGGGAGTATATCGACAACGGACGTACGGGCCTCCTCGTGGCTCCCGGTTCGGTCGATGAATTGCGTGACGCTATAGCCCGTCTGCTCGACGACGCTGATGCGAGAGTCCGTATAGGCCAAGCCGCCGCGCGCGAATACCGCGACAAGCTCTCATATCCCCGTTTTGTGGACAGGATGATGGCGATATACAGGTCTGTGAATCCCGACAAGAGTATTGATAAGCCATGAAAGAGTCTCGTCTCACGGTCAAACTGCGCCGCTCGGCCCGCAAACTGCGCTGCTACATAGGGGGCTATCTCGCCTACATGATGCCGCGCGGGCTGTTCGCATGCCGGTGGAGTGAGAAAGCCGGGTGGGACGCCGCCCGCAGGGAGATCATCGAACGCCGCAGCCGTTATTACTGTCGCCTCGCTGACGGCACCACGCTCCCTGACGACTGCAGTGTGAGGATAGAAGACTACCGTTTCCCGTGGGGACGTAAGAAGAAGCTCGCCACCTACTTTTTCGACCTCTATGCGGTGGTGAAATATTTCCCCGGCCGTCTCAGGATGGCCTATGAGTTTGGCGACGTCACCGATGAGCCTGCAGTGCCGTCGTTTGTCAAGAGCCGCCCTATCACCCCCGAGGGTTACCACACCCGTTCGGTGGTGCTCAAGCTCAACGCCGCCCGCCACTACATGTTCGTGCCCGACCATCTGCAGTGGCATCAGAAGAAAGACATGATAGTGTGCCGCAACGTGGTGCGTCAGCCCCACCGCAAGCGGTTCATCGACATGTGGCTCGGCCATCCGATGTGCGATGTGGGCCAGACCAACTCCGACTGCGACCCGGGCCACGAGGAGCGCATCAAGCCATATATGAGCATCCCCGAGCAGCTCGGTTACAAATTCGTCTGCTGCATCGAGGGCAATGACGTGGCCACCAACCTGAAGTGGGTCATGGCCTCAAACTCCATCGCTGTGATGCCCCGTCCGCGCTACGAGACATGGTTCATGGAGGGCACGCTCATCCCCGGCGTCCATTACATAGAGATACGCCCCGACTACACCGACCTCATCGACCGTCTCAATTACTATATCAGTCATCCCGACGAGGCCGAGGCCATCATTGAAAACGCCCACAGATATGTGGCGCAGTTCACCGACAGCCGTCTCGAGACAGCCATAGCCCGCGCCACGGCCCGGCGTTATTTCGAGGCTACGGGTCAGCTCCCCGACGACAATCATCAAAGCAAGAAGCTATGAAACCAGCATCACGGATCCTCGCTATAAGATTTTCAGCCCTCGGAGATGTGGCCATGTCCGTGGCCGCAGTCTACTCGCTGGCCATGATATATCCCGAGCTTCATATTGACGTGGCCACTACCCCCTTCTGCGCCCGGCTGTTCATCAATCCCCCGGCCAATGTGACGGTGCACGGATATGATCTGAAGAAGGAATATGCCGGTACACGTGGACTGTGGCGGTTGCTCCGCAGCCTCTCGTCGCTGCGCCCCGACTGTGTGGCCGACCTCCACAACGTGGCCCGCTCGTGGGTCATCGACGCTTGGTTCAGGCTGAGAGGTGTCCGAGTGGCTATGGTCGACAAGATGCGCGCGGGCCGTTCGCGCGTGCTGCGCCACGGGGAGGAGCAGCCCAACTTCATCGACCGCTATGCCGATGTGTTCGCCCGCCTCGGTTTCCCCATCACCCACCGCTTCACCACACTGTTTCCCGACGGTGTACCGGCTACCCCCGTCGAGGTCAGTCACCCCGCAGTGGGTGTGGCGCCGTTTGCGAGATATTACAACAAGACCTATCCGCAGGAGAGCATGAAGCGGACCGTCGACCTGCTCACCGCTCGTGGCATCAATGTGTATCTGTTCGGGGCGCGCGGACGCGAGGCCGAGCAGCTGGCCCGCTGGACCACGGGCAACCCGCTGTGTCACAACCTCGCGGGGCGCTTCGACCTCGAGCAGGAGCTGGCCCTCATGGCCTCGATGGATGTCATGGTGAGCATGGACTCCGCCAACCAGCACATGGCCTCGCTGACAGGCACCCCTGTGGTGAGCCTGTGGGGTAGCACCACGCCGGCCTGCGGATTCATGGGATACGGACAGAAGCGCGACAATGCCCTCTGTGTGGGGCTCGACTGCCAGCCTTGTTCCATAGCCGGCAAGCTCGAGTGTCCGCTCGGCACACTGGAGTGTTTTGCCGCCCTCCCGCCCGTGCGCGTGGCCGATAAAGTCGTCGAAGTACTTGCGGAGGAGGGGAAGGTATGAGCGGACTGTTGCTTCTGACGGTGGCCTGTTTCGTCTGGAGCACGGCCTATTTCGCCATCATACAGAAGACCCTCTTCGTGCTGCTCAACCATCAGTGTGTGAGCCGCAGCATCACTCTGCGTGATCTGCGCGATGTCTATTCCCACGGCATAATCTCAGACTTCATAATAGCCGCCTATCTCACGGCCATTCCCGTGGTCGCGGCGACGGTGCGCACCGAGTGGACCGGAATGCCGCTGACGGCGGTCATGACGGGATATAATGTTGTCGTGGCCCTGTCCGTCGGCCTCATCACGGTGGCCGACGCCGTGCTCTACCGATACTGGCAGTATAAGCTCGACACCTCGGCGTTTGTCTATCTCAAGTCGCCCAAGGGAGCCTTTGCGTCCGTCTCAGGGCTCTATCTGTTTGGGGCTGCGGTCGTTATCCTACTGTTCTCGGCGCTCTATTATGCCGGCGCTCAGTGGGCGGTGGCGGTGTGTGTCCCTCTGTTCGGCACCACGACTCCCCCCCTCGGGGTGAGGGTAGTGGCACCGGTGGCTGCGGTGGTCATTATCGCGGGGCTGTTTCTCATCACCCGCGGCCTCAAGATCAGGCCCAATAATCCGAGCGTGGTCTACTACAGCAACATTCCTTTCTTCAACCATTGGGCCCTCAATCCGGCCTACAATCTGCTCTATTCCCTCACTGTGCGCGAGGACGACTTCGAGGGCCGCTTCCGTTATTTCGACCCCGAGGAGGCCGAGCGCATCACGCGCCCGATGTTTCCCCTCACAGGCACTCCCTCCCAGAAGTTGCTGCGCACCGATCGCCCCAACATACTGCTCATCATATGGGAGAGCCTCGGAGCGGAGTTTGTGGAGAGCCTTGGAGGGCGCAAGGGGGTGACACCTCATCTGGACAGGATCGCTGCCGAGGGAGTGATGTTTACGGAATGTACCGCCGGCAGCTTCCGCACCGACCGCGGACTGGTGTGCGTGTTGAGCGGCTATCCCGGTCAGCCCACCACCTCTGTCATCCGCCACACACGCAAGCTCCCCAATCTCCCCGCCCTCCCGAGGCGTCTGCGAGACGAGTGCGGATATGTCACCACCGCCGTCCATGGCGGTGAGCTCACCATCATGCACAAGGCTGACTATTATCTTGCCTCGGGCCATGACAGGCTGGTGAGTCAGAAAGACCTCCCCGCCGATGCTCCCGCAGGCAAGTGGGGCATAGAGGACGGCTGGATGTTTGACTGGCTTTATGACGACATTATGGCCCGCACGGAGCGGGGCGAACGATGGATGACTACGTTCCAGACCCTCAGCTCGCACGAGCCATTCAAAGTGCCATACAGCCGCCTCGAGAATGAGGTGGACAATTCGTTTGCCTATGTCGACGACGCCCTCGGGCGGTTTGTGGAGCGGCTCAAGACTACCCCCGCATGGCGCGACCTGCTGATCGTGGTGGTGGCCGATCACGGCTACAATGCCCCACGCTCCCCGTCGACCGCCGCAGCTATGCCCATATCCCCGTGGTCCTTGCCGGCGGGGCCGTGGAAGGGGGACGACGCATAGACACCCTCATGAGTCAGACCGACCTCCCGGCCGTGATACTCGGCCAGATGGGGCTGGAGCATGACGACTTCCCCTTCAGCCGCGATATTCTCGCCCCTACCTACACGCAGCCGTTTGCGTTTCACACATACAACAACGGGTTTATGTATATCGACCCCCGCGGTTGCACCATAGTGGACAATGTGTCCGACCGGGCCGTGGAGGGCGCCGACCCCGAGCGCGAGCGTCGCGGACGCGCGCTGCTCCAGACCCTCTACGCCGACCTCAGCCGCAGGTGAGGATCAATATCATTTTTCTGAAAAATAAGATCAATCTCCGTCCTTTATGAACAGAATACTCACTTCCAACCCCGTGCGCCTGCTGATCAACCTGTTGTGGGTCTATGTCTGCTACATGATCTGCCGCATCGTGTTCTTAGCCGAGAATTGGACTCTGTTTGCCGCCGGGCTCGACGGCCACACCCTGCTGCGCATATTTGCAGGCGGACTGAAATTCGACACCTCGGCCATCTTCTATACCAATGCCCTTTTCATCCTCCTCTACCTGCTGCCTCTCCGCCTCAAGGAGCGGCCATGGTATTGGCTCACCACCAAGTGGATCTATGTCATAGTCAACACCCTGTGCATGCTGCTCAATCTTGGCGACACGGTTTTCTTCGAGTTTCGCAAACACCGCACCTCGATGGCGGTCTTTGAGGAGTTCAAGGGCGAGGACAATCTCGGCGGCATCATAGGCACCGAGCTCGTGTCTCACTGGTATCTCGTGCTGTTGCTCATAGCCATGGGCGTCTTTCTCTGGACAGGCTACCGCCGGCCATGCGTCGGCAGGCAGAGTGCGCGCGGCTATTATCTCACCAACGGAGTGTCGCTGCTGCTGTTCATTCCCATCACCATCTTTGGCATGAGGGGCAACACATTCTTCTCGGCCACGCGCCCCATCGCCGTGAGCTATGCCCACAAGTATGTCAACGACCCTCTGCAGACAGGCATCGTCCTCAACACACCCTTCTCTCTGATACGCACCGTCAATCAGATGGCCCGCGAGATCCCGGTCTATTTCACCGACCCGGCCCGTCTCGACGCCCTCTACACCCCGCTCCACCAGCCCTCCGACTCGCTCGTAGCCCGGAGGAAGAACATTGTCATCTTTATAGTCGAGAGTTTCGCTCAGGAGTTTGTTGGCGGCCTCAACCGCCATCTCGACAACGGCACATACAAGGGCTATACTCCATTCACCGACTCGCTCCTCACGGTGAGCACATATTTCGACCAGTCGTTTGCCAACACGGGTTTCTCCATTGATGCCCCTCCGGCCATCCTCGCCTCCATCCCGCGCATGGAGCGTCCGTTCGTGCTGTCGCCCTACTCGCTCAATCATCTCAACTCCATCGCCACCGAGACCCGCAATATGGGCTATCACACCGCCTTCTTCCACGGAGCAGACAATGAGTCGCTGGGATTCAACGCCTTTGTGCGTTCGATAGGCTTTGAGAAGTATTATGGCAAGGACGAGTTTGTGGCCGACCCGCGGTTCGGAGGCATGAAGGAGTTTGACGGCAAGTGGGGCATATGGGACGAGCCGTTTCTCCAGTTCTTCTGCGCCACCCTCAGCGAGATGCCTCAGCCGTTCACGGCGAGTGTGTTCACGCTGTCGTCACACCATCCGTTCAACGTCCCCGACAAGTATAAGGATGTTTTTGTCGACGAGGGGCTCCACAAGCTCCACAAGTGTATCCGCTATGCCGACTTCTCGCTGCGGCGCTTTTTTGAGACGGCATCACGCCAGCCATGGTTTGAGAACACAATATTCGTGATAACGGCCGATCATGCCAGCTCCAAGCGCACCCACGAGGAATACTTCGGCGAAGTGGGCGGATTCCGTGTCCCCATAATCTTCTTCGACCCCTCGGGCGAACTGCCCCGCGGCAAGCGTCCCGGCATAGCGCAGCAGATCGACATCATGCCTACGCTCCTCAACTATCTGGGCTACGACCGCCCGTATGTGGCATTCGGCAAAGACCTGTTCAACACGCCCGCCGACGACACTTGGGCCTTCAACTGGGACTTCTTCCCGCAGTATTTCAAGGGCGACTATGTGATGCGCTCCGACGGCAAGGAGGTGACGGAGATCTATGACTATCGCCATGACAAGCTGCTCAAGAACAACCTCAAGGGTAAGCTGGCAGGCGAGGATGAGATGTATGACGAGATGAAGGCTGTGATACAGAGCTTCATGCAGCGCATGAAGGCCGACAATGTGACCGCATCGGGGGCGAAGAAATAAATCATCCCTCCCGCTCGGTGCATAATACTTGCAAATTAGGGGGAAAAGGCTTATATTTGTGCAATCTTAATCCCATGTGCACAGCATGGCAACTCTGAATATATGAACAAGATTGTCTCAAAAGAGCATTTCTCGGACAATGTGGTGAAGTTTGTGGTGGAAGCACCGCTCATAGCCCGTGCCCGCAAGGCCGGACATTTCGTCATAGTCCGCACCGGCGAGGGGGGCGAGCGCATTCCCCTCACCATAGCCGATGCCGACCCCGCGAGTGGCACCATCACCCTCGTGGTGCAGAAAGTGGGTGAGTCGACCGCCAAGATAAATGCCCTCGAGCCGGGCGACAGCTTTACCGACATTGTGGGCCCCCTCGGACAGGCCACACGCATCACCCGCGCGGGCACAGTGGTGTGCTGCGGCGGTGGTGTGGGTGTGGCCCCGCTGCTCCCCATCATCAAGGCCATGAAGCAGGCCGGCAACAGGGTGATATCCATTCTTGCCGCCCGCACCGCCTCGCTCGTGATTCTCGAGCGTGAGGTGGCCGAGTGGAGCGACGAGGTTATCGTGATGACCGACGACGGCTCGAAAGGGCGCAAGGGGCTCGTGACCGACGGGCTGGAGAGTGTCATAGCCCGTGAGAAGGTCGACGAGGTGGTGGCCATCGGCCCTGCGGTGATGATGAAGTTTACCGCGCTTGCCACCAAGCGCCACGGCATCCCCACCACCGTCTCGCTCAACACCATCATGGTCGACGGCACCGGCATGTGCGGAGCCTGTCGTGTGACGGTCGACGGCAAGACCCGCTTCGTGTGTGTGGACGGCCCTGAGTTCGACGCCCACAAGGTGGACTTTGACGAGATGATAATGAGACTCAAAACCTATGACAAACCCCGGAAATGAAACGACCCGATACTGACCGCAACACACCGTGGCGCGACGCCCTGCGCAGAGAGATGACGGTGCGCCGGCGCACAGCCATCCCACGTGCTGTGATGCCGCAGCTCCCCGCCGACTATCGTGTGACATGCAGTGACGAGGTGAATCTCGGACTGTCGGCCGATCAGGCCGTGCTCGAGGCGCGCCGATGTCTCGACTGCCCCGACCCTCAGTGCATGCAGGGATGTCCGGTGCAGATCGAGATACCTGCGTTTGTCAAGAATATCGAGCGCGGAGCCTTTGCCGAGGCTGCCGCCGTGCTCCGTCTCACCTCGGCTCTCCCCGCCGTGTGCGGGCGTGTCTGCCCGCAGGAGAAACAGTGTGAGAGCCGATGTGTCTACAACCGCATGTCCAAGCCCCCGGTGGCCATAGGCTATCTGGAGCGTTTCGCTGCAGACTTCGACCGCATGAGCCATGCCGCCACCGAGGCACCCGTGACACACCCCGCCGGCGAGAAGATCGCCGTGGTCGGCTCGGGCCCCGCCGGACTCTCATTTGCCGGACAGATGGCTGCCTATGGCTATAGTGTCACCGTCTACGAGGCGCTCCATGAGATAGGGGGTGTGCTCAAATACGGCATCCCCGAATTCCGTCTGCCCAATTCGGTGGTCGAGGCCGAGATCGAATCCCTGCGCAGTGCCGGGGTGGAGTTTGTCAAGGACTGCGTCATCGGCAAGACCCTCTCTTACGAAGATCTCCGCGATATGGGTTATGCCGGTATCTTCGTTGGCTCGGGTGCAGGACTCCCGAGGTTCATGGGTATACCCGGCGAGAACTATATAGGCGTGATGTCGAGCAACGAATACCTCACCCGCATCAACCTCATGGGGGCCTCTCGACCCGGCGAGGACACCCCGGTGCTGAAGGGCCACAATGTCGCCGTGATCGGCGGTGGCAACACTGCCATGGACTCCGTGCGCACCGCCCGCCGTCAGGGTGCGGAGAGGGCCATGATTGTCTATCGCCGCAGCGAGGCCGAGATGCCTGCGCGCCTCGAGGAGGTGGCACATGCCAAGGATGAGGGGGTGGAGTTTGTGACGCTCGCCAATCCTGTGGAGTATCTTGCGGACGAGACGGGCCGCGTGCGTGCCATGAAGATCCAGCGCATGCAGCTGGGCGAGCCCGACGAGTCGGGCCGTCGCTCGCCGGTGCCCATAGAGGGCACTGTGGACGAGATCCCGGTCGACATGGTGATAGTCAGTGTCGGCGTGTCGCCCAACCCTCTCATACCCAATTCGTTTAAAAATCTTGATGTCACCCGGCGCGGCACCATTGCTGTCGACGGCGACACCCTCCTCTCCTCCGTGCCCGGCCTCTATGCCGGGGGCGATATAGTGCGTGGAGGCGCCACGGTGATCCTCGCCATGGGCGACGGCCGGCGTGCGGCAGCTGCCATGAATCAAGCTCTGAAAGACAAGAAATGAAACTCAACACTCTGTTACCGCTCGCTCTGCTCTGCTCACTCGCCATCCCGTCGGTGGCGGTGGCGGATACGGCCGATGAGGCCGTGGAGGCCGCCAAGGCTGCTCCGCGCAACCGCCAGCTGCAGCGTGAGGCGGGCGATGCTCTCAAGGATGCAGGCCGATATAAGGAGGCCATCACATACTATCTCAAGGCGGACAATGCCGGCAATCTCGGGGCTGCCGAGGCCGCCTTCTATCTCTATGACTTCGCGCAGGCCGGGGAATATCTCGACCGCTATCTCGCCAAGCGCACCAAGGCTGAGGCGGCTGCCGACATGGATTTCAGCTACAGGCCCGATGACGACCCGATGGACTGGACCGACTATCTCGGCTCGCGCATAGAGCTCGGGGCCTCCATGCTCGACCGCGTGGAGAAGGTGCAGATCATCGACAGCATCAATGTCCCTGCCGACAGATTTTTCGAGTTCGTGAGACTGGCCCGCAGTGCCGGACACCTCACGGGCGATGATGTCGTCAACAAGATAATCGGCCCCGCCGGACTCGCAGGCTTGGGTCTGGCCGACATTTCGGCCCCGGCTTATGTCACCGAGAGTGGCGACGAGGTGGTGTGGACCGGTGCCGATGCCAACGGCAACGCCCGGATATATGAATCTGTCAGGCTGGCCGACGGCACGTGGGACGACCCTGTGCCGCTGTTCGACTATGCCTCCATCTTCGGCACCACCGAGGGGCAGTGGCTCACGGCCCCGTTCCTGATGAATGACGGTGTGACCCTCTATTTCGGAGCGGATGGCGCCGAGAGCCTCGGGGGGCTCGACATCTTCATCACCCGCCGCGACGATGACGGCTTCCTGCAGCCGTCGAATATCGGCATGCCGTTCAACTCGCCCTTCAACGACTATCTCTATGCCATCGACGAGGAGACAGGCACCGGGTGGTGGGCCACCGACCGCAACCGTCTGACGGACTCGGTGACGGTCTACACCTTCATCCCCTCCGAGATTCGTGTCAACTATCCCGTGGATACACCTGACCTCACCTCATATGCCCGTGTGGCCTCGATAGCCGCCACTCTCGAGCCGGGCGCCGACCACTCGCGTCTGCTGCGCCGCATCGCCTCGGCCGACTTCGGTGCCTCGGACAGCCGCACGGCCGACGAGTTTGCGTTTGCGCTCCCTGACGGCCGCATAGTGCGCCGCGTCAGCGATCTGCGCTCCAATCTGGCCCGAAATGCCATGACCGAATATCGCAAGGCCCTCGCCGACCATGAGGCTACGGTGCGTAAACTCCAATCCCTGCGCGCCGAGTATGCCGGGGGCAACCGCTCGGTGGCCGACGAGATAATGCGCCTCGAGGCCGCGTCCGAGAGAGACCGTGCGCTGCTGCTCGACCTGTCCAACTCGGTGGTCAATGCCGAGATGTGACGGACAGATATGAAATTAACTAATCCAAACCTATTTTGATACTATGGTACTGACAATCGTCCTGCTCGGTGTGGCACTCCTCGTGTTGCTGAGCATATTTTTCTACTACGTGCCGTTTTTCCTATGGATCTCGGCGCGCGTGAGCGGCGTCCACATCTCGCTGATGCAGCTGTTCCTGATGCGCATCCGCAAGGTGCCGGCATCCGTCATCGTACGGGCGCTCATCGAGGCCCACAAGGCCGGTCTCAACGATGTGACCCGCGACGATCTCGAGGCTCACTATCTGGCCGGCGGAAATGTGGAGAAGGTGGTGCATGCCCTCGTCTCCGCCTCCAAGGCCAATATCGACCTCGGATTCAAGATGGCCACCGCCATCGACCTCGCCGGCCGCGACGTGTTTCAGGCCGTGCAGATGTCCGTCAACCCCAAGGTGATCGAGACTCCCCATGTCACCGCCGTGGCCAAGGACGGCATCCAGCTCATAGCCATAGCCCGCGTCACCGTGCGTGCCAACATCCGCCAGCTCGTGGGCGGTGCCGGCGAGGACACTGTGCTGGCCCGCGTGGGCGAGGGCATAGTCTCCTCCATCGGCTCGTCCGAGAGCCACAAGCAGGTGCTCGAGAACCCCGACAACATTTCCAAACTCGTGCTCCGCAAGGGGCTCGACTCGGGCACAGCGTTTGAGATCCTCTCCATCGACATCGCTGACATCGACATAGGCAAGAACATCGGAGCCGCCCTGCAGATAGATCAGGCTCAGGCCGACAAGAATATCGCTCAGGCCAAGGCCGAGGAGCGTAGGGCCATGGCGATAGCCCTCGAACAGGAGATGCGCGCCAAGGCTCAGGAGGCACGCGCCAAGGTGATCGAGGCCGAGGCCGAACTGCCCCGCGCCATGGCTCAGGCATTCCTGTCGGGCAATCTCGGCATCATGGACTACTATCGCATGAAGAATATCGAGGCGGACACCAACATGCGTCAGAACATAGCCAATCCTCCCATCGCTGAAAAATGACAGACCTGCGTAAGATAATCTCGACTACACGCAACTATAATTTCCATTCCCACACCCAGTTCTGCGACGGCCGCGAGCCCATGGCCCGCATGGCCGCGCAGGCTGTGGACGACGGATTCGCCCACTATGGCTTCACGCCCCACTCGCCTGTGCCCGCATCCGTCGTGTCATCCTGCAATATGCGGGCCGACCAAGTGGCCGACTACTTTGCCGAGTATGACCGCCTCCGCGACCTTTATCGCGGGGAGATCGATCTCTACCGCTCGATGGAGATAGACTATCTCGGCCACGATTGGGGCGCACATATACCATATTTTCAGGATCTCCCGCTCGACTACCGTCTCAGTTCGGTCCACTTTATCCCCACTCCGGATGGGGAGGAGATCGACGTGGACGGACGCCCCGCCAGCTTCATCCGGAAGATGGAGCGATACTTCGGCAACGACATCCGCTACGTGGTCGACACCTTCTATGCCCGGACGCTCGAGATGATCGGCCATGGCGGATTTGACATCATCGGCCACTTTGACAAGATTGGCTTCAATGCCTCCTCATTCCGCCCCGGCATAGAGGATGAAGCATGGTATCTGAGGCATATCGACGAAGTCATCGACGCCCTGCGTTCCACCGACATCATCGTCGAGGTCAACACCAAGGCATGGCTCCCCAACGTCGGAGCTACGCCCGCCGAGGAGGCTGCCCATAGTCCGCGCCTCTTTCCCTCGCCCGGCACCATCCGTCGCCTTGTGTCGGCGGGGCTGCCGCTCGTCATCAACTCTGACGCCCACTATCCCCACCGCCTCACGGCCGGACGCCGTGAAGCCTTCGGGATAATCGACAGCTTGATGAGTGATGAGTGAGGGGTGACGAGTGATGGATCACACCCGTTTCTCCTTGATGATGCCGTGGCGGAAGGCGTAGAGCAGCTCCGTGAGTTCGTCGATCTGACTCTGTAGCACACGGCCCATGTCGGTGTCGCGCACACGCACACGTTTGGCCGTCTGCTCGACCATCTTGGTGGTGCGCACGATGTCGGTGCCGTGATTGATGGCATCCTCGACCGATGTAAATGGCTCGTGCTCCACGAGCTCAAAGTTGCTGCTGTGATAGATGAGCGTATAGCCCGCTATGCCTGTGGTCTTGTGATAGGCCTTGGCAAATCCGCCGTCGATCACCATCAGCTTACCCCCGGCTCTCAGCGGGCTCTCACCCTTGCCTGTGCGCACCGGCACATGGCCGTTGATGATGTGGCGCTGCTCACCCTCCACGCCAAACTCGTCGAGGATCATGTCACACACCTTCTCGTCGTTGCGCAGTTTGTAATACCACCCTTTCTCCTCGCGGCGGGCCTCGGGATCGGCCACGAAATATCGCTCGAATGTGGTCATCTTGTCCTTGTCAAAGAGGGGGGAGTCGGGCCCGCACCACAGATACCAGAAGAAATCGCGGGCAAACGCCTTGTCGGCCGCCGGAGTGTCGTCGTTGAATGCCGAGCGCAGCGTCAGGCCTATCTGCGTCATGAGCTCGCGCCCCTTGTAGGGAGTCCCGTTTATGAGCACCTCGCGCAGGGTGCCGTCGGCATTGAGCGGCATCGAGGCGTGGAAAAGCAGATTGGAGTTATACACGCCATACATGCACCCGTGGGCAAAGAGCGACTCCACATGCCTCTGAAGCCCCGAGCTGACGGCAAACGAGTGGTGGAGCTTCTTCATCAGATGGCGCTCCTCGTGGGTGAGTTCGTAGGGCGACTCCGGGTTGATGGTGGGGAAATTGGTGTCAGTGAGCTGATAGGTGTGACCCTCTATCTCTATGGTCCCCTTCTCGCGGTCCATGCGGTGGAGCAGGCGGCGGTTTTCCATCTTCCACTCGGGGTGAGCCTCTATCATGGCGCCTTCGAGCTTGAACTGTATCACGGCTATGGCCTTGTGCATCTTGGCCATGAGGCGCATGGTCTTCTCTGTGTGGGCGCTCTCCCCCTGTAGCACCGTGGGGGTGAACAGCGTGCAATCATCGTCGGCATACTCCTCCATGGCAAAGGTGGCGAGCGGCAGCAGGTTGATGCCGTAGCCCTCCTCGAGGGTCGTCAGGTTGGAGTAGCGGAGCGACACCCTTATCACGTTGGCTATGCAACAGTCGTTGCCAGCGGCGGCCCCCATCCACAGCACGTCGTGATTGCCCCACTGGATGTCCCACGACCCATAGTCGCGCAGGGTGTCCATGATGATGTGTGCCCCGGGGCCGCGGTCGTAGATGTCGCCCAGTATGTGCAGCTGGTCGATGGAGAGCTTCTGTATCACATTGCACAGGGCTATGATGAAAGCCTCGGCCTGACCGGTCGAGATGATGGTCTCGATGATGCGGTTGAAATATGCCACCTTGTCATAGTCGGCCGCACTCTCGTGGAGCAGCTCCTCGATGATGTAGGCAAACTCGCGGGGCAGAGCCTTGCGCACCTTGGAGCGGGTATATTTGGACGACACGGTCTGACACACCTTGACGAGCTGATGGAGCGTGATGGAGTAGAAATCATCAAGGTCCTCCTCGGCCGACTTGATGAGGCGCAGCTTCTCCTCGGGATAATAGATCAGCGAGCAGAGGGCCCTGATCTCGCTCTCGCGCATGGTGGTGCCAAACAGCTCGGTGACCTTGCGCTTGATGTTGCCCGAGGCGTTCTTGAGTATGTGGCGGAATGCCTCATACTCGCCGTGGAGGTCGGCCACGAAGTGTTCCGTGCCCTTCGGGAGATTGAGGATGGCTTCGAGGTTGATTATCTCGGTGCTCGCGGCGCTCACGGTAGGGAATCTCTGGGCCAGAAGCTCGAGTATGCGGCGGTCGGTCTCTATCTTGGCCGGCGTGACGGCCTGTGTATGATGTGTCATGTCCTTAGGCTTAACTGCTGTTGGGGTAATGTAGATGCAAATTTAATCATATTTGCCAAACCGAGGGCAATATTTCACCGCTTTTTCTCAGGGGTGCGCTACAAAAGGTGCATAATAATTGTGTTAAAACTCGCTGTAATGTGAGAATTTTCACTAACTTTGCATCATGTTTGGATTTACCTCTAAACCCTATAAAGTAGGCATCGTGCTCAGCGGAGGCGGTGCTCGGGGATTCGCGCACTGCGGTGCCCTGCAGGCACTCGAGGAGATGGGCATCAGGCCCGACATAATGGCCGGCGTGAGTGCCGGCTCGGTGGTCACTGCGATGTATGCCGCGGGGATGCGTCCCAAGGAGATCCTCAAGATGTTTGCCGACGCCAAATTCTCGGACTTTGCCGAGATAGGGTTGCCTCGCGACGGATTCTTCTCGATGGACGGATTCCGCAAGATGCTCCGCGACACCATCCCCTACAGGAATATTCAGGACCTCCCGCTCCCGGTGAAGATCTGTGCCACGTCGCTCGACGACAACAGCAAGGTGGCCTTCACCGAGGGTGTGATAGCCGACTGTGTGGCGGCCTCGTGCAGCATCCCCATCGTGTTCAAGCCCATGCACATCGACGGCCGCAGCTATGTGGACGGGGGTGTGACGGCCAATCTCCCCGCGTGGGCCCTGAGAAAGTGCTGCAAGTATCTCATCGGCATCAACTGTTCGCCGGTGCCCGAACGCCGCCGTCCGCGCACCATGATCGACATAGCGCGCCGCACCTACGACATGCTCGTGAAGATGAACTCCGTGCCCCAGATGGAGCTGTGCGACCTCGCCATCTCCATTCAGGACATAGCCTCCTATCAGGTCTTTGACCTCACGCAGATAGAGAGGGTCTATCAGGTGGGATATGACGATGCGATGCACACGCTGCTCAATGCCGGCTTCAAACGCCACGATGTCCGCAAAGCTATTACAACCAATCTGACCAAATGGAAACAAAACCGATAATATATCAGCTCTTCCCCCGACTGTTCACCAACGACAATCCCGCCTGTGTGCCCAACGGCACCATTGCCCAGAACGGGTCGGGTAAGATGAATCGCATCACCGACGCCGTGCTTCAGGGCATCAAGGAGCTGGGCGTGACTCACATATGGTATACCGGCGTGATAGAGCATGCCACCAAGACCGACTATACGGCCGAGGGGATCACCCCGGCCGACAATCCGTATGTGGTCAAGGGTGAGGCCGGATCACCCTATGCCATAAAGGATTACTATGACGTCGACCCCGACATAGCCGAGGATGTCCCCTCGCGCATGGCCGAGTTTGAGGCGCTGGTGGCCCGCACCCACGACGCGGGGATGGACGTGATCATCGACTTTGTGCCCAACCACACGGCCCGTCGCTATCACTCGGATGCCGCTCCCGCCGGCATCGACGACTTCGGAGCCGCCGACGACACGGACAAGTTTTTCTCCCCCTCCAACAATTACTATTACATCACCCGCCAGCTCTTTGCCCCCTCCATCGACCTCGGTGCGGGCAAGAAGGCATATGTTGAATTTCCGGCCAAGGCCACGGGCGACGACTGCTTCACGGCTTTTCCCGGAGCGGGCAACTGGTATGAGACCGTAAAACTCAACTACGGACGCGACCCCTATGACGGCTCGGGGCACTATGACCCCATCCCCGACACATGGTTCAAGATGCTCAACATCCTGCGCTTCTGGGCCTCGAAGGGGGTCGACGCATTCCGCTGCGACATGGCCCATATGGTGCCCATCGAGTTCTGGCAGTGGGCCATCGCCAACGTCAAGGACCGCTATCCCCACGTCAAGTTCATAGCCGAGATCTATGACACCGGCCTCTATCGCGACTTCATCTTCACCGGCGGATTTGACTATCTCTATGACAAAGTCAATCTCTACGACACGCTGCGCGGCATACAGACGGCAAACTACTCGGCAGCCACCATCACCAACTGCTGGCAGACGGTGGAGGGGATTCAGGGCAATATGCTCAACTTCCTTGAGAATCACGACGAGCAGCGCTTCGGCTCGCGCTTCTATGCCGGCGATCCGGCCAAGGTGACCCCCTCGCTGGTGGTGAGCTCGATGATCTCCACGGGCCCCATGATGATCTATGCCGGGCAGGAGCTGGGCGAGCAGGCCACGGATGCCGAGGGATTCAGCGGGCACGACGGTCGCACCACCATCTTCGACTACTGGAGCGTCCCCACGGTGCGCAGATGGTATAACGGCGGCAACCCCGACGGCTCGCAGCTCACCCCGCGCGAGCGCTGGCTGCGGGGGCGTTATGCCACCGTGCTCCGTCTCTGCAACTCGGAGAGGGCCATCGCCGGCGGTCGATTCTACGACCTGATGTATGTCAACTATCAGAATCCGACTCTCAATCCCCACTCCCAGTATGTGTTCATGCGCTCGGCCGACCGCGAGACCCTGCTGATAGCTGTCAATTTTGCCGCAGAGTCGTGCGACCTCGCCATCAATATCCCCCGTCACGCCCTCGAGATGCTCAATATCCCCGAGGGGACAGTCATGGCCCGCGATCTCCTCACCGGCGAGACCGATCTCAAGACCATCTCGTCGACCGAGGCATTCCGCACCATGATACCCCCTTACGGGGCCGTGATCTGGAAGTTCTCTCACGAGTCTATCCGCCCCATTCCCTACGACACACCCTCAGCCCGCTGACACACTGACGCCACTATAACGATAATATAACTATAACACACTCATCTTAACCAAAAAAACACCAGTCAATGAACATCCTGAAACCTTTGTTTGTCGGGACTGCCCTGTCTCTGAGCGCCGCTCTGCACGCCGAGATGCTGACATACCTGACACTCTACTTCAACGAGGGAGCCACGGCCTACATCAATGTGACCGGCTCGACCATTGATCGTGTAGGACAATCCTACATGAAGATAGGCCCGGAGGCTCTGACCGTCACTGTCCTCAAGTATGACGATCCGGATGAAAACTACACCTATGAAGCCACGGACCTCAACTACTTCACCTTCGAGCAGCACGACAGCTCGGCCCTCAGCGAGCTGACCACCGACGCCAAGACCCGCATCATGGCTGTGGGCAACGGCCTCATCGAAGTGGTCGGTGCTGACTGTGCCGCCACTGCCGTCTATGACCTCAGCGGCCGTCGCCTCAACGTCACCACCGTCAAGGGTGAGTCGTCGCTCACCATCTCGCTCGCCGGGCTCCCCGCGGGTGTCTATATCATCGCTTGTCCAACCGCCCAACTCAAAGTCACCAAGAAATGAAAGCACTCAATCTCTTAGCGGGCCTCGCCCTTGTTTCGGCCCTCCCCATGACGGCAGCAGATGTCGTGCCCGATGTGCTCACCTTCGATTACGGAGATGGTTCGAATTACTATGGGGTGGACCTGAGCAGCGTTGACTCAATGAAAATTTGGCTCGAGCCTCGGAATGGGGGTTTTGGCGGTACCTTAACGGTCATAGACAAATTTTCCCATGATCCATATAATCCGGATGAGCAGAAAACGTATACCCGTTCCTATCGCCTTTTGGGTGCGGATGGCGTCTCGATATTGAAAGGCGTCCTCTCTTTACGTCCCGCCGACAAGCTCCCGACGCCCTACTTCATTCCCTCTCTCACTGAGCTTGTAGGGCTCAATGAGATACATCTCCAATGGTCTTCTGTCGAGGGGGCGGCAGGCTATGAGTTGTCATGGAGTGACTCATACAATGTCTTGGAGCCCACCACCGTGAGGGTAGACGGCACATCGTACAGCATGCCCGGATGTCAGTATGGAACATACTACCAGTTCCGTGTCCGGGCACTCCATCCCACTGATCCCGAACTCAATTCTGATTTTACGGGTCGACAGAATTTCATCCGTGATCCCTATCATTATATATATACGGAGCAGAGATATGAGGTGCCTGAGTTACTCAAAGTCACCGGACGCACTAATGACAGTTTCACTGTCGCCTTTGATCTCACCTGCCGTGATGATTATTTCAAGGAGAACTTTGAGGTTGTCGATGGCAAGTTTGTGGCTGATAAGATACGTCTCAAGGAGTATAAGGCGTCCGGTAACATGATCACTGACATTGATCTGACTGCTGCCGACAAGGAAGCTGGCACCATGACACTCTCCGGTCTCACACCGGCTGCTAAATATTCGGTGGCTCTGATCAATAGCTCAAAACCCGATTGTGATGCCCCATACAATACCTGTATTGTTAATCTCTTGGGCAACGCATCCGAGATTTCGGCTGATGATCTTGACCGGTGGTTTGAGGCCAACACCGAGGGTGTTGCCGACATTACCCTGTTTCTTGATGCCTACAATGCCGGTACAGGCGAACTGCCCGGCGAGGGAAGTGTCATCAATCTCCGTGGCGGAAAGACCTATATCCTCTCGGCTAACGCCAATATCTTCAAGGGCATTACATTCCGCACCGATGCTGCCGATGAGGCTGCCGGCAACCGCGCTGTCATCGACATGGCTCTCCACAACTTCAACTATGCGGAAACTGTGATGGGAACCGCCTCCTCTGTCCCTGTCCTGATCGGCAAGATTGTATTCGAGAACATCGACTTCATGAATACAGGGGCGCAGAACTATGCCACGGAAAGTGCAACAAGCAACTATTTCATGAACGGCCTCAGTTATGGCAATGTTGGTCACGAGTATGAGTCCATAGAGCTCAGAGGGTGTACGTTCACAGGCTTTATCCGCGGACTTGTGCGCTTCCAAGGCCAGCAGACCGTAATATTCGACCACTTCATCATCGACAACTGCCTCTTCTATGACTGCGGTTACTATGACGCCAGCGGTCGTGGGTACGCATGGTTTGCCGGTGCCGGAGTGGGGAATCAGAATATGTTCAAGGACCTGCGTTTCACCAACAATACCATCTATGACTCGCCCCGCACTTCGTTGATCTCCGACAACAACAAGTCACTCACATGGCCCGAAGATGTGTCGTGGAACATCACCGTCGAGAACAATACTTTCGTCAACTTCTCGACCCGCTCGACAGGCCGTTACTTCTTTGACCTGAGATACCTCCCCGCAGGGTCGAAGATCTCATTCCAGCGCAATCTCATAGTGCTTGCCTCGGACGATGACGCACGCGATCTCCAGAGTGGAGGTGCCGATATCCGCACTTCGGTGACCTATGAGATCAAGGACAACTACTCGGTGGGCTGCCGCGATGCTCACCTTGTCGATAACGGCATCTTTACCAACGGAGCATTCTCTCTCAACAGGAACAGCTTCGGTGCATATCCCGAGGGTAATCTCGGCACTCCCGATGACCTCGTCGTCAAGGTAGGCTCGACACCTCTGCGTGCCACCGACCTCTTCCCCGCGCCCAATCCCCCTGCCGAGCACAAGGCTCCCGCCAACATCATGGAGGCCTTGAAATACAAGCAGACTCCCGAGGTCCTCAACCACGAGATCTACACCAAGGGCATCGGCGATCCGAGGTGGCGCAATTGATCCCTGACACCATAACCCACTGACAAAAGGAAGCACATCGACACCGCCCGATGTGCTTCCTTTACATTCATTACCCTAACCGTTTTAAAGTACGCTATTCCAAAAAAATGTCATTTATGTCATTTTTTTGGAATAGCATATTTGGAACATACAATTATTATTACTAATTTTATTCCCAAAAGATGACATAAATGCTATCTTTTGGGAATAAATTATGGTTATAAAACGAAATTACTATCTGAATCAGCTGATAGACAGCAGGCATAATGGACTGATAAAAATAATTACCGGCCTGCGGCGTTGCGGTAAGTCTTATCTTTTATTCAAATTATTTGCGTCATACTTGAAAGAGCAAGGGGTAGGAGATGACCACATAATAAAAGTTGATCTGGAGGATAGAAGAAATATCTCCTTGCGGAATCCTGATGCGTTGCTTGCCCATATAGATTCTCTGATGAAAGACAGTGATATGTATTACATCCTTCTTGATGAGGTTCAGCATGTGTCAGAATTTGAAGATGTGTTGAATAGTTACCTGAAGATGGACAATGCCGATGTTTATGTCACCGGGAGCAATTCCAGATTTTTGTCTTCGGATATCATCACTGAATTTAGAGGAAGAGGTGACCAGATACATGTGTATCCACTTTCATTTGCTGAGTTTATGTCAGTCGATGATCGGCACCCCCTTGAAGCATGGCCGGACTATTATACCTATGGCGGACTCCCGCACGTGATAACATTGGCAACGCCAAAGAAAAAGGAAGACTATCTTAAGCGGTTGTATGCCACGGTTTATGTCAATGACATAGTGGAAAGATACAATATCAGGGGGGAGGCCGAGCTGAAAGAGTTGGTAAATGTAATTGCCTCAGCCATAGGGTCACCCACAAATCCCAATAAGTTGGCTAATACGTTCAAAAGTCTTAAGAACGTTTCTTTGACAAATAAGACGATAGATAACTATCTCGGCTATATGTCGGATTCATTCCTCATAGAGAAAGCAATTCGATATGACATCAAGGGGAAGAAGTATATCAACACACTTGCCAAGTATTATTTTTCCGATGTCGGTGTTCGCAACGCCATTCTTGATTTCAGACAGCAGGAAGAAAATCATATAATGGAGAATATCATCTATAATGAACTGCGAGTACGTGGTTACCAAGTAGATGTAGGTGTGGTAGAGCATCGTACCACAGACAGAAACGGAAAAACAATACGCAAGCAATACGAAGTTGACTTCGTGGCTAACCAAGGCAGCCTACGGTATTATATACAGTCTGCGTTTATGATGCCGACAGATGCAAAGGAGCGTCAGGAAGCTGCATCATTGTTAAACATTGATGATTCTTTCAAAAAAATTATCATCGTCAAAGACCATATCAAACCAAAGCGTAATGAAGATGGGATAGTCACCATCGGTCTGATGGATTTTTTACTCAATCCTGAGCTTCTGAATTGGTGATAAATACAAGCAGACTCCCGAGGTCCTCAACCACGAGATCTACACCAAGGGCATCGGCGACCCGAGGTGGCGCAATTGATCCCTGACACCATAACCCACTGAAAAAGGAAGCACATCGACACCGCTCGATGTGCTTCCTTTACATTTTTTATCGATAGAGGGTTTGCAGGTGTGGGGGATTTTTTGTAATTTTGCGGCATCTTTCAAGATAAGTGGACAAATTTGGCTGCTTGCAACCACTTCAAAAAATGCTAAAACTGCTGCACCTCACCCACATTGTCGGTAATCGGATGTACCGCGGGTGTGTCTGACCCAATGACGGACACAGGGTGTATCCCCTCGAAAGTCGGCTCCCGTGTCGCGGTAGCCCGGTCGGTAGAGGTCTGGTTTTTGAGAATGCCGTCCGCCACCATCCTGTCGATTAGGTGGCATGACGGCGACAGAATGTTGAAGCAGCCCTCTGCGTCCGGGTTATCGGCGAGAGTGACTGTTTCGATATTTTTTATACCAACTCAAAAATACATATTTTTTCAGCATGAAGACATATTTGTTTACGTCTGAGTCTGTCTCCGAAGGGCATCCCGACAAGGTGGCCGATCAGATTTCGGATGCCGTGCTCGACGAGTTTCTTGCCCGCGACGCCTCGAGCAAGGTGGCTTGCGAGACGCTGGTGACGACCGGGCAGGTGATCATAGCAGGCGAGGTGAAGAGCCGTGCCTATATCGACCTGATGGATGTGACACGCGATGTCATCAAGAATATTGGCTATGACCGCTCAGAGCTGAAGTTTGACGGCGAGGCATGTGGCGTCTTCTCGGCCCTTCACGAGCAGAGCGCCGACATCAACCGCGGTGTGGAGCGCGAGAGTGCCGAGGGGCAGGGCGCCGGCGATCAGGGCATGATGTTTGGCTATGCCTGTGACGAGACCCCCGACTATATGCCGCTGACGCTCGACCTCTCTCACCGTCTGCTGCGCGAGCTCTCTGCCATAAGGCGCGAGGGCAAGGAGATGACATGGAGCCGCGACGGCAAGACCCGCACATATCTGCGTCCCGACTCAAAGAGTCAGGTGACGGTGGAGTATGACGCCGAGACCAACCGTCCGCTGCGCGTCGATACCATAGTGATCTCCACACAGCATGATGAGTTCATTGCCCCCGACGACGACACCCCCGAGGCTCAGGACCGCGCCGACGAGGAGATGCGCCGTATCATCACCGAGGATATAGAGCGTGTGCTCATACCCCGCGTCAAGGCCGGCCTCCCCGCCGAGGTGGCCGGTCTGCTCGACGGATACCGTCTGCTGGTGAATCCGACAGGCAAGTTTGTGATCGGCGGTCCTCATGGCGACACCGGCCTGACCGGGCGCAAGATCATCGTGGACACATACGGCGGTCGCGGAGCCCACGGCGGCGGCGCGTTCTCGGGCAAAGACCCCTCCAAGGTAGACCGTTCGGCTGCCTATGCCGCGCGCCATATAGCCAAGAATCTCGTGGCCGCCGGCGTGGCCCGCGAGGTGCTCGTTCAGGTGGCCTATGCCATCGGCAAGGCCGAGCCCGTGAGCCTGTGCATAGACACCCGCGGGACGGCCCTCGTGCCTCTGTCCGACTCCGAGATCGCCGACAAGGTGAAGGGGATGAAGGTCTTTGACATGACCCCCTATGCCATAGAGCAGCGGCTCAAGCTCCGTCTCCCTATCTATCGCGAGACGGCTTCATACGGACATATGGGGCGCACCCCGCAGGTGGTCACCAAGCGTTTCCACTCGCGCTACGAGCCCGAGGTGGTGCGCGAGGTCGAGCTGTTCACATGGGAGAAGCTCGATGCCGTCGACGAGGTGCGCAGGGAGTTTGGCCTCTGAGCCCTTACTCCTTGACTCCGTAAGCGAGGTCGCCGGCGTCGCCAAGGCCCGGCACTATATAGGAGTGTGAGTTGATCTCTGCGTCCACAGCCCCGACCCATACGGTGGTCTTGGCCGACGGGAATGTCGAGCGGATATAGTCTATGGCAGTCTGCGAGGCGATGATCGAGGCCACATGTATGTGGGCGGGCTCACCCTTGGTGAGGAGGGCACGATAGCTCAGCTCCATGCTCGACCCAGTGGCAAGCATGGGATCGGCGATGATGAGAGTCTTGCCGTCGATTTTGGGAGAAGCGATATACTCGATGAACACATCGAAGTTTTCCTTCTCCCTATATTTGCGATATGCCGAGACAAAAGCGTTCTGCGCATGGTCGAAGTAGGAGAGAAAGCCCTGATGAAACGGGATGCCGGCGCGGAATATCGTGGCCAGCACCACCTGCTCGTCCAGAATGTCACACTCGGCCACGGCGAGAGGCGTCTGCACAGGGCGGCGGCTGTAGTGCATGCGTCTGGAGATCTCGTATGCCATTATTTCGCCGATGCGCTCGAGGTTGCGGCGGAAACGGAGCATGTCGCGCTGCACGTTGACGTCGCGCAGCTCGCTCATATACTGGCTCACCAGCGAGGGGGAGTCTGCAAAGTTGATTACTTCCATGGGTAGTTTCTTTATTAAGACAGTTTATCAATCTCTTTTTCAACAAGCCGGGTGAACTGATAGTTTTTCAGCCCCCAGCGCGGTGCTATCAGCAGGTCGGGTGGCGCCTGCGACACAAACCTCTCTATGGCTATGTCGGGCCGCAGCTTTCTGACGATCCTCGCGCAGAGGCGTGCATACTCCTCAGGCTCATATCGGGGCGCGTCTATCTCGCCGCGCTCAGCCTGCAGGGCCATGCGTGTGCCGCGGAGCAGCTGCAGCTGATGTATCTTCACGCAGTCCACCGGCAGACGGTTTACCTCACAGATGGTATCGAGCATCATCTCCTCCGTCTCGCCCGGCAATCCCATGATGAGGTGGAGCCCCACGGGGATCCCGAGGGCTGCGGTGCGCGTGACGGCATCGACCGTGTCGGCCCATGTGTGGCAGCGGTTCACGCTCCCGAGCGTGCTGTCGTGGCTGCTTTCGGCTCCATATTCTATCATGGCCCACGGGAGCGCCTTCACCGCCTCGAGCAGCCTCTGAGGCACACAGTCAGGGCGGGTGCCGATGATCACCCCGTCGACACCATCCACCGCCAACGCCTCTTCATAGAGCGCCGTCAGCCTCTGGAGATCGTCGCTGTGGGTGTTGGTATAGGCTTGGAAATAGGCCAGATAGCGCATGTCGGGATATTTGAGGGCGAAGAATCTTTTGCCACGCTCTATCTGACGGGTCACGCTCTCGGCCGGGGAACAATAGGAGGGGTTGAACGACTCGTTGTTGCAATACGTACACCCTCCCCGCCCCTTGGTGCCGTCGCGGTTGGGGCAGCTGAATCCCGCATTGACGGCGAGTTTCTGCATCTTGCCCGGGAAGTGAGAGGCAAGAAAGTCCGAGTAATCGCGCCAACGGCTCATATTCTTGCAGAGCGGTTGGCGAGCATAGCGTCGAGGATCACGATGGCAGCCATGGCCTCTACCACAGGCACTGCGCGGGGCACCACACACGGGTCGTGTCTCCCTCTCCCTTTCAGAGTCACTTCGCGCCCTTCCGAGTCAATCGACGGGACGTCGCGCAGCAGGGTGGCAACCGGTTTGAACGCTACGCGGAAATAGATGTCTTCGCCATTCGAGATGCCGCCTTGTATGCCCCCGGAGCGGTTGGTCTGCGTGCGTGCGGGCGAGGCGCTCCCCGACACGAATAGGTCGATGCTTTCCGACCCTCTCATCGCGGCTCCGTCAAATCCCATCCCGTAGTCAAAACCCTTGGCGGCGTTGATGCTCATCATTGCCCCTGCGAGCGATGCGCTCAGTCTCCCCGCCACGGGGTCACCTATGCCCGCGGGGAGGCCGGTGACCACACATGTCACCACTCCTCCCAGCGTGTCCCCCTCGCTTTTCACCTCGGCTATCAGCCTCTCCATCTCGGCGGCTTTGGCCGGATCAGGGCAGCGAACGGGGTTGCTCTCGGCGAGCAGGAGGTCGAGCCGGGTGTATGGTGTGTCAACCCTCACGTCGCCCACCTGCGAAGTATAGGCCGTGATGTTGACCCCCCATGCCTCGAGGAGCTGACGGGCCAATGCCCCGGCCACGACGCGGCAGGCTGTCTCGCGGGCGCTGGCGCGGCCACCCCCGCGATAGTCGCGAAGGCCGTATTTGGTCGTATATGTATAGTCGGCATGCGAAGGGCGGAATGAGTCGCCCAGCTGTGAATAGTCGGCCGAGTGCTGATTCTCGTTGCGGATGATGAATCCTATCGGTGCCCCGGTGGTGACCCCCTCGAAGAGGCCCGACAGTATCTCCACGCGGTCGCTCTCCTTGCGCGAGGTGGTGATGGCCGACTGTCCCGGACGCCTCCTGTCCAGCTGATGCTGCACCTTGTCAAGGTCGATCCTTACGCCGGCCGGCATCCCGTCGATGACACCCCCTATGGCGGGGCCGTGCGACTCGCCGAAACCCGTGAAACGGTATATGTGGCCGAAGGTGTTCATGCGTCCTCCTCCCCGTTATCCTTGACAAGGTCTGTCACCCCGCCACCCACATAGTCGATCAGATCGCGTGGGGAGATCTTGAACTGCAGACCTCTCACTCCCGCCGACACGAATATGTGAGGGTAGGAGAGAGCCGTGGAGTGGAAAAATGTGGGAAACGGCTTCTTCATCCCCACGGGCGAGCATCCGCCGCGTATGTATCCCGTCAGCCCGAGAAGGTCCTTCATGTGTATGAGGTCGGCCTTCTTATCGCCTGCGGCTTTGGCAGCCTTCTTGAGGTCTATCTCGCAGTTGCCGGGCACCACACAGACGAAGTGGCCCGTCTTGACCCCCTGCAGCACGATGGTCTTGAACACCTGATTGATGTCCTCGCCCAGCTCGGCGGCCACGTGGTCAGCGGCCAGATTGTCAGGGTCAACGGTGTATGGGATCAATTCATAGGCTACACCCGCCTTGTCGAGCAGGCGGGCGGCGTTGGTCTTGTTTATCTTTTCGCTCATAGCTATAGCTGATGCTTGTTGTCTGTGTCGGGGCCGTCGGCGTGGAGGATGTGTCGGAATATCTCTACAGTCTCGCGGTTGCCGGTGTATTTGCCATGATCTTCGCTCAGCTTACATGTGTCCAAGTAGAATGGCCATGACTCGGTGATCTTCACAGCCAGCAGCTTGATGACAATATTCATCGGCTTGATTCCATCGAAGTCGTTGGTGAAATGGGTGCCGATGCCGAACGAGGGGATACACTTCCCGGCTGCGTATCGCTGAATGGCTATGGCTCGGTCAACATCCAGCGCGTTGCTGAACACCACCTGCTTGGTGGCGGGGTCGATGTTGAGCGAGCGGTATTTCTCCACGATGAGGTCGAGCTGGCCGAAGTTGTCGCCGCTGTCCACACGCAGCCCCTTGAACATATTGGCATAGTCCTCCGAGAAATTGAGCGAGAATATGCGCCAGCCATACGTGTCATAGAGGAATGTCCCGAGCGCGCCGCGATATGTGGCTGCCCACGCTTTCATGGCCAGATGGTTGGCCATCTGCGGGCCATACATGCCGGCAATGGCGCAGACCAGCTCGTGGGCCATGGTGCCGATGGGGAGCAGGTCATATTTCATGGCCAGCCACACGTTGCTCGTGCCGGTAAACCGTCCCGGGCCCTCCATGGCGTCAGATGTCTCTTTCATCGCCCTGATCACACACTCCTGAGCCTCAAACGATGCCCTGCGCCGTGTGCCGAAGTCGCTGAAACTGCATCCGGCCTCTATCAGGCGCCGAGCCTTAGAGGCCGCCTTCACGGCATATGCACCATAGTCCATGGCCCCGGTCTGCCCGGTCATCATATAATATAGCTCGGAGATTATGGCGAGCACCTTCACCTCGAGCAGTATGGTGTCGGTCCACGGTCCCTCAAATCTCACACCGAGGTGTCCTTCGTCATCCTGCCACACATCCACGAGGCTGCTGTCATAACGGAATCCTCTGAGGAATCCGTAGAACCAGCCCGGGATGAAGCTGCATCTGCGGCGCATGAAGTCGATCTCCTCCTCGGTGATCACCACATCCTCGAGCATCGCGATCTGCCGGCGCAGCTCCTCGGCAAATCCCTCGGGATAGACCGTGTTGTCGCGATCCGTAAACTCATACCTCACCTGCGTGCGGGGATAGTTGTCGATCACCGCGCAACACATGGTGAATTTATACAGATCGTCGTCCGTGAAATGTGTTATTATCTGTCGCATATCCTTGTCGTGATGGTGGCAACTGCAAATTTACGCATCTTTCCCCGCATTTGCAACTCCATTGTCGCCCGGGGTCAGCGCGGACGGACTACATCACGAAACAGTTGAAGCCGCCGTCGACCACAGCCACCGTGCCGGTGACAAACGAGGATGCCTCGGAGATGAGATACTGTATGGTGCCGCACAGCTCCTCTGGTTTGCCGAAGCGACCGAAGGGGGTCTGGCGTATCACGTCGTTGCCACGCTCGGTGAGCGATCCGTCGGGATTGGTGAGCAGCGACCTATTCTGATTGGTGAGGAAGAATCCCGGCGCTATGGCATTGACACGTATTCCGGGCGAGAATTTGCGCGCCACCTCGGCTGCCATGAACGCGGTGAAGTTTGAGATGCCCGCCTTGGCGGCTGCGTAGCCCATCACACGGGTGAGGGGACGGAACGCCGCCATGGATGTGAAATTGACTATCGAGCCGCGACCGGTCTCCACCATCGGGCGCAGGAATACCTGTGTGGGGATCACCGTGCCCGTGAGGTTGAGATCGAGCACACGCTGGAAGTCGGGGATCTTCACGTCAAAGAAGTCAGCGCCCGGGGGTATGGTGGCGCCGGGCATGTTGCCTCCGGCGGCGTTGAGCAGCGAGTCCACGCGCCCGTAGCGGCTGAGGATGTCATCGAGATTCCCTTTCACGGTGTCGGGATTCATGACATCAGTGGTCAGGAACATGGCCTCGCCACCTGCCGAGGTTATTTCCTCTACGATGCTGTCACCCTCCTCCTTGCGGCGTCCGAGGATTACTACTTTGGCCCCCTCGCGTGCGAGGTAACGGCTGATTTCGGCGCCGAGCACACCGGTGCCACCGGTGATGACGACCACCTGACCTTCTACTGAAAAGAGTGAGTTCATCGTGTCTGTGTGTCTGAAGATTGTTGATTGTTGTTTTTATCGCGGGCGGCGTTGACGGCTGCCATTATGCCGCCGACCATCCCGAGGGCCAGCATCCTGCCGTGGAAAGAGTATCCGGCATTATAGCCCCTCTTTTCGTCGCCGAGCATGAGTGGGGCGTGGTCCACACGCATCGCCACACCGGGCCGTTCGTTCTCGAATGTCTCCACGATCTCCACGAGTCGGGGATCGAGGTGAGTGGATTCCATGAAGTTGCCGTCGGGCTCCACATTGCATATGCGGGCGTGAACGAAGTGTGTGCGCGGAGCAAATTCCTTGGCCATCTCCACCACGTCGTTATGTGCGCCGGCGCTCAGGGATCCGGCACAGAATGTCAGGCCGTTGTGGCTGTCGGGCACCGCGTCGAGAAACCACCGTATATCCTCGGCCGAGGTGACGATGCGGGGCAGACCGAGGATCTGCATGGGGGGATCGTCGGGGTGAACGCACATGTTGATGTCATACTCGCGACACACAGGCATCACAGCCTCGAGGAAATATTTGAGATTCTCGCGCAGGGCGTCGCGGTCCACGCCTTTGTATTGCTCAAGCAGTGTGCGGAACTTGCCCACCGGGTCGGCGTCGGCCTCGGAGATGTTGCCCCCCACAAATCCCTGTGTGCGCACTATGATGTTGTCCACGAGGCGTTTTTCTTCCTCGGGCGTCATGCGGGGCTTCACCTCGCGTTCCATCCGCTCGAGAGTCTCGGCATCATAGTCTTTTTCTGCCCCGGGACGCTTGAGGATATTGATGTCGAAGTAGGCAAACTCAGCTCTGTCAAAGTAGAGTGTCGACGTGCCGTTAGGCAGGGGATGCTCGAGGTCGGTGCGTGCCCAGTCGAGCACCGGCATAAAGTTGTAGCACACCGTCTTCACTCCGGCTTTGCCTAAATTGGCAAGGCTCTCCTTATACTTCTCGATGAGCTCGTCGCGCCGCGGCCCGGCAAATTTTATCTCCTCGCTGACCGGCAGACTCTCCACCACCGACCATCGCAGGCCACGCTCCTTGATATAGTCGTTCATCTTGCCGATCTCCTCCTCGGTCCACACCTCGCCTGCAGGGAGGTGATGGAGCGAGGTCACTATGCCCTCCACGCCGATCTCGCGGAGCATCTCGAGTGTGATCTTATCGTCGGGACCAAACCAACGCCATGTCTTTTCCATATTCTGAGAATTGATGTTATTTCTTGTATAAGTATGTATAAATGAGTTATATCATCTGACTAAAGCCCGGCCTGCCCACACGAGGAGCACACCGCATATCACGCTCGCTGCGAGATAGAGGCCAAATGTCGACCACTCTCCCCGGTCGCCGAGCGCCCACATATCGTTTGCAAACGCAGAGAATGTGGTGAATCCGCCACAGAATCCGGTGATGAGCAGAGCGTTCTCCCCGGCCGACAGCAGATGTCCTCTCTCGATGAAGCCGAATATCACGCCAATGATAAAACACCCTATGGCGTTGACCAGAAAGGTCCCCAAGGGAAAATCCCCTTGAAACATTGCCGCCGTCCATCTGCAGAGCAGAAAACGTCCGCATGTGCCGACAAACCCGCCGACACCTGCTATGAGCATCATTTTGATCATCTCGTGCCTAATACTGAGGTGGATTCTCGCTGATATAACAATTCAGTTTCCACTAAGGTTTGTGTCATAGATCCAATATCTCGCGCCTCTCCCCGGCGGTGAATGTTGCGTGGTCCAGAGCCTTGAGATTGTCGGCCAGTTGGGCGGTGGAGCTTGCTCCGACCAGCACAGTTGTCACCCCTTCGTGTGACAGCACCCACGACAGGGCCATCTGCGCGAGAGTCTGACCCCGGCGGGCGGCTATTCCGGCCAGTGTCCTCACCCGCGACATCAGTTCGGGCGTCAGGTCTGAGTCCTTGAGGTGTCCGCCCTTCGCCGCACGCGAATCCGAGGGTATAGTCCCGTCGAGATACCTGCCGGTGAGCACCCCCTCGGCCAGCGGCGAGAAGGCGGCAAACCCCGTGCCCTCCTCAGAGACTGTGGCCAGTTGCGTCAGCGAGTCTGTGGACAGGATGTTGAGCTTGTCTTGATACACCAGACAGTGGCAGTCACGTTTCTGCAGATAGTCCAGCCCAAGTCGCAGGGCCTCGTCGGGCCATCGCGATATGCCTATATATAGTGTCTTGCCGGCGCGCACCATATCGACGAGTGCCTGCAGAGTCTCCTCGATGGGGGTGTCTGGGTCATATCTGTGGATATAGAAGCAGTCCACATAGTCGAGCCCGAGGCGCCTCAGGCTCTGGTCAAGCGACGCCATGAGATATTTGCGGCTCCCGTGGTCGCCATACGGCCCGGGCCACATGTCATATCCGGCCTTGGTGGTGACGAAAATCTCGTCGCGATAGGGGGCGAACGAGCCTTTCATCACTCGTCCGAACGTCTCCTCGGCGCTTCCATATGGAGGCCCGTAGTTGTTGGCGAGGTCAAAGTGTGTTATCCCGTGGTCAAAGGCATAGTGGAGCAATCGGCGGCTGTGGGAGAGGGGAGTGGTGTCGCCGAAGTTTTGCCACAGGCCCATCGATATGGCGGGGAGCATCACTCCGCTGCGGCCGCACCGGCGATATTGCATCCCCCCGTTATATCTGTCGGGAGAGGGATTATATACGGGATCTGTCATCGGTATTGATTGAGGTGTTGTTTTTGTGAGGCAAATGTAATAAAAAGAAATGAGTTTTTAGTAATTTTGCCCGCTGTTATGACATCTGATAATTCACTTGAACTGCTCCCAGTGGTGACGCCTGACGGCGAGGTGGTCGGCACGGCTACGCGCGGGGAGTGTCACTCGGGGGTGGGGCGGCCGCTTCACCCCGTGGTCCATCTCCATCTGTTTGACCCTGACGGGCGCCTCTACCTGCAACGCCGGCCCGACTGGAAAGATATTCAGCCCGGCAAGTGGGACACCGCTGTGGGCGGGCATGTGGATCCGGGCGAAAGCATAGAGGAGGCTCTGCGGCGCGAGGCCCGCGAGGAGATCGGCGTAGAGGGGTTTGTCCCGGAGTCGCTTGACCGATATGTGTTCGAGTCGACGCGCGAGCGCGAGCTGGTCCACAGTTTCCGCACGGTGTGGGCCGGCGCGGTCACACCCTCGGAGGAGACGGCCGGCGGCCGGTTCTGGTCGCGGGCGGAAATACTTGAATCAATGGGTAAGGGTGTATTTACCCCCAACTTCGAGCAGGAGTATTCACGCCTGTTTGGGCTCTGAATCCTTGTCGGCGGGGAGGGCCTTGCTGATGGTCACCAGCCACACGCCGCAGAATATCAACGCCACGGCCCCGAGTTTCACAGGGGTGATACGGTCGAGCCCCATGGCTATGCCTGTGGCTGTGGCCACAACGGGCTGCACGTAGTTGTACATCCCCACGAGTGTCGGGCGCAGGTTCTTCTGGCCTATCATTATGAAGATGTAGGCTATGAACGTTGCACACACCACCACATAGACCACGCTCCACACCTCGGCAGTGGTGAGGAGACTCCAGTCTGTGGCTGCGGTCTGAGGCATGGAGAGCGGCACCAGTATGATGGCGGCAAAGGTGAACATCCACTTCATGAGTGTCACCACCGAATACTTGCGGATAAAGTTGCGGTAGAAGGTCAGATACAGAGCATAGCTCACTTGGGCGGTGAGCACCAGCAGATTGCCGAGCGTCGGGTTGTCGCCCTTGACTCCGCTTTTGGTGCCACCCATCACCAGCAGCAGTGCCCCGGACCCTCCCAGCAGGATGCCCCCGACCTTCTTCAGAGTGATTGGCTCCTTGAGGATGAGGGCAGCGAGGACCATCACCCACAGAGGCATGGTGGTGGTGATGATGGAGGCGTCGCCCGGTGAGGTGAATCCCACGCCGAATATGTAGCACCCCTGATTGAATAGTATTCCGAGCATGGCAGCCCCGGCCAGTCGCAGGAGATCGGGCCCGGTCACATGTTCGCGGCGCGTGAATGCCGACGCTGCCCAGAACAGCAGTGCGGCTCCGGCTATGCGGAAGTTGGTCATGAGCAGCGGGGTCACTGTCCCGGCTGCCATAGCCATTTTGGCCACCGGGGCCATCAGACCCCACATCGTATTGGCACCCGCCATGGCGAGATGCCCTTTGAGTTTAGAAAATTCCATTCTTTTGCACCAGTGAAAATTGGCGCAAAATTACCCAAAAATCCATATCCATGCAACAGATATTCCATCCTCTCATCACCATGCCGGGCGTAAGGGCTTACTACACAGTCCGCGGGGAGGCGGGCACGCCCTACACAGGGTTTAGCGTGTGTGGCTACACGGGCGACTCTCCCGAGCATGTGGCGGAGTGTCGGGCCCGGCTGGCGGAGTTTATCGGCGACGGAGCGGTGGCCACGGTGATCCCGAGGCAGACCCATTCGGTCAACGTGCTCACTGTCGACGCCACGTCGGCGACAGAGCCTGCCGATACCGATGCTCTGGTGACCCGCACTCCCGGTGTGGTCATCGGGGTCAATACGGCCGACTGTGTCCCTGTGTTGATGGTCGACCCCGGGGCTCGGGTGCTCGCTGTGGCACATGCCGGATGGCGTGGAGCGGTCGGCGGGGTGGCTGCAAACACTCTTGCTGCGATGATCTCCCTCGGGGCACGTGCCGATAGGGTGCGGGTGGCGTTCGGTCCCTCGATATGCCCCGACTGTTTCGAGGTGGGCGATGAGGTGGCAGACCGCTTTGCGGGGAGTGCCGTGATGAGACGTCCCGGGTGGGCGCGTCCGCATGTCGACCTCCATCTCTATCTCACGGAGCAACTTGTGGCCCGAGGCGTAGAGAGGCGCAATATAATGCCTTTCGACCCCTCTCTCTGCACCCGTTGTCACCCCGACCGTTTCTTCTCAGCCCGTCGGCTGGGGACGGCGTCGGGACGGGTGTTCACTTTTGCTTATTTGGACTGAGTATAAATAACGGTTTTATAACTTAGCGTAAAATATACGATATTCAATTGTTTGTAGGTTAGTATGATGGAAGTCGATGTCTGATGTTTGGATATGCGAACAGGTGATACTTTGCAATTGCAAACAATTGCCTAAATCTCAGTTGATTAACATGCTCCAGCCTCCTCTCTGACGCACTGTAGCGGGGGTGGTAGTGTAATGTTTTGAGAATCAGGCGCGTTATGATTATTTTAAAAAAACAAAAAAAACCGCTATTGATTTTCTGAAAAATTATTTGGAAATTTGCAACCGTATTACCTCGCCTGAATAGGGCGGCATACAGCTCTCCACAACTCCTTAACCTCTCCCTTACGGACCACAGTTTCAGCTTAGAGTCTACACAAACGATGCAAAGCAAATATTCACAGATGTGGGATGAGTGTCTCGGGATAATCCGCGACACGATTCCGGCCGAACAATTCAGCTCATGGTTCAGCCCGTTGTCGTTCATGCGATATGCCGACAATGTGCTCACCATCTCATGTCCGTCTGAGTTTTTTGCCGAGCAGCTCGAGGAGCGCTACATCCGTGTCCTCGGCCTGTCGCTGAAGCGTGTGTTTGGCGAGGGGATACGCCTCATCTACGAGTTTCCCATCGTGGCCGGCGATCCCACATCGCATGTCAGCATGGGCAGCGGCCATCCCAGTCCCGCCGTGCGTCCGGCGCCCGGCGCCTCGGCCAATCCGTTCAAGGAGAAGTATGTCGAGGAGATAGACTCGCAGCTCAATCCCGAGTACACTTTCGAGAATTATTGTATCAGCGGCTCTAACAAGGTGGCCCGCTCCATCGGCGAGGCCATAGCCAACGATCCGCGTCTGCAGACGTTCAACCCTCTGTTCGTGTTCGGACCCTGCGGAGTTGGTAAGACCCACCTCATACAGGCCATCGGCATCCGCCTCAAGGAGCGCGACCCGCGCGCACGTGTGCTCTATATCACCGCCCGCCTCTTTGAGAGTCAGTTTACAGCCGCCGTCCAGCGCAGCAAGGTCAACGAGTTCATATCGTTCTATCAGAGCATCGACACGCTGATCATCGACGACATACAGGATTTCATCGGCAAGGACAAGACCCAGCGCACATTCTTCCACATATTCAACCATCTCAAGCAGAACAACAAGCAGCTCATCATGTCGAGCGACTGCCGTCCGTCGGAGATGGAGGGTATGGAGGAGCGCCTGCTGTCGCGATTCAAGAGCGGCATGACCGCCCAGCTCGAGAAGCCCGACCTGCAGCTGCGCCTCGACGTGTTGCGCAACAAGGCCCGCCGAGACGGTCTCGAGCTGCCGGAGGATGTAATACAGTTCATCGCCGTCAATGTCACCGACTCCATCCGCGAGCTTGAGGGTGTAGTGGTGTCACTGCTGGCCCATGCCACATTCCTCAACAAGGAGATCAGTGTGGATCTGGCCCGCCGCGTGCTGGCCAACGCCGTCAAGCTCAACCGGCGCACCATCAACTATGAGACCATCGCCAAGCAGGTGTGCCGATTCTACAACATCGACACATCGCTCCTCTCGGCCAAGTCGCGCAAGCGCGAGGTGAGCGACGCACGTCAGATGGTGATGTATCTCGCCAAGAAGCACACCAACATGGCACTCAAGGCCATAGGGTCGCGTCTGCAGCGCACCCACGCCACGGTGCTCTATGCCTGTCGCCTCATCGACGAGCGTCTGCCCCTCGAGAAGAAACTTCAGGAGGATATCTCGCTCATCGAGCAGGAGCTCATGAAGTGAGAGAGCGAGACCTCACTTTTCCGGTTTTATCACATATTCCTGATAGTATGACAGCAGCAGCGTGGTCATAGGGATCGCTATGATCATGCCTATGAGTCCGAGCAGTGTGCCCCACACGGAGAGGCTCAGCAGGATGATGGCCGGATTCAGCCCCATCACCTTGCCCATGATTTTGGGTGTCAGCACATAGTCGCAGATGGTCTGTGTCACGGCATAGACGAGGATGCACTGTCCGAATATCGGCCAAAACTGCACCTCGCCCCCCAGCGAATAGATATAGCACACCGCCGTGACGGGGATGAGGGTGATATACTGGAAGTAGGGGATGAGGTAGAGCACCCCCACCAGTATGCCAAGCACTATGGCAAGGGGAATGCCCACGATGGAGAATCCTATGCAATAGAACACGGCCGCACACAGCGCCAACAGCACCTGCACACGGAAGTAGCGGTTCATCGACTCCTTGATGTCGTCCTCGACCCTGTAGACCTGCGGACGCACTTTCGGGGGCACGAGCAGACGGAATCCCTTCATCAGACGAGGATAGTCGATGAGGATGAAGATGACGTAGATGAACATCAGAAACCACTCGAGGGTATGAAACACCACACCGAGCGAGAAAGACACTATCGACACGCCGCGGTTGAGCAGGGAACTGAGGTGCTCCTGTGTCACGAGCAGCCGCAACTTGTCGAGGTCAAGCCACTGACGGAAATATTCGGTGAACTCGTGGGGCAGGAAAGGGATGTCGAGATTGGTGTCGGAGGCTGAATAGTTTTTGAGCAGCTGCTCCATCTGGTCTATCTCGCGCGTCACCGAGGGGGTGAACAGGTAGATCAGACCCACTATCACCACAGTGGTCTCGAACAGGGTCAGGAATGTGGGGATGACCCTGTGGCGTGTCCGTAGCAGCCGCATGTTGAACTGACACAGCGGCTCGAGAAAGTAGGCTATCAGACATGCTATGCTGAACGGCAGCAGCACGTTGGCCAAGGTGACGAGCAGCCACCACACCACCAGCACCAGACCTATGGAGAAGAGTATGCGCATGGTGCGGTCGAATGTGAACGGTCGGGAGGTGAGCATGGATCCTGTGATGAAGTGATGATGAGGAATAACGGGTTATAACAATATAATGCGCTTAACAGGCGAAAAGTTTACGGGCCGCGGCCAATGTTT
Source organism: uncultured Staphylococcus sp. (assembly GCA_964488595.1). Taxonomy (GTDB): domain Bacteria; phylum Bacteroidota; class Bacteroidia; order Bacteroidales; family Muribaculaceae; genus Duncaniella. Next base: position 13,544 of record CAZAWC010000001.1, on the reverse strand, counting down.
CGTGTCGGCCTATGTCGATCCACACGCCACCTGCGGGCTGGACAAATGAGCGATAGATCCCCGTGGCGCAGGTGTCGGTGTAGAAAGGAGTGAGCGAGAACACCCCTCCGTGCTCCTCGCCGTAACGTGCCATCGCGCTTATGAGACGTGGGTTGATGATGTGGATGCCGCCAAACGCCATGCTCACGGCTCCCTCAGGGAGCGGGGCGGGGCTTCTCACCTCGCCCGTGGCATGGTTGACCCACCCGCACATCCGTCCTCCGGCATCGAATATGAGCCCGCGGCTCGAGGGGCGTGTGGACGAGACGAGCAGGGTGGCGTCGGCCCCCGACCGCTCGTGGGCCTCGAGCATGGCAGGGATGGAGAAGTCGGTGAGGATGTCTGCATTGTAGAGCATTATCGGCTCGTCGGTGCCGTCGGTCAGCAGCGGCGCGGCCTTCACCACCCCTCCGCCGGTATCCAACAGTCCTGATCGTTCGTCGCTCACGGCGATGTCGGCCCCGAAGTTGCCGTTGCGTCGCAGATACTCCTCGATCATGTCGGCATGATGATGGACATTGACCACGACGCGGTTCACACCCGCTTGGCGCAGACGGTCTATGACCCGGCCGAGCATGGTCTCGCCCCCCACCTCGATGAGTGCCTTGGGGCGACTGTCCGTGAGCGGTCGCAGACGTGTGCCGAGCCCGGCGGCGAATATCATGGCTTTCATAGCAGCTTGTTTATGCCCTGTTCGCGGTGGGAGAGGATGACATTGATTCCCGGGAAACGCTCCTTGAGGTGCTCGGCCGTGTGCTGTGCGGAGTAGACGCTGCGGTGACGCCCGCCGGTGCACCCGAAGCTCACGGTCAAGGAATTGAATCCGCGTGCCAGATAGTTGGTCACGGCAGTGTCGGTGAGCGACCAACATTCGCCAAGAAATCTCTGTATCTCGCCGCGCGACTCGAGAAAGTCTATCACCGGCTTGTCAAGCCCCGTGAGGGGTTTGTATTCGTCATATCGGCCGGGATTGTCCATGGCGCGGCAGTCAAAGACAAATCCACCGCCGTTGCCCGACGGGTCGACAGGTATCCCTTTCTTGTATGAAAAACTCGTCACTCTCACCGTCAGCCCCTCCTCAGGAGCAGGAATCAGGGTGACGGGGGGCATGGCAACGAGCTTTTCGGCCACATTACCGAGGTAGCCGAGACCCGGATAGCTGAACAGATCATCCTCGAGGAGCTGTCTCAGATTGGAGAGTGCATAGGGGATGCTGCTGATGAAATGCCCTTTGCGCTCCACGAGGCCGCGGAACCCATATGCCCCAAGCACCTGAAGGGTCCTCAGCAGGGCCATCAGCCGTATCTGCCTGTCGAAGTCGTCGGCTACAGGACGCATCTTCGAGAGACTGTCTGTGTAGGCCTCGGCAAGCTGAGTACGGAGCTGTGGTGAGAAGGATGCCTTGGCCTGCCATGTGAATGACGCCACGTCATAGGCCAGCGGACCGCGGCGCGCGCCCTGAAAGTCGATGAAGTAAGGGCGTCCCTCTTTGATCATCACATTGCGGCTCTGGAAGTCGCGCAGCATCAGGGCGGCATCCCTCTCGCTCGCAGTGAGCTTTTCGGTCATAGCCGCAAGTGCCTTGAACGAATTTTCGAGCCGTGGCTCTGAGTAATCGGCGCCTGTGAGGTTGAGATAGGAGTACTTGAAGTAGTTGAGATCCCACATCACTGACGAGGCGTCAAACGATGGCACGGGATAGAACTTGGCGGGGTCGAGATACTCCGCCCCCGTCGTCTGCATGGCCGGAAGGGTGCGCATGGCGTCAAGCAGCAGCCCGGTGTCGGAGCGGAGACTCCACAGCGATGTGTCGCCAAGATCGGTCTGCAGATATTCCATCCTGTCGTCGCTCACCGCGAGCACCCTCGGGGCTGGGAGGGTATATTTCTCGAAATGGTCGGCGAGATATATGAAAGCCTCGTTTTCCTGAACTCGGGTGCCGGTGACACCTATCACAGTCTGCGGTCCGGAGAGCCTGTAGTATCGTCGCGCCGACCCTGCGGGAGTGAGCGGAGTGACCGTCTCGGGTAGCTGGCCGGTGAGGCGGCTGTAGAGATATTGGAGTGACATGGGGAGTGTATGATGATTTTGACTCCAAAGTTACGCAAAATATCGCGGATTTTTCTTTACCTTTGTATATTATGGAAAATAATCGCACTGTCACCAATGCCGTCATCTCAGCCGTGAGCTCGCTTGACACCCGCAAAGGGCGCCGGAAGACGGGGCTCTTCAAGGCCGAGGGTACGAAATGTGTGCTCGACACCATCGGCCACTTCGAGCTTGACACTCTCTATGCCACCTCAGTGTGGCTTGGCGAGCACCCGGCGCATGAAGGGCATGCCGTGCTGGTGTCGCGCGGAGAGCTGGGGCGCATGTCGTCGCTGGTCACCGCGCCCGACGTCATCGCCGTCTACCGGATCCCACCGGAGCGCCCCCTTCCTGATCCGCGGGGCAGGCTGCTGTTGGCTCTTGACACCATTCAGGATCCCGGCAACCTCGGGACCATCATCCGCGTGGCCGACTGGTTTGGCGTCAGGGATATCATCGCCTCCCACGAGACGGCCTCATGCTACAGTCCCAAAGTGATACAGGCCACGATGGGGTCAATCTCGCGCGTCACGGTCCACTATTGCGATCTGCCAGCGGCCCTCGCCTCGATGCGCGAGGCAGGAGCGGCAGCCATCTACGGCACCTTTCTCGATGGCGAAAGCATCTCTCGGGCAGAAATTATGCCCGAGGGGATAATTGTGACAGGCAATGAGGGCAACGGCATCTCTGCGGCTGTGGAGCGTGAGGTGACTCACCGTCTGCTCATCCCCTCCTATCCTCCCGGCAGTCCTACAGGCGAGTCGCTCAATGCAGCGGTGGCCACTGCCATCACACTTGCAAAATTCCGTGGCGTATGAAAGAGTCTAAGACAGCTTGGTTCTGCAGCAGTTGCGGGGCCGAATCCCCCAAGTGGGCCGGACGCTGCCCGGCATGCGGCGAGTGGAACACTATGGTCGAGGAACGTGTGGCCGCCCCGCGCAAGGGGAGCCGCGCGCGTGCCTCGGGCTCTGCCAACAGGCTTGCCCCGACGTCGCGTCCGGTGGCCGTGAGCCGTATTGAGGCTACAGACGAGGAGCGTATACGCATGCCGTCGGCCGAGCTCAACCGTGTGCTCGGGGGAGGGCTCGTGGCCGGGAGCATCATCCTCATTGGCGGGGAGCCGGGCATAGGCAAATCCACCCTTGTGCTTCAGAATATCCTCTCGATCAAATCCCGCTCCATCCTCTATATATCCGGCGAGGAGAGCGCCCAGCAGATCAAGATGCGCGCCGACCGCATAGGCCGTCCCAGCGACAATGTGTTCATAGCCTGCGAGACATCGCTGCAGACCATCATGGAGCATATCGAGGCTATGAATCCGGGGCTGGTGATCGTCGACTCGATTCAGACCATCTCGTCAGACGACATTGAGTCGGCCCCCGGCAGCGTGTCGCAGGTGCGCGAGTGTGCCACCGAACTGCTCCGCTATGCCAAGGAGTCGGGTGTGCCGGTCATCCTGATAGGCCACATCACCAAGGAGGGTAGCATTGCCGGGCCCAAGGTGCTGGAGCATATTGTGGACGCGGTGCTTCAGTTTGAAGGAGACACGCGCCACATGTACAGGCTGCTACGCGCCATCAAGAACCGCTTCGGGTCGACCTCCGAGCTCGGCATTTACGAGATGTGCCGCCGTGGGCTGCGCGAGGTGAGCAATCCCTCCGAACTCCTCTTGGGGCATACCGGCGACCGCGAGGAGCTGTCTGGTGTCTCCGTCGGTGTCACCGTTGAGGGGGCTCGCCCTTTCCTCATCGAGGTGCAGGCCCTCGTGTCGACCGCCGCCTACGGCACCCCTCAGCGCACAGTGAACGGTTTTGACTCAAAACGAATGAATATGCTTCTGGCCGTGCTTGAGAAGCGTGTGGGATTCAAACTGGCGGCCAAGGATGTGTTTCTCAACATAGCCGGTGGACTCAAGGTCAACGACCCGGCCCTCGATCTTGCCGTGATATGCGCCATCCTGTCGAGCAATGTCGACATGGTGATACCGCGGCTCACCTGTATGGCCGGAGAGGTGGGTCTCTCGGGCGAGATCCGCCCCGTGAGTCGCATTGAACAGCGTATCCGCGAGGCCGAGAAACTGGGCATGGAGACCATCCTCATCCCCGCCTCCAACCTAAAGGGGGTCGACACCACCGGCCTCGGCATCAAGATCATTGAAGTGTCAAAGGTCGAAGAAGCCTTCCGCGCCCTCTTCGCCTGACCCCCCGATCGGAAAAGACTATTCAGTAGACCCTTTATTCTCGTATCTCATAGCGTGTAATTTCCGAGCAGCCGGAGCAAACTTCCTCGATAAGGTCCCGGCATCTGTCTTCAGAAAGTTTGATTTTCTTGCCGACAGCTATAAAGTCAGCCAGTCGAGGATGTCCTGTGCCGTTGACGGATGTAGCGTGTTCTCCGTTATAGCCTTCGGCGCAAAGGGTGAGGTCATATGCCGGAGCAAGTCGCCACCTCCATGTGTTCGTTTCGGGATCCGTTATAACATAAAAGCTGAAATTCTTACAATGATCATCCTTATTGTCTGTGAGATAATTAAACAACATTCGGCGATACATTTGTTCGACATCTTCGCGACTTTGGGTTATGTAGCCGGTCAGAGCAAGTAGATTTGAATAGTCCATAAAGGGCTCGCGGAGAGAAATCCCCATCAATCCTCCGGCGGTAGACGTATGGATTCGATTCCCGGTAGGGTCTATATCAAACCTCCGTGACGCAAAATATTTTCCATTTATAAGCCTGAAGTCAGGCACGGTGATTCCGCATTTTCGAGCCGTTTCATTATAGTGTGCTTCTTGCACCCCGATATCTTTAGGATCGTATGTGTGACGGAATTTTACTATCCAATGACCTTCGGCATCAGAGAATACGGATTTGGGCCGCGCACCTCCGCTGTTGCCGCTATTATATAGGAGCAGCCCGGCGTCTTTATCCTGTTGTTCTTTAAGGACCTCGAGTGCAATATCCTGAAGTCGGTCGAAATCTGTTATGGTCTCTTCTTGCTCGAGGATAACTGACGGGGAATATGTTAAGGCTCCCATGCCATTGTCGCCAACTAAGGCGAGTCTGTCGAGAGAGGAAAGGTCGGAATCGTTTATGCCGTTACGGAGCAATGCTTTGTGGAGGAGGTAACGTCCATATCCATCGGGCAGGCTGTCTTCAAAAACGCCAAAATTTCCGTAAAACGGATGCGGCTTTGCAACGAATACATCAGGGCGCAACGGCAATTCGAGCGGAGAGATGCTGAATCCGTCGGCAAGCCACGACTTATCATACTCAAAGACGTTGAGACGATTATCATGCGTGAGTGAAAGCGAGCCTACAGGTCGCCCGTTGAATTTTACATTAAGATTTACGGTCTTTTGCATCTCTGGAGGTTTTGGGATATGCTCTTTTATCTTTGCTTTTCTGACGTATCAGTTCGAGTTCTTTCATTGTGTTAAACTTGGGAGAGGAAAACAGATCCTTTATTTCCGATGTATAACCCAGTGCCATAGCAAGTTTGATCAGCGACTCAAATGCAATGAGCCCTTTCTGTTCAAAGCGTGCCAATGTAGACAAAGGCACACCTGAAAGTTCGGCCATGCGCTTACGGGTGATGTTTTTCTCAACTCTACGCTTGCGAAAATTCTCGGCAACCTCCAGCATGATGTCACCGGGATCATCAAGAGTATAGCTGTCTAATATGGATAATATGTTGTTATTATTACTGTAAATATCCATAATACTGCTAATATTATAGTACAAAGATAGCGATTAATCTCAATATATCCAAATGGAAATATATGTAAGGTTTTCTACCTCACAAATATTGCTTGCATCCCCGAAGCGACGACATGGCGCAAGTCCGGCCACCGGGTCCCGTGCTCAAGCGCGGGGCCGGTGGCCGGACTGAGTGTAGAGGCGTGGATGTTACTGTCGTGCGTAGGAGAGGACCGTGGGGCTCTCGACATTTACGCCATACTGTGCGGCTTTCTCCAGAATTGCTTTGGCAAGCCTCGGCTTGAGGTCCTCGGGACAATATCTGAAGTATGCCTCGGCGGCGCGGACATGTGCCGCGTCGGGCATCGGGTATTCGCGGCGTTCGGGGAGTCCGTAGTCTGAGGCGGGCAGCTCGCGACGCTCTTCCGAAGATAGAATATCGCTCATTGCATTCAGTTATTTAGTTGAGTAAAATTAGGTTACATGTTGAGTCGCACACCCACCTGCAGGAGGCCCTGTGCGCCAAAACCGAGTTCGCCGAAGATGGCAGCCACGCGCGAGAGGCCTACCTCGGCACCGATGGGCACTGCCTGAAAGGCGAAATAGCTCTTGTTCTTCGAGTAGTCGCCGGCAGCGGCGTGGGTGACGCACACACCTGCGCCCACATGGGCATAGAGGGTGACGATCGAATTTTTCATATAGTCATAACGACCGTTGAGCATGATGACGTGATAGTATGCGTTGGCATCGTCGGAGTGCTTGTAAGAGGCCGACGAGAACGTATAGGAGGGGCCGATGTAGAGCGACGGGGCCACCTTGAAGTTGACGCCCGCTGTCAGCGCGCCCCAAGCGTTATCGACTGCGCCCCCCGGGTGCATGCCGGAGGCATCCATTTGAGTGTAACCGCCGTAGCCTAATTGCAGTTGAGGCCCTTTGGCGTTGGCACCGAGGGCTATGCCCATCACAGCGCAAAGAATGAAGAGGATTCTTTTCATAATAGATGTCGTTATGTTAGATGAAAAAATGTAGGGTCTTACTTCTGCATAACACATCTATCGCCCTGATAGTTCGCTGGGGGCGGTGTGGGTCAGTCGAGACGGAGCTGCTTGTGGGCCACACGCTGGCGTCGCCATGTGTATATGGCATGGACGGTGCCGTCCCGTCCCTCGATGATGGCGGGATATGAATATTGGCTGATGGGCGAGTCCTCGAGGGTGACTACCGGGGTCCAGTTCACACCGTCGCGGCTCTCGGCTATGACGAGAGGTGTGCGGACTCCCTTGCGGTCGCCCGGAAGGATGGTCACGGGGTTGTAGATGAGGAGGTGGCGCCCGTCACGAAGTGTCACGGCGTCGGTGCCTGAAGTATTGTTGGGAACATCTATCAGTGTCACGTCGCTCCATGTGCGGGCCGAGTCGGCGCTCCATGAAGTGGCTATCTTGCCGTTGCGTGTGCGCATCAGCACCTGAAGCCTCCCGTCGTCGTGGCGCAGTATGGAGGGCTGTATGCAGTCGATGGGCCGCAGCTTCGCCTCGGGGCCGGGGGTGCCCCCTTCGCCAGTCAGATCCTGCGGACGCCATGCCTTCTCGGCAGCGATCGGGCCGATATACTCCCACTGACCCGTGTCGGTGTCGAGTATCTCGAAGTGCAGTTTCCATCCACCCTTCTCCGTACTCGAGGGACATATGAGTCGGTTGCCGATCAGCTCGGGCTTGTTCTTTATCGGCCCGAGAAATCCCTCGGGGAGGGGCTCGCGTTTGCCCCAAGTCTTTCCGCCGTCGGTCGACTTCACCACCCAGCCGGTCCAGTCGGCCACGCGGGTGCCGATCTTATAGAACAGCCAAAGCTCACCCGAGGGCATCTCAAACAGCACGGGATTCCAGCAAGCCTTGCGACGCAGCGAGTTTACGGGGCCCGCCTGCGCACTGAGGGGAGTGATGTCGCCTATCGTGGCGAGATGTGCCGAGTCGGTGACTCCGGCGAGGATGGCGTCAGGAGTCCCGGGCATGAACACTCCGTCGGCAGCCGTTATCGGCTCGGTCCACTCGGTGGCTCCGGCCGGTTTGCGGCTCACGCGGATACATACGTCCGGGTGACGCTCATAAGTGCCTCCGAAGTAGGCAGCCACCAGTTCGCCGTCAGGCCTCTCCACGATGGTAGCGGCGTGACACTGCGGGAACCATGTGCGGCTGTAGAGGTGTTCCTCGGAGATCACCTGCGGGGCCGAAAGAGGCATGTTAGCCTTTAGTGTCGTGGTGCCCGACCCTACAGTCTCCTCGCGTCCGTCTGGCAGACGCACTCTGCCTGTGGTGCCGGCCGGGAGGGTCACCGTCCATGTCAGCACTCCGGCCTTCTTCTCCCAGCTTGAGCCGACCGGGCCGTAAGGGGTGGGAGAGGTCATGGATGCAAACTCGCAGTCGGGGATCGAGAAGTCTGCATCAAACAGATATTCACCCGGATGCTCCCCCTCGCGGATGCCGCAGAGGTTTTCTCTCACCCACACCAGCAGGTCGCCGAGCAGCATCACATGGTTGCCCGAGTTCATGGACGGATTGGCCGTGTCGCCGTTCCACAGCTCCCATGTTGTGGTGGCGCCTTTCGATGCCATGTATCCCCACGAGGGGTAAGTCGAGTTGGTGGCGAGGAGCCATGCCACGTCGCCGCGACCTATCTTGTCGAGTGTGCGCATGAGCCATGAAGTACCGATGACGCCGGTGGGAATGTGTCCGTCGTTGTCGACCAGTATTTTTGCCACAAGGTTATCTCCCACAGGGCCACGCAGGGAGTCGGGCACGAGGTCAAACGCCAGCGCTAAAATGTTGGCCGTGGGTGTGTTGTTGCCATAGAATATGGAGTCGGGATAGAGCGGGTGGCCGGGCATGCGCGATGTCCCGGGCCGATTGGTGAGGAATTGGCGGTTGAAGGCCGCGGCGCTCTTGTCGCGGAGCGTGTGCCAGCGTGCGGCATCTTCCTCCAGCCCCTGCATGCGGGCAAACTTCTCGAGCAGCTCAAGGCATTTCACCGCATAGGCTGTAGAGATAAGTGATCCGTCAGTCTGACGGGCCGGATCCTTGGAATGGACCAGCTCGGGGCTCTCCGGGGGCACGCACCAGTCGCCATAACGATCGCGGCGCACGATACCGTCGCGCGAGTATTCGTCAAGAATATGATTCATCCACAGTGCTATGTGTGGATAAGCCTCCCGCATGGGGCGGTCGTTGCCGAATCGGGTCATCAGCATGTCGCACACCATGGGCAGTGCGGCCGGCCATGTCACATTGTCGGTATAATAGTTCCAGAAGGCCGGAGCCACGTCGGGGATGCACCCGTCTGCGCGCTGAGCGTCGCATATGTCCTTTACCCACTTGGCATAGAGCCTCTCGTTGTCAAAGAAACCACTTTCGCCGAGGGCACCCACGGTGCGGTCGCCGAGCCACGGCTGCCTCTCGTTGCGCTGCGGGCAGTCCACCGGCATACCCTTGTAGTTGGAGAGGATACCCTCGAGTGCATTGCGCACCACCCGTGTCAGTGTGGTGTCGGCACATTGGAAATCCATCGTCATCTCCATCGGGTCTGCCACACTTATGGCAGTGAAATCCTGTGCCGCCACGCGGGGCATACCCGTGACGCGTGCATAACGGAAGCCGTGATATGTGAACGACGGGGAATACTCCTCGCCCCCTTTTTCGCGCCCCGAACAGATGTATACGTCCTCTGACAGCGCGTCGCGCAGGTTGGCCGTGTAGAGCGATCCGTCGGGGTTGAGCCGTTCGGCATATTTGATGCGAATGGTGTCCCCCTCGGCTCCGTAGGGCCTGAAGGCTATCCACCCCGCCATGTTCTGCCCGAAGTCGAGCATTGCCGAGTCGCCTCTCTGCCACAGTACAGTGGGATTGTTGCGTGGCACGGCTCTCATATTGGCCATCGGTTGCCCCTTGGCCACTCCGGTTGGGATGGCAGACCGCTCCGCTTTCATCCATTGAGAGTCGTCATATCCGGGGTCGGTCCAACCGTCGAGGCTCATGCGTGCGTCATAGACCTCGCCGTCATATTCGTTGCCCGAGCGTATAGGACCGCGGTCGGTGAGGCGCCATGAGTCGTCGGTGACCAGCCTGCGTGTAGAGCCATCCTCATACTCTATCACAAGATTGAGGCGGCAGGTGGGGTTGCCGAAGACGGGGATCTTGTGGGGCTTGTGCTGAGCCGGCGGGAAATATCGACCCGCTCCTAACATTATCCCCACAGGCAGTATGGTGTCGGTGACATAAGGGGTCACGTCAACGGCGTTATAATACATAGTGCGTCGGTAGTCTGTCGGCACGGGTTTGAGCACATCTGCCGCATCTGCCTCATGGCCACCTACGAACAGACGATATATCCCGCCGGCGCCGATGTAGGCAGTGGCGCGGCGCACGGGCTTATTGTCGAGTCTGAACTCCTTGCGCACGTATCGTGCCGGGAGCACCGTGTGGACCTCGCCTCTCACATCTCCGGGTTGCGGGGTCTCGAGGCCTATCCATCTCCCTCCCCAGTGCGACTCTTTCGTCAGTCCCATTCCAAACATGGCCGGCGCCGCAGGGGTGTGCTTTTTGCCGTCGGTGGTCACGGCTGTCACCGTCCAGTAGGCCTGTCTGCCCTGACGGATCGGTTTCCCCTTATAGTCTGCCGCCATTGTGGCCTCACCCGCCACGTCGCCCGAGTCCCAAAGGTCGGCTTTGCCGGACACGAGCAGCTCGGGCTTGGAGGCGACAAGGATTCTGTATGAGCGTTGGCTCACGTTGCTGCGGTCTGAAGTGAGTCTCCACGAGAATCGCGGAGCTTCGGAGTCAATTGCAAGCGGGGTGTCGAGATTGTTCACAAGCAGGGTGGTGACGGCACCTTGGGCCGCGAGGGCGGGGAGGAGTGAGAGTATGATGGATTGAATGAACTTCATGGTGAATCAGCGTTTGAGGGGGATGAAGCATATTTCGGCCGGGAGGGAGCCTGAGGTGAGTGGAGCGATGGCCGCGAGTGCCTTGCGCAATCCCTGTGGAGGGAGCGACTGTGGCAGCGAGTGGCGCAATGATGCCGGGATGGCGATGATAGCTCCGTTGTAGTGGCGGGTCGAATAGAGTTCGCGTGGGTGTTCGGGCTCCACGGTCATAGAGCCCCCGTCCGTCACCGTCACTATGGCCGGGGCTGTGATCCTCCCGCCGGCCACGGCGGCATGGCATCTGTAGCGCATGCTCCCGGCCATCATCTTGAGCGTGTGTGGAGCTGATTGGCCCGGGCGGCTTTGTTGTCGTTCTTGCCACGCGTGCGCACCAGCGACAGCGAGTCGAGATAGCTCACCTCACCCTCCGAGGGTGTGTATCTCACATAGCCGTAGACCGTGCTGGCTGTTTTCATCGAGTCGAGCACCAGCACCAGCCGCTGTGTGCGCTCCGAGGCATCGCGCCGCAGGGTGACATACTCGGTGTTGCCGTCATTATAATCCACGGCGAGGACCATCTCTACAGGATGATGAGTCATGACACCTTTGCCCGAGAGCGTATAGCGGTCGCCCCGCTCCCAGTTCTTGTCGCGCGGGATGGAGAAGGTGATGAAGTCCGTCGGATTCAGCAGTGAGTTGCGTATGGCCGAGGGGCCGGTCCACAGATTGACAGAGTCACCGTCGAGGCTCATGCTGCGGGTGGTCGAAGCCGCTTTGGCACCCTTGCTCTCAGCCTCGGCTATGCGTTCGTGCAATATCTCCTCGGTGCGTTCGCACACCTTCAGATACTCCTCCGTATTATAACCATACCAGAAGAGTGATGTGTCAACCTCGGCGGTGGTCACCCCGTTGCGGGCGAAGATGGCCTGTTTGAACGCACGGCGGGCGGAGTCGGTGGTAAACAGTTGTGGCGACGATTCCATCACGGCCTCGCCTACGTAGACGTCGGCCATCACGCCGGCCATCTTTTCGGGCGGGATGATGTTGTCGGGCATCTTGCGGCAACTCAGCGACAGCATCCCCGCCGTGACGGCGAGGAACACTACGGGGAGCAGACGCATTGACTTGACGTGGCGCATGGTGATGGCAGTGTCATTCCCGGGCGCCGTCGGTGTGCTCAGCCGAGGGGTCGAGTGAGGCACGCAGGGCCGCGGGGGTCTGGATATATTTGTGATAGAACAGTATCATGACGATGATGCCGCACGAGATGGCGGCATCGGCCAGATTGAACACAGGCTGGAAGAAGAGAAACCGCTCGCCGCCCACTCCCGGCATCCATGCCGGCCACGTCCACGAGAACAGGGGGAAGAAGAACATATCTACCACCTTGCCCATGCACAGCGGGGCATATCCGCCTCCCGCCGGGAGGAATTGTGCCGTCTGTGGGGGCCAAGGATTGTTGAACAGCACACCATAGAACAGGCAGTCGATGATATTGCCCGCGGCGCCGGCAATGATGAAGGCGAGACACACCACATATCCCGTCGAAATGCGTGGGATGCGGCACACCTTATAAAGATAGACGCAGAGAAGGCTCACCACGACGACGCGGAACAGTGTGAGCACCAGCTTGCTCCCGATGGTCATGCCGAAGGCCATGCCGTTGTTCTCCACAAACAGCAGATGAAACCACGGGAATATCTCCATATCCTCGCCCAGATAGAAGCGTGTCTTGATCAGGAATTTGATGATCTGGTCGAGGATGAGGACAGTGACTATGATGACGGATGTTAATGCTGTAAGGCGGCGGGTCATTTATTTGTTCTTGTGTTGATTGTTCTTGGCCTCCACGCTGCGGGTGGCATGGGGCACGGCACGAAGCCTCTCCTTGGGTATCAGCTCTCCTGTCTCGCAGCACACGCCATAAGTTTTATTCTCGATGCGTATGAGTGCGTTCTGCAGGTGCTGGATGAATTTCATCTGGCGCTGGGCGAGGTGGCCCGACTCCTCTTTGGAGAGTGTAGAGGCTCCCTCCTCAAGGATTTTGAACGTGGGCGACGTGTCGGCTATGTCATTGCCCTCGGCATTGGTCACACTTGCCTTGAGCGTTTCATATTCCTTGCGGGCCTTTTCGAGCTTCTCGAGGATTATTTCTTTAAACTCCTGAAGTTCTTCGTCGGAGTATCGTTTTTTTTCGGACATAGATCAAAGGAAGGAATTGCAGTTTATTGATTATGGCTACCCCGCACACTGTCTGTGTGCGGGGCACCATGAGTCAGGTCAGTATGTCATTTGGTTATCTTCACATGGAGTTTCACATCGTCCATGTCAAGCAGGGCCACGTCGGGATCTGCGGGGTCGAGGGGGCCGTCGGCTATCTCAAGCCCTGTGGCAAGCACCTGTCCGGCTATATAGTCGGCAAAGTCGCGGATGGCGTCGTCGGTGGCCTTGTTGGGCTCGAATGTCAGCGTGATACGGTCTGTGATGTCATATTTACGCTCCTTGCGTGTGCGCTGTATGCGGTTCACGAGGTCGCGGGCTATGCCCTCGCGCTCCAGCTCGGGAGTCACGGTGATGTCGAGGGCAATGGTCAGGGCTCCGTCGTTGGCCACGAGCCAGCCGGGGATATCCTCCGAGATCACCTCCACATCAGCCAGATCTATAGTCACCGGGGTGCCGTTGACGTCGATGGCGAGGCTCCCTTCGCGCTCCAGCCGGTTGACATCCTTGGTGTCGACGGCCGCCACGGCAGCAGCCACGGCCTTCATGTTCTTGCCATGCTTCGGGCCGAGCTTCTTGAAGTCGGGCT